>JAHEJP010000103.1:0-7995 GCA_024638855.1 Chloroflexota bacterium
CACGCGGCCGGCGTTGCAGCCCTGGTCAAGGAGATGCATCCGAATTGGAGCCCTGGCGCGGTCAAGGCGGCCGTGCAACGATCGGCCCAGCACCTCGACTGCCCGGCCGATTGGCAACCGTTGAGTCCAGCCGACGAACGCGAAGTTTGCTACGGTGGTGGTGGCCGGACCTCATTCTTCGGCCATGGTCTCGTCGACGCGGCCGCCGCGGCGCAACAGTAAATCGATACTGATGAGCCCTGTTGGATGAACCAGTAGCGCCACTTACCCGGTATTGGCGAGTACCGGGAACCGAGGCGGCCGGATAGGTCGCCGGTAAAGGAAAATGCCACAAGAAAGCCCGGCTTCTGAAAATGGAGCCGGGCTTTTTAGTAAATCACATCTACGAGGAACTTTTGGCGTGACCGTTGAGCTCAAAGATGGAGCCGTCAATGCCCGGCGTAACGACATAGGCCGGCTGGAAGGCCCTGATTTGTTTTTCAAACAAGCGGTCGAGCTCATCGTCGCCATGGGAGGGATCGTGGTGGAAAGGCACAAAGTGCCGGACCTGGGTCATTTCGGCGAAGGTGAAAGCGTGGGGTATAGAACTGTGGCCCCAACCGACCCGGGATTGATATTCTTCAGCGGTGTATTGGCAATCGTGGATCAATAAATCGGACCCGGCCGCCAGATCATAACCGGAGGTCCACCTGGGATCGAAGGGAAAATCTCGTGGACCCAGGGCGGGCTCGTGGTCCGGTATATAGGCCAGCGTGCCTGACGGCGAAGTGATGCGATAACCCAGGGTCGGATCGAGGTGGACGACCAGGGCCGAGGTGATGGTGAATTCGCCGATTTGGAAGGTGTTTTCTGTGATTTCGTGCAGCTTCATTTTAGAGGTCAGGTCGCGGATATAAACGGGAAAGAGGGGCGGCGATAGGTAGCGCGACAGGCGATTTCTGAGGCTGAAGAGGGTGCTGGCGGGACCCCAAATGTGGACTTCAACTTCTGGCCGGCGCAGCGGCCCAAAAAATCCCAGACCTTGAATATGGTCCAGGTGCAGGTGGGTCAGCAGAATGTCCACCCGGCTCAGCGGGCTGGGCAGGCCGGCGCTTAAACGACGGATACCGGTGCCGGCATCCAGGACTAAAAGGGTGCCGTCGTCTCCTTCAACTTCCACGCAGGAAGTGTTGCCGCCGTAGCGTATGGTTTCCGGACCAGGCGTCGGCACCGAGCCGCGAGTTCCCCAGAGGGTGACTCTCATCAGTCCTCTAACTCCCAGAACACGGCCACAGCGCCCAGAAAGCGGTCAGCCTGGCCCATCAGGGGAAAACAAACGGTGGCGATATGGCGTTGGATTTTGTCGAGCCCGGCCAAATATAAACGCCTGAAAGCCGGCCGGCGTTCGGTCAGGGCAATGGTCAGGGGCAATTCTTCCGGATCGAGCAGACGGAACTCTTCATCGGTGATGCTGAAGATTTTCGACCATTCGTCGGCCGTCATCTCGCCGGTTTCGGCAAAGCGGCGGCCGAGGATGATCTCGGCCGGTTCGTTGTAATAGAGCAAATTGCCAACGGGATCGACAAGAAAGATCGGCGTGTCAAGATAGCTCGACCAATGCCGGCTTAGGATCAACTCGATCTCTTGTTGCCCCATGGCGATACAGCCTCCTGGTCTCCCCATCGTTTACCGCTAGATTTGCTCATGACGATTCTCGATTCTTATTATACACCGGAATAAGGATGTGCGTTTTTAAGTAGATTACAGTCATCAGTATGGTGCGACGTAACTCCTTGTATTCAAATAGGGTCACGTTCTGCTGTGCGATGCTTGGCATGATGGATGGCTGAGTGCGTTTCATCTGTCGTTAGATAACTTTGGAAAAGCTTTGGACTAGTCGCCTGGCCAATGATAGTTTATGATTTGGAATAGAAACAGAGATTGGAAGATTCGGGCAACTGCGCTTAGAGGAGAATCACCATGAATAACCGTAAAAGACCCATATCAAGACACCCCATCGTTCGAATTCTTATTGTCGGGCTCTTCGAAGTATTTGGGCTTTTGATAATGGCCTGGTTGCTGGATGGCTTGGCCATCGACCGGTTGGGGACAGCCATTGTGGCCGTGGCTATTATCGGCCTGTTGAACGCTCTGCTCTGGCCAATTCTGAGTCGTATCCTGTTGCCTTTCGCCGTCTTCACCGGCGGATTGCTTTTCCTGGTTCTTAACGGCTTCATCCTCTGGCTGGCCAGTGAGATCGTAGAAGGTTTCACGGTCGATAAGATCTTCTGGACGGCCATCTGGGCTTCCATAGGCATTACGGCCATCAACGTTATTCTCAGCACCCTGTTTACCATCGACGACGACGGCTCCTACTACCGCAACGTCATCGCTCGGCGCATGCGCAAGCAAGGCAAAATCGAGGAGACGGACGTGCCCGCCGTATTCTTCCTGGAGATCGACGGCCTGGCCAAACCTGTGCTGGAGAAGGCCATGGCGCAAGGGTACGCGCCTACCATGAAACGCTGGCTCGAAGATGGCAGCCATCAACTGGTTGGCTGGGAAACAGACCTGTCATCCCAAACCGGGGCCAGCCAGGCCGGCCTGCTGCACGGTAACAACTTCGACATGCCCGCTTTCCGCTGGTATGACCGGGAACGCAAGGTTCTGGTCGCTTCCAGTAACCCCGACGACGTCGCCCGCCTGGAAAAAGAACACTCCGATGGTAATGGCCTGCTGGTAGAGAATGGCGCCAGCCGGGGCAACCTGATGTCGGGTGACGCCCCCAATGTCATGAACACCGCCAGCACCATCAAGGACTTCTCTCGTTTTCACACCGGCGATTTCTACGCCTATTTCGCCAGCCCCTACAACTTTGCCCGCACATTGCTACTCTTTTTCTGGGACATCGTCCTAGAGCGCTACCGTTTCTGGCAGCAACGACGTAACGATGTGCAGCCTCGCCTGGACAAACACCATCGTAATTTCAAATATGCCCTGGTTAGAGGTGTGACCACCATCATTCTGCGCGAGCTGAATATCTATACCCTCATTGGTGACATCTTCGCCGGCGTGCCTTCAGCCTATGCTACTTTTGTCGGCTACGATGAGGTGGCTCACCATTCTGGTGTGGAAACCAAGGACGCCTTTGACGCCCTTCATAAGATCGATCAACAGTTCGCCCGTTTGGAGAACGCGGCCGAGAATTCACCCCGTCCCTGTCATTTCGTCATCCTTTCCGACCATGGCCAGAGCGGCGGCGCTACCTTTTTGCAGCGCTATGGTAAATCGTTGGAGGATCTGGTGCAGGAACTGGCCAAAGATAAGCTGGTGCAGGCCGTGGTTTCGGCCGGCGAGGGGGCCAGTAATGTCAGCGTCTTCCTGAGCGACGCCATGCAGCGAGAGAAGGGCGGCAGCGCTGAACGGATGGCCGGAGTGGTTAAACGTTACACGGTGGACGATAAATTAGCTTTGGAAGAAAGCAGCGAATTAGCCATTGAAGCGGAGAAGGAAGTAGATTCTGCTGAAGATAAGGATGACGAAATGCCCCGAATCGTCGTCCTGGCCTCGGGTAACCTGGGCCTGGTTTACGGCACGAAGCGGGAAACGCGGGTCACGCTGGAAGAACTGGAGACCGTCCTGCCCGGGATGTTAGAAGGCCTGGTCGCTCACGAGGGCGTGGGCTTCGCCATGGTTCATTCAGAAGAGCACGGTCCGGTGGTAGTAGGCGCTAACGGGGTCCACTATCTTACCGAAGAAAGAGTTGAGGGTGATGATCCCTTAGCCGCTTTTGGACCCAGGGCCGCCCAGCATCTGATTCGAGAAGACACCTTCCCCAACTGCCCCGACATCCTGGTCAACAGCTTCTATAACTCACAGACCAATGAGGTGGCGGCATTTGAGGAGTTGATCGGCTGCCACGGTGGGATGGGCGGCTACCAGACCCAGCCCTTTGTATTGCATCCAGTTGAACTGGCTGTAAACGGCGAAGAACCTTTGGTCGGCGCAGCGGCCGTGCACCAGATGATGAAAGGCTGGGTAAAAAATACAAACGTTACGACAGAGAAACAAACTTAAATGACAACCGTTGAAGTAGAAGTCCAGAAGAATAAGGTGCCCATCTTCAAGCGTATCCTGCTATATGTCGCCATCGTCATCAGCGTTTTATTTCTATTGCTCGGCCTGGCCGGCATCGTTGGCGGCTGGGCGATTAACAAGCCGGTCACTGAGACGATTCAAACCGTGTTGATCTCTTTCGATACGGCCCTGACCCGCATGGAAGAGGTATCGATTAATGCCGGCGCCGCCCTCTCAGAGACATCAGCCGCCCTTGAAACGGCCGACCAACGGGTACAAGCGGCCGGTGAAGAATTGGCCGACACCAATCTTCTCCTGGAAGTCCTGTCTCGAATCGTTGGCGAGGATATCGAACCCAACACCGGCCGAGCCCGCGATAGTTTCGTGTCCATATATGATACGGTGGCCGCCATCGAAGAAGCCATCGCGGCTATCAACAACATTCCCTTCATCGATCTTGAAATACCGGGCAGCGAGGAAATCGCTTCCATTCGGACCGGTATGGAGGAGATCGCCCTCGGGGTAACTGAATTAAAGGACGAGATCCAGCAGAGACGAGAAGACAGGGCCGAGAATCTAGTCGAAGCGATCAGCACGCCTATTAACCGCTTGAGTACCCGGGTGGAAGAGATGACATCTCGCATTTCCGATATTGAAACGCGATTGGGTTTGGCCATCGCGCGCACCGAACAGGTGAACAGCCGGGTGCCGCTGTGGATCGACATCATCTCCATCCTTATTACCTTGCTATTCGCCTGGTTCATGTTTTCCCAAGGCGCCGTCATCGTGTTGTGTTGGCGGGCTTTGCACCCGGAGAAGGCGGCCGTAGCGCCAACCGAGGAACTACCGGCCGGGGATGAACCGGCCGACGAGGAATTGAACGACAAAGAGGGAACTGCGGCCGAGGAAGAAGTTGAAACCGTGGAAGAGGATGACGTCGAAGTTGGGCAAGAGGGCGACGAGACGAGTAGATTTCCCTTATAATAGCTAAGTGCCTTCAACGCTCCTGCAGACGAAACTGTATATTCCGCCATTACGGCCGAACCTGGTGCCCAGGACGCGCTTCATCGAACGGCTTAACCAGGGTCTACAACTTGGCCACAGATTAACCCTCATCTCCGCCCCGGCTGGCTTTGGTAAAACCACCTTGGTCAGCGAATGGCTCGCCAGAAACGAGCGACCGGCCGCCTGGCTGTCGCTGGATGAAAGAGATAACGACCCAGCGCGTTTCCTGACTTATTTTGTCGCTGCTTTGCAGACGCTCGTCTTGAGCGAAGTTGAAGGGACAACGGCGCAATACTCGCCTGTTGGCGGTTCCGCAATCACCTCAGCCACCGCCAACCAAATCGATTCTGACAGCCCTGCTCAATGAAATCACCACTGTCCAGGACAATTTTTTACTCGTCCTTGACGACTACCACCTGATTGGCGCCCAAATCGATTGCCGGCCACGCGTATCTTTGCCTGGCTCGAATTTTTTACCAATGGAACGACCTGGATGCCGCCTGGCAGCACGGGCAGCAGAGTATTCAACAAACGCTGCAGTTTAGAGATCTTTATGACATATTCGTTGCCTGTCAGGTATTTTTCGCCCGGCTTGAACTTGCCGGGGGAGATGTGACTGGCGCGGCCGCACGATTAGCAGAGGCCGATCAGGCCGCGCGCCGGCATAACTTCATTTATCAGATACCTGAGGTAACTGCTGCGCAAGTGCTTGCCTGGCTGCGCCAGGGCGATTTGGCCGCCGCCGCTGATCTGGCCCGGGCGCACGATCTGCCCATCAGCCAGGCCCGGGTACACCTGGCCCAGGGAGATCCGTCCGCAGCACTGGCGGTGCTGGAGCCATTGCGCCGGCGGGCGGAGGCAAAGGGTTGGGGGGATGAACGGCTCAAGGCCATGATTTTACAGGCGCTCGCTCACCATGCCCGTGGCGAAAAGGAACAGGCTGTGGGGCTGCTGGGCGATGCCCTGGCGCTGGCAGAGCCGGGCGGCTTCATCCGCATCTTCGTAGACGAAGGCCCGCCGATGGCTCGCTTGCTCGGCGAAGCCCTTGCTCAAGGAATTGCACCAGATTATGTCCGTCGTTTGCTGGCGGCTTTTCCAATGGACGAACCGGCGAGTGCTGAAGCAAAGACATCTTTAACTGATCAATCTGAATTGCTCGATCCGCTGAGCGAACGCGAGCTTGAAGTGCTCCAACTTATCGCAGAAGGGCTAACCAATCCAGAAATTGTTTCCAGGCTTTACCTCTCACTGAACACGGTCAAGGTCCACACCCGCAACATCTACAGCAAACTCAATGTACATAGTCGCACTCAAGCGATAGCCCGATCTCAAGAATTAGGACTCTTACCACGCAGGTCAGTTTGAGTTTGCTCGCAATCTCAATGTACATAGTCGCACTCAAGCGATAGCCCGATCTCAAGAATTAGGACTCTTACCACGCAGGTCGGTTTGAGTTTACCCTCTAGAAAACCTTCATACCCGGCGGGCTAGCAGTCAGCAGCCCGCTTTTCGTATTTGCCCACTTGAGCAAGCACTAATTCAAATCAGCGATTAACCCCACTGAATAACACCTTCGGGGTATGACACTAATACCATCCCGCGGTTATGCTGTAAACGTGAGAGGTAATCAATGATGAAGGAAATTAAACCAAAGCTGACTCTAGACCGGCCGGCGACCTACCAAATTAAAGTGCCGGGACACCTCGATGAAAGCTGGACAGAGTGGGACGGGAGGATGATCGTCACGGTTGATAGCCAGGCAGATGACCCGCCGGTCACGACGCTGACCGGCAGCCTGGATCAGGCTGCTTTACAGGGCCTGCTGCGCCGCCTCTACTCCCTGGGCTTGCCGTTGATCTCGGTCAATTGGGTCGAGCGCGCCTGATGCGCCTAAAGAAACAAAGTGAATTTGGAGAAAACCCATGAAAGCGATTGTCTATGAAAAATATGGAGCACCGGATGTTCTTCAGCATAAAGAGGTGGAAAAACCGACCCTCACGGAAGATGAAGTCTTGATAAAAGTTCAGGCGACATCCGTAAATTGGGGAGACTGGCATAACCTGAGAGCTGACCCATTCTTGGTCCGTTTAATGACCGGGCTTCTAAAACCAAAAAACAAAATACTTGGATTTGACGTGGCGGGGCGGGTTGAAGCGGTTGGCGGGAACGTTAAGCAGTTTAAGCCAGGTGATGAGGTATTCGGAGACATATTCACCTGTGGTGGCGGCGCTTTTACCGAGTATGTCTCTGTTACCGAAGATGTTATGGCCCTGAAACCGGCCGGTATGACATTCGAGGAAGTAGCGGCCGTGCCTGTGGCGGCCGTCACCGCCCTGCAAGGCCTTCGCGATAAAGGAAAGATTCAGCCGGGGCAAAAGGTTCTGATTAACGGTGCCTCTGGGGGTGTAGGCACCTTTGCCGTGCAGATCGCCAAATCCTTTTGGGGCCGAAGTGACGGCCGTGTGCAGCACGAAGAATTTGGACATGGCCCGCTCGATTGGGGCCGACCGGGTCATTGATTACACCCAAGAGGATTTTTGCCAAAATGAGGGGCGTTATGACCTGATTCTCGCGGTAAACGGATACCATCCGATTCTAGATTATCGGCGTGTTTTGAGTCCCGAGGGAATCTATGTCCAGACCGGAGGTTCCATGGCTCAAATTTTCCAGGCCCTGCTCCTGGGACCGTTTATTTCAATGACCGGCAGCAAGAAAATGAGCAGCCTGGGCACGGTGAAACAAAACCAAAGCGACCTGCTTTTCATGAAAGAGCTTCTTGAAGCCGGCAAGGTCGTACCTGTTATAGATAAACGTTACTCGCTGAGTGAGATTACTGAAGCCTTTCGCTATCTTGGAGAAGGACACGCTCGAGGAAAAGTAATCATAACCGTGGAGCATAATAACAAGTGACAGCCTGTACCACAGAGATATCGC
>JAHEJP010000103.1:8095-14300 GCA_024638855.1 Chloroflexota bacterium
ATTCAGCGGCGACTTCAAAGCGGGAGAAATTGGAAGTATGCAAGTATCGCAGGGAATGTATCTGGGAATGGCAGCACTTTTTGTGATACCGATTGCCATGGTTTTCCTGTCCCTGACGTTGAATCTTCCTGTGAATCGCTGGGCAAACATCATCGTAGCCATTGTTTTTTTTGTTGTCAATCTCATTGGGCTGCCTACATACCCTTCGGCTTATGACAAATTTCTGATCATTGTAGGGCTTGCCTTTAATGGTCTGACTGTTTGGTATGCCTGGAAGTGGATCTAAGCGATAAGGAGTAGAAGTCACGGCTGGGGTTTATGCAACTGGAAACGGCAGGATACGTAATGAATCACAAAGACTTACGAGGCGAAAAGTACCTTTATAGAACTGCAGCGAGACAGTAACGTTTCACATATTTTGGAGGGTTGACATGGAATATGGCAAGTTAATTAGTCGTTCTGTAAATATCGTCTGGCAGAATAAGTTTCTCATCATTCTAGGCATTCTGGTTGCGCTGGGCAGTGGCATCAGTAACGGTGGCGGTGGCGGCGGCGGCGGAAGCGGCAATGGTCAGCCATTTGGAGATCTGGGACAAGTTCCCGAATTTGATGAGGTATTCGCCGGCCTGGCGGTAGGCGTGATTATCACCTTGGTCTGCGTTTTCCTCTTGATAGCTATTATGATAGCTATCGTATTCTGGGCAATTTCCACCATCGCTCGTGGCGGCCTGATCGCCGGTGTCGACAGTATCGAATCTGGCGAAAAGTCCAGCTTCTCTCAGGCCTGGCGTGCCGGCTGGCAGAAGCTCTGGACCTTGCTGGGAATAGGCATTTTGCCGGCAATTCCAGGCTTAATTCTTTTTGTCGTCGGCTTGATGGCCTTAGGCGCATATGGCGGTATCTTTGCCCTCTTTGGCGAGGAACTGGCCCCATTACTCGGGACGGCCGGCCTGGGTGTCGCGATAGCCGTTCTCGCCTGTATCGTCGTTCCTATCGTTCTGGTGCTGTCCATCTTGAGGAATTTCGCCGAGCGGGCCTGTATGCTGGAAGATCTGGGTGTCATCGACTCTTACCGGCGCGGCTCGAACGTGTTAATGGCAAATCTTGGCGAAGTCATCATCCTGTTCCTGATTCAGATTGCCATCTTCATCGTCCTGGGACTGCTGCTGTTCTTGCCGGGCCTGGCCCTGCTTATTTGCTGCTGCCTGTGGCCTTTGCTGCTGGTGGTACAGGGCGCTATTTCGGCCTTTCTCTCCGCTTTATGGACGCTGGCCTGGCGTACATGGACAGGCGGGCCGCCGATTGTTGAAAAGACGCCGGCCGCGGTCTGATTCTTCAAGATATTACCGGGTATCATCGCCCGGAAGCCAGGTGGTAATTAGACAAGCGTATTTGTAGGCTCGAATGCGCTTGTCTATGTCCTTGTTTGTTGTGATCCTCTTTTGCTGTAAGCACCGTTTCTTGCGTTTTTCCCTTATAATAGCCAGGTGCCTGAAACGCTATTGCAGACGAAATTGTATGTTCCTTCACTGCGGCCGAACTTCGTCCCTCGTCCCCAACTGATCGAACGGCTCAACCAGGCCCTGCAGCAAGGCAACAAACTAACCCTCATCTCCGCCCCGGCCGGTTTTGGCAAGACCACGCTGGTTAGCGAATGGATGGGCAGCTTACGACAGGGCGCCGCCAAAGAAAGCGAAAGCATTCATAGAATCGCCTGGCTCTCGCTGGATGAAGGCGACAACGACCCGGCGCGTTTCCTGACTTACCTCATCGCTGCCCTGAACCTGGTTGAAGGGATGGGAACCACCATTGGGGCAGGAGCGCTGGATATGCTCCACTCTTCTCAGCCGTCGCCGGCCGAGGATGTCCTGACCTCTTTAATTAACGATATTGCTGCCATCCCCGGCAGAATGATCCTCGTCCTTGACGACTACCACGTGATTGATGCCAAACCAATTGACGATGCCCTCACTTTTTTACTCGAGTACATGCCTCCACAGATGCATCTGGTCATTGCCACCCGTGATGACCCGCAATTGCCCCTGGCCCGTCTACGTGCCCGCGGACAATTGATTGAGCAACGGGCCATGGATTTACGTTTTTCCGCCGCCGAAGCCGCCGCATTTCTTTACCAGGTGATGGGGCTGGACCTGTCGTCAGAAGATATAATCGCCTTGCAAAGCCGTACCGAAGGTTGGATCGCCGGCTTGCAGTTGGCCGCCCTCGCTTTGCAAGGAACCCTAGCAAGGCTAGGGTCGATTTCCATGAAGGGTCAAAAAGATACGACCGGCTTCATCAAATCTTTCACCGGCAGTCATCGTTTTGTTCTGGATTATTTGATTGAGGAAGTCATTGAGCAGCAGTCCGAAAGCGTGCAAACTTTCTTGTTGCAAACAGCCATCCTCGACCGGATGACCGGCTCCTTGTGTGATGCCGTCTGTTCTGTAGGAACAGACACTGACCAGGGCAACGGCCAACAAACGCTGGAATATCTCGAACAAGCCAACCTGTTCATCACCCCCCTCGATGAGGAACGGCATTGGTACCGTTATCATCGCCTTTTTTCCGATTTACTGCGCCAGCGGTTGCGCCAAACACAACTAGATCGGGTAGTAACGCTGCACCTCCAAGCCAGTAAGTGGTATGAGCAGCACGGCTTCGCCGATGAAGCCATAGAGCATGCGCTACGCGCCCAGGATTTCGAGCGGACGGCGCAGCTGCTCGAAGAAAATATTGATGCTTTGTGGGGGCGAGGTGAAAATCGTAAATTGCAAAATTGGCTGGACCGATTGCCCGAAGAAATACTTTTCTCAAAGCCACACAGCACTCTCTTTCAAGCCAGGTATCAGTGCAACAGCGGCCAAATGGATAAAGCTGAACGGACGCTCAAAGCCGTCGAACAAGCGCTTGAGGCCAGCACCGATCAGGTCCTTGAAACCGGACCGCAAAGGCAGAACTCGTTTACCAATTTTGACAGAGTGAAGCTGCGAGGTAGGGTAGCCGCTACCAGGGCGCTTATATCTTCGTATCAGGCAGACGTGCCGGGGATTATTCACCATGCACGCCAGGCACTAGACTATCTACCCCGGGAGGATCTAACCTGGCGCAGCCTCACTGCCTTAACTCTAGGCAATGCGCAGGGCTTCAAAGGCGATATGACGGCCGCGTACGAGGCTCGATTTGAAGCCTTGAAAGCTTGCGAAGCGGCAGGTGACATCTACTTTGTTTTGATCGCTAATCTAGAGTTGGCCATAACTTTAAGAGAACAGGGCCGGTTGCAACAAACGATACAAATTTGCCAGCAACAAATGCAAAAGGCTATCGAATTCGGTATGTCGCAATCGACAATGGTTGGCTGGTTGCTGGCAGTATGGGCTGAGACGCTGGCCGAATTAAATGATTTGAATGAGGCCTTAGATCGAGCGAAGAAAGGCTTTTATTTAACCGAGCGCAGCGGGGATCTACAAATGCTCGGCTGGAGCTTCATGTGTCTGATAAGGATCTTGATTTCCAGAAGGGATCTGGCTGACGCTGAAGAAACCATCCAAAAGATGGAGAATCTCGCTCGCAAATCCCGTATACCTCCCTGGATCGCGAACCAGGTGGCGGCCTGGCAGGCGCGGCTATGGCTGGCACAAGATAAGCTGGAGGCTGCCTCCCAATGGGCACAAGAACGAGGGCTCGCTACTGGTGGAGAACCTATTCCCCTTCAGGAAATTGATTTTTTCTCGTTATTTGACTATTTGATTCTGGCCCGGATCTTCATCGCTCAAGGACGTCTAGACGAAACAGCCAGGCTTCTTGAGCAGCTGCTCAGAGCGGCCGAAGCGGGGGGCCGTACTTCAAAGGTAATCGAGATTAAGATTCTCCAGGCGTTGACCTTTCAAGCCGGGAACGAGACAGATCGAGCTCTGTCCGCACTGAAGGGAGCCCTCGCCCTTGCCGAGCCGGAAGGTTTCATCCGTGTATTTGTGGATGAAGGGCCGCCGATGGCCCATTTGCTCTACGAAGCCGTTACACGTGGCATCATACCAGATTACGCTCGACAGTTGTTGGCAGCATTCCCCCCTGCCGGACCGCAGCAAGCTGCTCCATCAAAAATTCAATCCGAAATTCGAGGTCCGAAATCGGAAATTATCGAGCCACTGAGTGAACGCGAACTTGAAGTGCTCCAACTCATTGCTATGGGGCTAACCAATCAGGAAATCGCTTCCAGGCTATACCTCTCACTGAACACGGTCAAGGTCCACACCCGCAACATCTATAGCAAACTCAACGTACATAGTCGCTCTCAGGCGATAGCGCGATCTCAAGAGTTAGGGCTTTTGCCGCGCAGGTCAGTTTGAGTTTGCTCGCAATCTCAACGTACATAGTCGCTCTCAGGCGATAGCGCGATCTCAAGAGTTAGGGCTTTTGCCGCGCAGGTCAGTTTGAGTTTGCCCGCAGACTCGATGTCCACAATCGAATGTTAACGGTAGCCAGAGCAAGAACCTTAACTATTTTGCCCGCCATCTAATTCTCTAGCTGCCTGAAACCGGCATCGGAACACATGAAGACAATCAAATCGTTATCCGCTGGCGCCGCCCTCGATGCACCAAATAAGCGATTAACACCACGAATAACACTTTAGGGGTATGACACTAATACCACCTGGCGATTATGCTAAAGGTGTAAGAGTTAATCAATCTCGGAGTCAGCCACAAGAAAGAAATATTTGGGCTAACAAAGAGAAAATTCAACAATAGGTATATCGGAGGTACTAATCATGACTATTGAGAAGCAAGAATCCAAGGATAAAGGAATCAGTGGCCTGCTCTTTGTAGGCTTCCTAATGGTTGGTTTTGCCATAGGTTTTCTCACGGGGAATATCGTAGCCGGTCTTTTCGGTGGGCTGGGCGTCGGTTTTATCGCTATGGCCATCGCCATGGCTTTCGAGAAGCAGGAACCCAAGCAAAAAGGCATGAGTGGCCTGGTATTCGTAGGTTTCCTGATGCTTGGCTTTGTCGTCGGCTTTCTAACGGGGAGTATTGTAGCCGGCCTTTTCGGTGGGCTGGGTGTTGGTTTTATCGCCATGGCAATCATGCGCTATGCAACTGGTGTTTGGTAATTGTATGCGGACCGCAATCTGCTGGCTCGTTTTTTGATTCCATCAAATCCTAGAAATAATCCCCCCGATTAACATCTGAAATCTCTTATGAATGAAGGAGTAAAATATGGCTCAAATTACTTTACAAGCTATGGAAAAATCCCCAGAAACGGCCGCAACCGGTGTAACCTCCCGTCTGTTCTTTGCCGATCACTTGCGCGCCGCCCTGATTATCCTCGTCGTGCTGCACCACGTGGCCGTCGTCTATGGGGCCACTTCGCCGTTCTGGTACGTCGATCCCCCGAAAAGCGTCGAATCTCTAGGGGGCTTGTTACTGGGCGTGTTTGTGCTCTTTAACCAGGGCTGGTTCATGGGCGCTCTGTTCTTGCTGGCGGGCTATTTCACGCCAGGATCCTTTGAACGGAAGGGGTCGGGTTCCTTCCTCAAGGACCGGCTGATTCGACTGGGCATTCCTCTGCTTATTTTCTATTTTGTGCTCAGTCCGCTCTCGGCCCTCGGACTTTGGCTAGGGCCCGTTCCCCAGATACCGGGCCCATTAACCTGGGGTAGCTACTGGCAAATATATCCCCAACTCATCGATCTGGGTGTCGCCTGGTTCCTGGCGCTGTTGCTCATCTTCAGCTTAGGTTATGTTGCTTGGCGGTATCTGACAAGGAACCGGGAACCATCTTCGGCGAGCGAATATTCGCCCCCCGGCTATCTTGGTGTTGGGCTCTTCATCTTGGGATTGGCGTTGGTTACTTACCTGTTCCGGTTCATCATCCCGATAGGTAAATATGTGCTGGACTTTCCAACGCTGGCCTACCTGCCGCAATATCTCAGTTTCTTCATTGTGGGTGCCGTCGCCTACCGCCGTGACTGGTTTCGAACTGTTACCGGTAGGATGGGCGCCGTCGGCTTTGTGACCGCGCTGCTGGCCTCACTCATCTTGTTCCCGCTGGCATTCGCGAGCGTATTTAGCGGCGAATTCCATTTTCTGGGTAACGGGACCTGGCAGTCTGCGGCATATGCGCTCTGGGACACCATCTTCGCCGTCGGCATGTGCCTGGCTTCGATCACATTTTTCCGCCGCTTTTTCAACGGGAAGAGCAGGTTGGG
>JAHEJP010000463.1 GCA_024638855.1 Chloroflexota bacterium
GCTGGCTTGTCTGTCAGATCGCCGAGATCAGCTGATCTTGTGCCCCTCATTTTATTCGTTTGCCATTCCCTTACCAACGTGGGCAGTTGAATGCTATAGCTAGCCAGCATGATTAAAAAAGGCACGACCTGGATGATATGACGGTAACCAATATTGAATCGGCCGATCATCGCCAGGCCCATGAAAGCCAATGGCGGCAGCCATAAGACTGAGGTCTTTCGCCATCCCCGATAACAGAGGCCACATAACAGCCCCGTTGCCGTCAAAAACAACAAGGGCAATGGGGTCTTAACAGCCAATGTCAATGGAAAATATGTCCACCAGCCATCGACCGATATACGTCCCAACATAAATGAAGGCACCGGTTGCTCGTTTATATAGGTGAAAGTCTGCCAGACAGATTCCGGGTAGGCTGGCGCGGGTATGGGAATGGAAATGCCACTACCGAAAACCGGCCCAGTGTCAAAACCGTAGACTGCCCAGACCACAGCGTAGCCTACCATCCCCATCAGGATAAAATGTCCAAGGCGCTTCCAAGTAAAGCCTGGATAAATAAATAAGATAATCAGGATGATTGGCCATAGAAGCAGCGCCGTATATTTTGTAGCCATGGCCAAGCCTATCGCGATAGCTGTCAATAACAGATTCAGGCCCGTCGGCTGTCTCAACCAGACCCACAAACGCCATATCGCCACCAGAACAAAAAACGCCAGCGCCAAATCAGTCGTAATCAACCGGGCATTTGCCAGCAAGTTGGGATCGAAAATAGCCAGCAAGAGCGCTAGCCAACCAGCGGCAAGGCCGGCCAACTGGCGTGCCCAAATGAATAAAATTAGCGCTATAAATACGCCTAAAGTGATAGAAGCGTAACGCGACTGGTTGATTAGTTGTTGCGGGTTGCCATTAACTTGCCACAGAAACCTATCAGCGAACCATTGAAAGTCTCCATTTTGCCAGGCTGGATGGTCCAATGGCAATTCAACGTCTTCCAGAAATAGTAATGGTATGGCATTTAATAGATTGGCTAATGGAGGGTGGCCGACCGTCCGGCTAAGTCGAAAATCGCCGGTTTTAAGGTATGCATATCCGGCTGCAAGATGATATTGTTCGTCGAAAGATGCTGATTTCTGAGGTGAGCTAATAGCAGGTTGGAGGAAGAAAATCGCCAGGCACGTAACTAAGACAAGCCATTCCCAGCGGGCTAGCCGTTTGAATACGGTATGGGTCTCAAGATTCTCATTCATGGACATGGCGCCGGCGATTCGAAAAGCTAATTGGTACTATCTTGGCCGCTACTATCCATTGTCCAGGATACAGAGTGAATAGCCAATCTTAATCAATGCAAGGCGTCAGATCAGCAATCAGTTCCACCCCAATCTCTAGCAAGACAACAGGTATAATAATCGAGTAAATGTAGGCGAAGAATTATGCCGGAGAGACACTATTGGCAAATTTGACTATTCGTACACTCGTTGATGATGACGAAATCGCAATGGTTCGCTTCCTACAATCGCGGCTTGAATCATCGATGTTTTTGTACGGAAATATGCAGAAGGCAGGTCTCGTCTATCAAGGCCAACGGCTTCATGGGATTTACGTGGCTGCATTTGATGAAGATCAACTGGTTGGCGTCGTTGCCCACTACTGGAACGGCAATATTGTCCTGCAAGCGCCGAACCATTTGGAACGAATACTTACGGAGGTAATCAAAATTTCCAAGCTGCCGGTTGTCGGATTTATCGGACCGGATGATCAAGTCATGCAAGCGAAACGAATATTGGACCTGCCAGCCTCGGAGATGAGACATGACGAAGCCGAAGGTCTCTATTCACTGGATCTTAAGGACCTGATAGTGCCTGAAATCTTAAACCAACCTAATATTAGCTGGCGTCGTGCCGCAAAGGACGATCTTGATCTATTGACCCGCTGGCTGGTAGCGATGAATGTGGAAACTTTGGGTAAAGTTGATACACCAGATTTGCACCGAAATCGTCGGGCTAGTGTTGAACGTATCATAAATAGTGGTAGCACCTGGATATTGAAGGTCGATGGAATACCTGTATCCACTAGCGGCTTTAATGCGGATATCGTGAGTTCGCCTGGGGTCAGAATCGTACAAATAGGAGGTGTATTTACCCCTCTTAAGTTACGTAGGCGCGGTTTCGCACGCGCGATTGTCGCTGCATCATTGCTTGACGCAAAAGCCGAGGCAGCAACAAAGGCAATCCTTTTCACCGGGGAAAGCAATTACCCGGCTCAGAAAGCTTATGCCGCTATTGGATTTCAGCGTATCGGCACATATCGCTTGGCCTTTTTGAAGAAGCCATTTGCGCGATAGATGATATTCATGCAAACGGTGTATCTTTATTTATGGTACCGCCATTTTTCTCCAATGGTGGCGAAATCCTTGCGGCTCATGAATAAAATCGGCTCCCGATGCGCGCTGCCGTGAACTGCGATGACATCCAGGACGTACGGCACAAACTCAGTCGACAAATCGGCCAACTCCTTATAAACGACCATCTCATACACAGTATCGGCCCCCTCGACGATCTGAGTATGCACTAATCGTTCGGCCGGGCCTAAAGAAAAACCCAATTTCTCAGCCTTGTTGGCATCTCGCCCGCTGACCCACCCCGCTCTGACCACCTTCGCTCGTTGGCTCCATGGCATGAAGTGCAAGGCGGCTTCCTGGTATTTCTTAAGCAATGACAGGCTATGATTGCCTACGCCCATGGAAATTAAAATCCGGAATGGTTCTTTAGAAACCACGGTCCAATAGCCCATGGGCATCATGTTGCCGCCCACAGTCAACAATGCTAGGTGCAGAGGAAAATGTTTGCTGGCAAAAGGAGCAGTCTTTGATGTGTTGACCGGATACATAGGGGTGCCTCCTTTGGCTATTTCGGCTTTTGCCCGGTATCCTATCATGCAGACCCAGGAAGCTCAACTCACAAGATGGCTTATCCAGTCGGGGTAACTCATAGAATCAACTTCGGCTAATGAGGGTGATTCGCCGATATCGAAAAGCTGGGCCGTGATCAACTCCAGCGAAGAGCTGATTTCTTTGCCGATGCCATAAGTCTCAAAAGCCAGGCTCCACCATAGCAGACCCTTTGACTGGATCATTGTCATTTCTAGGCTGCAGCTGTCTGGTGAGATATCCTCAGCTGCTGCTGGAAGCACTTGGCCAACTTCATCAAGTCGGTACCGGCGCAAACTACGACTTTTTTGAACGGGTAACCAATCTGAAAAAGGCTGACCGGAATTGCCGAGACTATCATTGGCTCCCGCAACATTAAAACCCCATTTTTGCCAGCACTGCAGATGTCCGGTGACGTTCCCGTGCAACCGACTGACGCCCAGCTTATCGCGCAAGATTTTTATCTCGAGTTGTCCCTCGCGGAATTTTACCCCCAAGTCACTGGTGAAGAATAGCGGCAGGTAATAGTCGATCCTCGTTAACTGATTTTGCAAAGGACCAGGGCAATTCTTAAACCATTTCCAGGCACTAGAGGGAATTTCTCCTGCCCGAAACCAGCGAACCTCGGTCGTCGGATACACCTCACACCATTTGGAATCAATTAATGGAATTGTTTCTAGCTATGATGGGGATATCTTAACACACTAGCAGGCCGAATGTCAGGAGTGACACCTTGCCCTTTATTAGGAATTGCAGCAAAAAATGAGGATTAGCAGTCTAATTCTACCAGTTTGCGACGTAAAACTTTCCCGACAGCAGATTTCGGTAGCTCATCACAGAAGACGACTCTTCTTGGCACTTTGTAAGATGCTAATTCCTGACGGCAGAAAGC
>JAHEJP010000464.1 GCA_024638855.1 Chloroflexota bacterium
CAATGGCCGGCCGTCCTCATTCGTTTGCTCGACGATCTGAACACATTCTGGTTGCCAACGGCCTATAAGAGGGAAAGCTTAATTTGCCAGGTATTAGCTGATTCTGTTGTGGAATTGCGCGGACTTCTAGGTGACAAGCCAGAAAGATGGACATGGGGCCGGTTGCACAAAATTCGATTCGATCATGCTTTTTCGAGCCGGCCGTCCTTTGGCCAACTCTTTAGCCTCGGCCCATTTTCCATCGCTGGTGACGCGGATACGGTCGCCCAAGCTTCAATGGTAGGGGATGATCCCGGAGACAATATCGCTCCTTCTTATCGGCAAATCATTGACCTGGGGAATCTCGATCAAGCGATAGCCATATACGCTCCCGGCCAATCAGGACAGATTGGCAGTCCGTTTTACTCGGACATGATTGAATCTTGGTTTGACGGCGATTATTATACCATGACCTGGCATACAGACTCTGTCAAAAAAGTGACCGATGAGAGCTTAACATTGATTCCCGCCCAGTGAACTGAAGAAGCCAACAATTCTATCGCTTGTCACGAATTTGACTGACGGATTTACTTCCCCGATAACAAGCTCCGAGTGATGATTAAGCGTTGAATTTCGCTGGTCCCTTCGCCAATTGTCATCAAGCGCGTGTCGCGATAAAAACGTTCGACTGCAAATTCGCTACTATAACCATAGCCACCATGTACCTGGATCGCGTTACGGCAAACGCGCTCGCTTACCTCAGTAGCAAATAATTTGGCCATAGCCGCTGCTTTTGTATATGGTTTTCCTTGGCCTCGCAGCCAGGCAGCCCAATACACCATCCATCGTGCTGCTTGAATCTCTGTTGCGGCATCGGCCAGCATCCATTGAATCGCCTGGTGCTGGGCTATCGCTTTACCAAAGGTCTCCCGTTCCTGTGCGTATTTGAGAGCTTCCTCATATGCTGCCTGGGCCAACCCGACTGCCAGGGCACCAATACCTACCCGGCCACCATCAAGGGTCGTCAACGTTTGCTGCAGTCCCCGACCTTCTTCACCTAGAAGATTTTCCAAGGGAACCTGGACTTCTTCAAAGGTCACAGCGTGGGTTGGGGAACCCTTTAGCCCCATCTTCTTTTCGGCGGGACCGATGCTGATCCCATCCGAATCCGTTGGTACGATGATCTGGCTCAGGCTTCGACTGCCACCGGTCCTATCCGTTCTGACAAGTAAGACCATCACATCGGAGATGGAGGCGTTGGTGAGCCACATTTTGTTACCGTCGATGATCCAGGAGTCGCCTTCCTTTACTGCGACCGTTCGAATACCACCCTGCAAATCTGAACCTGCTCCCGGTTCAGTTAGCCCAAGGCAAGCCAATCTTCCTTGACCGGTTGCCAGTGGTGGCAACCACTTCTGCTTCTGATCCCTAGTACCAAAATTGACAATAGGCCCCAGTGCAAGTCCATTATGCGCTGCTATTGCCAAGGCGGTCGAGCCACACCCCCAACCTAACTCTTCGATGGCGATAGCAACACTGATCGCATCAACGCCAGAACCCCCATACTCTTCGGGTACTTCCAAACCTAGTAGACCAAGAGGCCCCATTTTACGAACGGCGGGCCAATTGAATTCAGCTTTTTCATCCGTTTCTTTAGCTCGAGGCTTAACTTCTTTAACTACGAAATCGTGAACCAAATGCTTAAAAATTGTTTGTACTTCGTTAAGTTCGAATTCCATCGCCTCACTCATCCCTCTCATCAAATCCGGCAGCAGCAAGGGTCAATAATAGCAGCTGGCCCATACCCTTTGGTAAATAGGCCGGATCTAGATATTCATCCAGCCGGTGAGTATTTGCCGACCTTGCCAACCCAATACAAACGGCCGGTAGACCCAGACTTATCGGCAAATTGGCGTCTGTGCTGCCGGCCATGTACACAGCATGGTTATAGCCAACACGTCTTAATGCTTCGGCCGCCCATGATGCCGGAGGAGCGTCGGCTGGCAAATTGCCAGCCGGTCTGTTACCTATCTCCTGTATAGTTACCGTGACATCCACTTGCTTATTGGCTTCAGCAGCGATCTTCTCTACAGCGTTTACCAGGGTTAGTAAATGCTCCGATCCGGCAGAGCGGCAATCTACCAAACAACTCGCCGAAGCCGCGATAGTGTTCACCGAAGTTCCGCCTTCGATGATCCCAACGTTAATCGCTGTCTTGGGCCTTTTAGATAATTCAATTTCGTCTAATGCAGTTATAATCCGGCTTAAATGATGCACCGCACTTGGTTGCCCAAAATCTCCCCAGGAATGGCCACCTGGCGTGCTTACATCGAGACGGAAACGGCGGACGCCGATAGCCTGGTGGAAGATACTACCGAATGAACCGCCTTCCACGACGATGTATGCGGCCGCCTCTCCAAATCGCTTTACGATGGACCTCATCCCTCGTAAGTTCCCCAGTCCTTCCTCACAAACATTACCCACAAACCAGATATCAGATGAAGGCACTAACCGGTAATCTCTCAAAGTCTCTGCCAGTTTCAAGAGACCGGCAACACCTAAGGAATTATCCGCCAAGCCCGGCCCAAAGATAATATCTTGACCTGATTCGCTTCCATTATCAAAACGAACCGTAAGGTCAGTGTCTATCGGAAAGACAGTATCAGTATGAGCTGATATTATGACAGGCGGGCCGCCATCACTTCCCGGCCAACGGGCGTAAACATTGTTGATTTCATCTTGACAGACATCTCTCAAGCCAAGATCGCCAAAACTCTTCTCCACGAAATCGGCTCTTAAAGATTCGGAAAAAGTGGGCGCTGGGATCTGTTGAATGGCGATGGTCAAATCGACGATCTCGCCGCTGGTTTTGACAAACCCATTTATTGCCTCTTTGATCCGGCGACTCCTGCTAATTTTTTCAACGACACCCATGGCTACCCCAAAGGCCTAATCAGCAACAGGCCTAGAATGGCGATAATTAATCCTAGATGCAGCAAGAGATTGGCGTCTACGATCCAATAGCCAAATCCTGGGAAAATCTGGAGCAGGAAATTTAATATGATTAACAGTAAGCCAACAAGCGGCAACAGCCCTGGCCGTTTGGCTAGAAATTCAGCCGCCTGGTCGACAAATTTATTGATACGTTCATCCATCGGCAAGCTCCCGATTAGGTTCCGGCCTCAACCGAGACCAAGAACTCTTCAAAGTAGGATACCATCCTGTGGGGCAAACGGCCGTATATTATGATTCCATCCGCCAGGTGATCCTCATCGTTAACCTGACCCCTTTCATGAAATAGGGCTAATAGGTCGCCTCGACGGTAGGGAATCTTTACCGTCACCTGCTGCAACTCTCTTTCAATGACTGCCTCGATTGCCGTTAACAAGAAATCGATCCCTTCGCCAGTCAGCGCTGATATGGGTACTGCCACACTGGACAATGACAATCCTTCTCCTGGATTGACTCCGTCTTCAAGAAGATCGATCTTGTTTAAGGCAATCACTTCCGGCAAATGATCGACTTCCATTTCAGCCAGGATATCTTCCACAGATTCAACCTGGGCACTGGCATGGGGATGCGTGGCGTCAACCACATGCAAAAGAATATCCGCCTCGGCGATTTCCTCGAGAGTGGCCCTGAATGCGGCGACGATATCGGGCGGCAACTTTTGGATGAATCCGACTGTATCGGTGAACAACACTTCTCGCCCACCAGGCATGATCACGCGCCGAGTTGTTGGGTCCAACGTTGCGAACAGCATATCGGCCGACAAGACGTCGGCATCACTCATTTGATTCAACAACGTTGATTTGCCCGAATTTGTGTACC
>JAHEJP010000104.1 GCA_024638855.1 Chloroflexota bacterium
GGTATTAGGTTGGGGTCCTGCATCTGTTTGAATGTGGGGATGATGATATTTCTCTCCCTCGCCTGATTCACAGCGCGTTTGAGAGATTCTTCGTATGTAGTCAGATTAATCATATCTTAGTTCCTTTTACCTACTTTATTGTTGAACTCAAGTGCTTAAGCGCCAACCTTGTTGGCCATGACCCGTTTAAGATCTTCCAGATTTGTGCTGACACGGTAGGGTGCGGTGCCCACTAACTCTACTGATTTCATGGCGCCGGCGATATCTTTCAGGCCATTGCCGGTATTGAGGACGACGATGCGATCTGAAGCCGAAACCAAACCCCTGTTTACTGCTTTTACCAAGCCAGCATAGGCTGTAGCTCCTGCCGGTTCGCCAAATACGCCGCTTCCCCTGGCTAGAACTGGGATGGCCGCTAAGATCTCTTCGTCTGTTACGCTTATAAAGGCCCCGTTTGTCTCGTTCACCGCTGCCATGGCCTTTAGACGATCTCTGGGCAAACCGGCGCTAATGCTGTCGGCTACGGTCTGGGCGTCGATGGGCGCTTTCGAGAGAACGTCTTCACCGTTTTCCCATGCTTCGACCATGAAGTTGCTGCCTTCGGCCTGAATACCAACGAGACGAGGCATTTTTTCAATCCAGCCTAAAGAAAGCAGGTCTTTTAAACCTTTATGCAATCCGCCTATGATGCAACCATCGCCAACGCTGACGAAGATGGCATCTGGAGCATGCCAATCTAGTTGTTCGCATATTTCGAGCGAGGCGGTCTTTTTACCCTCGGTCATATAGGGGTTATAGGCGGTGTTACGATTGTACCAGCCATATTCGGCCGCTGCTTCCAAACAGAGCTCGAAAGCATCATCATAGGTGCCTTTTACTAGCATCACAGTTGAACCGAAGACCAGTAATTGGGCAATTTTGGCCGGGGGAGCGGTCTCAGGTACGAAGATGACATTGGCTTGCTTGACACTGGCGCATAATCCGCTTAAGGCAGCGGCCGCATTGCCGGTGCTGGCGGTGGTGATGATATCAGCGTTCTTTTCTCGAGCTTTGACCACAGCAACGGCGCTGGCTCGATCCTTGAAAGACGCAGTTGGCTGGCGACCATCATCCTTAACCCAGACGTGATTGAGACCCAGGTCTACAGCCAGGCGCGGTGCTGGATAGAGAGGAGTCCAGCCGACTTGTAGGGGCGGCACCAGCGAATTTGAGTCGATCGGCAACAATGGTTGATAGCGCCAAATCGAATAGTCTTGGTTTTGGGTTATCTGTTCCCGGCTTATTTGCTGCCCTATTCGCTCGTAATCGTATCGAACGTCAACGATTCCTTCATTCCCATGATTAGGACATATATACTCGATCTCATCTGGGCTATATTCCTCACCACAGATAAGGCACTTCAAGTGTAGGATGTTATTCATTAACTCCACCTATCTACAAAGATGTGCTATTCGGTTATGAATGATGATGAGTCAGAGCAGATGGCCAACTAATGGAAAGACCAAGGAAAGTCTGCTCTGACTCATCGATTTTTATAGTGAGAAATGTGTTCCCGTTTCACCCTTTAGAGCCCGGGCGATATTGGGCGGGTTCGTTATGATAGCTCTTTTGCCGCCTTGCTCTAAAAAGTTGATCATAGCTTCGATCTTGGGTTGCATGCTGCCTGGAGCGAAGTGCCCTTCAGCCAGGTATTTTTTGGCCTCGGCCACGTTCATGTGGTCTAACCATTGTTGATTTGGTTTACCGAAATTAATGGCAACCTTTTCCACGGCAGTAGAGATCAACAGCATGTCGGCATCAAGGTGCTCGGCTAAAAGTGCGCTGGCTCGATCCTTGTCGATGACCGATGGCGGAGCAGCCCTCAATTCACCGTTGTCGTCGCGAATGACAGGAATGCCACCGCCGCCAACGGCGATCACGATCCAGCCCAATTTGGTCATGGCTTTGATCGCTTCCTCTTCGACGATTTCCAAGGGGTTCGGGCTGGCAATCACCCGCCTATAACCTCGACCAGCATCTTCAACCATGCGCCAACCTTGTTTTTCAAAAGCGGTCGCACGCTCTTCAGTTAAGAAAGCACCGATGGGCTTGGTCGGATTCTGAAAGCCGGGATCATCTTTGTCCACCAGCACCTGGGTAACGATGGATACTGCCTTGAGATCGATGCCACGATTCTTCAATTCATTATCTATTGTCAATTGAATCATATAGCCGATGGAACCTTGCGTGTCGCCGGCGATGATGTCCAGGCCAATGGTGTGAACTTCGGCTTCGGCCAATTCCGAACGCCGGAGGATAAAGCCAACCTGTGGCCCATTGCCATGGGAAATAATGATATTCCAGCCGTTTTCAACCAAATCGACAAGATGTTTACACGTTTCGTGTACTGCCTCCCATTGATATTCAATTTCGGGATGGGTTTTGTCAGGAATGAGCGAGTTACCACCGATGGCGACAACTGCAGTCGGTCGTTCGTTCGACATGAAAATCTCCTTTAGCCTAGGTCATGGTCAGAGCCATGACAGCTTTTTGAGCATGTAAGCGATTCTCGGCTTCATCAAAAACAACCGAGTGCGGGCCATCGATCACGGAGTCAGTAACCTCGATCTGCCGATCGGCCGGCAGCGGGTGCATATAGATGACATCATCTTTACCCAATGCCATTTTGGCATCATCGGCGATCCAATCCTGGTACTTATCCTGGATCTTCTTGCCTTCATCGGGATCTTGTGTTGTAAGTAGAGGACCCCATGACTTAGCATAAATGATGTCGGCGTCGCGGCAGGCATCATCCATATCATGAATGACGTCAAAGCCAGTCTTATATTTACGCGCCTGTTCTTTGGCTTGATCCATGATATCGGGCATCAGTTGGAACTCTGGCGGGTGGGCCAATACAACATCCAAGCCAAATCGTGGCATTTGCAAGATAAGCGATTGAGGTACAGAGATCGGTTTCAGGTAAGAAGAGGCATAGGCCCATGAGACGACCATCTTTTTTCCTCTTAAATCCCGGCCCTTCTTTTCCATGATGGTCATGAGATCGGCCAGGCATTGGTGGGGATGGTAAATCTCGCATTGCATGTTAAGCACGGGCACGCGCGATGCTTCGGCAACCAGGTTCAGATAACGGTTACCGATGCCCCAATCGACATGGCGGATAGCAATGCCGTCGAAGTAGCGGCCGAATATCTCGCCCATCTCTCGTTCAGTATCGCCGTGCGAAATTTGTGTGGTACGGCTTTCAATAAAGGCCGCATGCCCACCTAGCTGGGCCATGCCAGCCTCGAATGAGCCTCGCGTCCGGGTGCTGGAGAAGAAGAAGAGCATTGCCAGGACCTTATCACGTAGATAGGCATGGGGCTCGTTTAAAGCGCGTTTGCGTTTTAGATCCCAAGCCGTGTCTAGAATAGTCTCCACTTCCTCTTTAGAAAAGTCCAAATCGCCAATAAGGTCTCTGCCGTGTAAGTATGTTTGCATCGTTTTCTCTCTCTTTAGTAGTCGAAGGCTATCAGGCCCGTCTACTCCATGACCCCCATAACCAGGGCTAATAGCGCCATTCTCATGACAACACCATTGAAGGCTTCTTCCCAATAACGAGACCAGCGGGTGATATCAACATCCGCCGGTATTTCATCCATGCGCGGTAGCGAATGCAAGAGAATCGCATCGGACTTGGCCTTGTTCGCCAATAGTTCTCGTGTGATCTTGTAATTGGACGGAGTCAAGTCAACGTCGCCGGTACGTTCGTCGCGGGACTTGGTGTAGTCAGGCTGAACGACCGGTTCTACAAGGATGACATCAGCATCAGCAATCGCCTTTTCTACGTGATCGACCTCTTTAAAGTCCAGGCTGTACTGTTGCAGCTCGGCTTTAAATTCGTCGGTGAGTGACAACTCTGGGGGTGAAACGAAAGTGATCGGGCAATCGAACTGGGTCAAACCATAGGCTAAGGAGTGCATCGTGCGCATTCGCATATCGCCTACCGCCAGCCATTTCAATCCGTCGATCCGTCCCTTTTCTCGCAGAACCGTGTATAAGTCGGTGAGAACTTGGGTGGGGTGTTCGCCCCAGCCATCGCCGCCGTTAATGATCGGTACCGAAGCCCATTTGGCTGCTTCATGAGGCGCGCCTTGTTGGAAGTGACGCATGACGATGACGTCGCCATAATACTCCAACATTTTAACAGTATCCTTAATCGATTCCTGGTAAAAGTCACCCGCTCGGGTCATCTTGGCATCAGAAAAGCCGGTAACCTGACCGCCGAGGCGGATCATGCCTGCTTCGTGAGCCAGCCGAGTTCGAGTGGAAGGTTGGTAGAAGGCCGTGACCAGCGTCTTCTCGCGTAACAGGTCCGAATTGCGACGGTTTCGGGCGATAGGCTCGAGTTTCTCGGCTATCTCAAAAACGCGAAAGAATTCATGACGCTCAAAATCTTTCAGAGACAGTATGTCTCGACCAGCAAAACTTCTCATTGTAAATCTCCTTATAGTTGTTAAATGATCGTAGATGTCAATATTTTCGCGAGTTTAAGTGCCTCACGGTAAAGATATAAAAATGTGAATCGTGGCATCTTGAGGTTCATGGGCTCTTCCATCAGTTTTTCCAAAAATCAAGACGCGTTGCACCCTTAAACCTTACGCCGGATCATTCCAAAGCGTAACAGGTCATCACGAATATAAGAATAGGCTTTCAAGATGGGTCGATTTTCCTCGTTATATCCAACCTCCTCTAGTGACATTACGGCCGTTTTTGACGGCACTTTTAATATATTGGCTAACGAATCAGTTGCGGTGATGGGAACGATTTCAGTTAAATAGTAACTTAGATGTTCGCCAGCATGCTTCGATAAAAAATCGAACACAGGCAGTTCGAGATCTGTGTCCTTAAAAGGTAATTCGATGAGCACTTCTGGAATGTAGTTTCGGGTAAATATAACGGGTTTTTTATCTTCAAAAAAAAGCTTGCGTACAACCACTAATTCATCGCCGCTCGACACCTCTAAACTTCGTGCCAGGTCAGCATCAGCCGCTTCACGTTTTACTTCCAAGACCTTCACCGAGGGCCTATATCCATGTGCTTCCAGCACCGCTGAATAGGACCAGATCTCATCCAACCGTGATTTGATTTGCAAGCCGGGCCTGTTGACGAATGTGCCAGAGCCCTGCTTTCGATAGACAACCCCTTCATTTTCCAACCGGCTTAATGCATCCCGGATTGTTGTACGGCTCACACCCAGTTCTGCGGCTAGATCAGTTTCCGATGGAATACGGTCATCTTCATAGGTATTGATCAAGATCTGTCGTTTGATATGGGATTTAACTTGGTCGGTGAGCGAGGGGCTACGTTTGATCATTCACTATGAGTCCAAAACAACAAAATGGGGCTGGTTATTAAAATTTGTAGGGTGGTATGGTTGTATGACAAATTGTAGTCGAAATGATCGTACTTTGTCAAGAAACTGCTAAGGTATTTGACGGCGAGTTTTCGGCTGAACTAATAGCCAGTCGCACTGATCAATTTTTAACCTGCATTTGAGTATGATTAGGCTGTAGATCGCCTTGAATAGCTCTTGTTCAGCCAACAAAAAGGGGCACGGTCTCGAATTTGGCAACATCCACTATGCCGAGGTCAGAGATACGAAGTTCGGGGATAACAACGAGAGCCAATAAACTAAGCTGCATAAAGGCATTATTAAGGTGGCAACCACATTCTTGAAAGGCTTCCACCATACGTTCCGCTTCGGCAGCGACGATTTCCGCTCGTTCATTTGACATAAGGCCGGCGATAGGTAGCTTGACCAGGGCGATTTCCTCCCCGTCTTTGTAGACCACCACCCCGCCGCCAATTTCACCCAAGCGATTAGCGGCAGCGGCCATATTATTTTTGCTCGTACCTGCAACAATCATGTGGTGGCTGTCATGGGCAACGGTGCTGGCAACGGCGCAAGGTTCGCTAAACCCAAATCCGGAGACAAAACCATTAACGATCTCGCCCGTTCCCTTGTGCCGCTCAATCAAGGCCAGGTGAGCGATATCCTGGCGGGGATCGAGTTGGAGAATACCATCTCGTACGGGAAGAACGCGGGTCTCAGCACGGGTCGGAGCCTGGTTTTCGATGACGCCAATCACCCGCACTTCGACGGGTTCAGGCGACAAAATGTCAAACTCCGCGGTGGTCAATACCTTCGCCAGTCGTACGGTATCCTTGGCTAACCGTGGATAAGGATAGGGTGGAAGTTGAATAAGCAACATCCCGTTTTCGGCCACAACCTTTCCGGCAGCTATGACCAATTCAACCGGGAAGGTAGGCAGATCGCTGGTTATGACGATATCGGCATAACGACCTGGCGTGATGCTGCCGATATCTTTTTCGAGGCCGAAGTGTTCGGCCGTGTTCAAGGTAGCCATCTGTATGGCGGTAATGGGGCGTAGGCCCTGGGCTATGGCGTGGCGCAATACGCGATTCATGTGACCCTCCCGAACGAGGGTGCCCGAATGGCTATCGTCGGTACACAAGATGAAGTTTCGACTATCTAAGCCATTTTCGGTGATAGCTTTGACCTGGCTGGCGACATCATACCAGGCTGATCCCAGGCGTAACATGGCTTTCATGCCCTGGCGAACCCGGGCGATACTATCCTCCTTCCGAGTTCCCTCGTGATCGTCGGCCGGTCCGCCAGCCACATAACCATGGAATGGCAAACCCAAGTCCAATGATGCGTAATGACCGCCAATCACTTTGCCGGCTTTCATAGTCTCGGCCAATTCGGCATGCATCTTGATGTCGTTATAGTACACGCCTGGAAAATTCATTACTTCTCCAAGGCCAATAATGCCAGGCCATTTCATCGCTTCGGCTACTTCTGCGGGTCCAATGGACGCCCCCGGGGTTTCGAGACCTGGTGCGCTGGGTACACAGCTAGGCATCTGCACATAGACATTGATGGGTAAGGTCGCGGCTTCATCATGCATGAGACGAACGCCGTCAATACCCAAGACATTGGCGATTTCGTGGGGATCGATGAACATGCTCGTCGTTCCGTGGGGGATGACCGCCCTGGCGAATTCAGTCACCGTAACCATGCCGCTTTCTACATGCATGTGGGCATCACTTAGGCCTGGCACAAGATAACGGTCGTCGGCATCGATAATCTGTGTGAAATCGCCAACAGTATGTTGCGCGTTTTGGCCCACGAAAGCGATCCGGCCATCAACGATGGCCACATCGGTATGGGGTAAGATTTCTCCGCTGTGCACATTTACCCAGCGTCCATTTTGAATGACCATGTTGGCCGGCACGCGGCCCATGGCCACATCGACAAGTGTCCTCGTTACTTCATATCCCGGCCTTCTTGTGCTCATCGATCTGCCTCCAATTGTTCGCTAAGAGATCTAGAATCGCTCTTTTTCAACAATCCTATATGTTCATCACTTGTCGGGTTATTTTAGTTGAAACCATACGAATAAAACAGTGATAGAAACGGTCTATCATCGCTTCCTGCCATCTGAAGCACGCAGTCCGGCGGACATCGATGCAGTAATCCCCTGTTTGACCATTCATTCCAAGGTTAAATCATAGTCGCCAATTCATAGTTGCCTTCGTGCTCATCAAGCTGGCTCGAAAACCTAGATAGCCAATTGAGCGGCCGAGTAAAGGTTGTTATACTCGCTCAAGTTATGTCCCGGCCGGTGATTAGTGGTGTTACTCTTTGTAGAAGATGATTTGACTATTTTTTCTGGAGAAGACGTGGATGGACTTACAATTAACCGGAAAAGTCGTTCTGGTCGCGGCAGCTTCCAAAGGTTTAGGAAAGGCTGCGGCCAAGGCTTTCGCCGAAGAAGGTGCAAAGGTAGCAATTTGCTCCCGGAGTAGCCAAATAGAAGAAACCGCACATGAAATTCGCCAGGAGACGAATGCGGATATTTTAGCGGTGCGTGCTGATGTCACCAATCAACGCGACATCGCACACTTCGTTAAAATGGCCTTTGAAAGTTTTGCCCAGATAGATATCTTAGTCCTAAACGCTGGCGGCCCAAATCCGGGCGATTTTACGGATTTGACTCCTGAAGATTGGGAAGCTGGCATCAATCTCACGTTGATGAGCGCCGTTCGCCTTTGTTATGCTGTCGTCCCTATTATGCTACAAAGGGGATCGGGCAGCATTGTGGCCATTGAATCGATTTCGGTTAAACAACCCATCGGTAACCTGATTCTCTCCAACGCTATTCGGATGTCCGTCATCGGTTTGTTAAAGTCCATGGCTAATGAACTGGGCCCAAATGGTATTCGGATCAATTCCATCAACCCCACGTTCACCAGGACAGAGCGTGTAGAGAAATTGTTAGCAGACCGGGCTGATATAAACGGAACGACAGTCGATGAAGAGTTGGCCAAAGCCATGATCAATATCCCTTTAGGTCGAATGGGTGAGCCTGAAGAGTTCGGACGCGCAGTGGCCTGGTTAGCCTCCCCGGCAGCAGCCTTCATCCATGGTCATGCCTTGATGTTTGATGGTGGTGCCACCAATTTCCCGCTGTGATTTCCGGTCTTAGGAGCTGATTAGCTCAAGTGATCGGTCGGAAGCCGGATCCAAGAGCCTGATGGGCGGTGCCGATCACAACGAAAGCTTCGCGATCGACGTCGGCAATGATTTGCCTCATTTCCGTTACCTGGGAACGATAAACTGTGCACATCAACATCGAATGGTGCCGTCCGGTATATGCTCCGGTGATACCCCAGTAGCTGACACCTCGGCCAAGCCCTTCGGCTAAAGCTTTGCTTACAGTATCGGGATGATCCGTGATGATGGTGACTGTGCGAACGACGCTAGGACCTTCCTGGGTGTAGTCGGATGCGACCCCGTTTAGGAAGAGAGTCAGTGCTGCGTATAGGGCCAGTTCCCAACCAAAGACCAAACCAGCAGTGAAGATGATTATCCCGTCGGTGTAGATATAGATCTGACTTAGTGGCGCACCTGTTTTCCTTTGCACGATCCGGCCGAGGATGCTTGTACCACCCAATGTCCCACCGCTGCGGTACAGCATGCCCGCCCCGATCCCCCCCAGGATACCGCCATAAATGGCATTGATCAGCACGTCATCGGTCAAAGGGTATATATCTAGCCACATTGGCAGCCCGGCGCTGAAAATATCAATGGACAGCGAAAAGATCACCACTGCTAAGACGGTCCGCCACAAAAAGCTCCATCCTCCCAGGAGAAAATAACCCAGGACAAGGAGAGGTATATTCATGATCAGGTATAAGGTCCCTATTGGCCAGCCTGTAAACGAATTGATGATGATGCTGATGCCTCCAACACCGCCGGCCGCGATATTGAAGGGGACTAAAAATAGGCTATAGGCCAGGGCGGCGATAAGCGCGCCAGCAAATAGAGTGATCAAATTTGATAATAATTTTCGCCACCTTTTCATTATTTAGGGCCTCAAATGTCCTGCTAAGTGGATACTCTCCAAACCCCTCATGGATATTCCTTCGAGATGACGAGCAAGGAGTCAGTGCCATTTAGTTCAGGAAATGAGCCAAATCAAGTTAAGCTAGGACCTCTATAAGCGGAACCTGGGCCACCCCTGCTATTGTTCTGCAAGACTGATCGCAGTCGTATCAGGACGATTGCTTTGTTGTGGTTATCGATAGGACAAATCTAAGGTGAACCCCACCGGACGAATGGCACATTTGCAGTTTGCCGGATAATGATTAGGGACCGAACCGATCCAGAACAGGTTCGTAGTGACAGCGGCAGCCATTCGGATGGGAACAGCCTTCAAGTGGCAACTCTGGGACATCGTCAAAATCATAAGCTCCCTCATACGATTTACAAACTGGGCAACTATCGCGACTGGCCAAGATACGCACCCCGGTAGCAAGACCAGAACGTATTCTTTCTAAACTCGCCCGATGTTTGGAAGCTGATTGCTCGTATGATTGAACGCTTTGGTTCACTCGTAGTTCTCCTCACTTGGAAAGGATGTTAGTTATCTGGTGCTGTAAACTGGGCCAAATTCTACTTGACAAGACTTTTTCCCGCCAGATGACGCATTGACTCAGAATGAATGATATCTCTACGATCGAGGTATGGTCAATCCAAAATGCGTACAGCAGCGTTGGCTATATTGGTGAGTCTAAGACCAAAAAAGAATGGCAGGTTGATTTGATAGTGAATCGCTCTTCGCCTTGGCCGAAAATTGATTTGTGAAAAATGATAATACAGGGTTTCCATCAACCTTGTTCGCCGTGCTGTTAATTCCTGTGCTATAATTTCGCGCTTATCCTGTAGTAAAGAAAGGTATTAGCGTGGAATTAATTCAGACACTCATTGATTTTATCTTGCACATCGACCAGCATTTGGCCGATATCATCCAGACTTATGGCATATGGACCTACGCACTTTTGTTTCTGATCATATTCATGGAAACCGGTGTGGTCGTTTTCCCGTTTCTGCCCGGAGATTCATTATTGTTCGCCGCTGGCACCTTTGCCGGCATCGGTTCGCTAAACGTCTGGATACTGTGGGGCGTTTGCTTTGTGGCGGCCGTATTGGGAGATACGGTCAACTATTGGGTCGGGAACAAAATTGGCCCGCGCGCTTTTGAACAGGACATTCGCTTCCTAAAAAAGGAATATTTGGAGAAGACGGAGCAGTTTTATCAAAAACATGGTGGCAAGACCATCATCCTGGCCCGCTTTGTGCCAATTGTACGCACCTTCGCCCCCTTTGTGGCTGGGGTGGGGACAATGAAATATAGTCACTTCGTAACCTACAATGTCGTCGGCGGTTTTCTTTGGACGGGAATTTTTATTTGGCTAGGGTACTTCTTTGGCAACATTCCCTTCGTCCAGGAGAATTTTGAACTGGTAATCGTCGTGATTATTCTCATCTCCGTCGTACCTATGGTCATTGAATACGTGCGTAGTAAGGCTAAAAAAGAGGAGCAACCGAGCGCTGCTGGTTGATCGAAGCATCAAGAAGGCAGCTGAGCCAGTCCATGTCCGCCAGCCAGCGTAGGGTCGAAGCGATTATTTTCGATCTAGATGATACCCTCATAGACTGGTCAAATCCGTCTGTTAGCCGAGAGCAATATTACGAACCCAAGATCGCTGCCATCCACGATAGCCTCTCAAGCGCAGGCCACAAGTTACCCTCGGTAGGCGAATTCTTTATTCTTGTCGATCAAGCCATTATTTCTGTTTGGGCTGAAGCCAAAAAGAATTGGCAGATCACCTCCTTTGGCGACATGCTCGAACGCTTGTTAATGGAGCTAGACCTCGACCTGAATAAGATCGACATGGATCATCTATTACGCCGGTTAGATTGGGGTCCGCGACCTGGCGTTTTGCCTTTCCCCGATACTGTGCCTGTTCTGAAGATCTTGAGCCAAATGGGTTACAGGTTAGGTTTGCTGACCAATTCATTCATGCCAATGTGGGTGCGAGATGCAGAACTGCATGCTTACCAATTGCTGCCGTACCTGGATGCCCGGATTTCGGCCGCCGACATAGGTTATCTAAAACCCCATCCAAACATCTACCTGGCCATCTTAGACACTTTACAAGCGAGCCCTGAGCGAACCGTGTTCGTAGGCGACCGTCCTCTAAATGATATCGCCGGAGCAAATGAAGCAGGCCTTATCAGTGTTCTTATGGCCCCACCTCACTTGAATCGCCTTGAGGAAAATGTCGTACCCGACTATACGATTTCTTGTTTAAGTCAATTGCTGCCGATTTTGGCCTATCTGGAGACCGGTTAAGAAAAGAACCATCCCTGACATCGAAATAGGAATAATGTCACCCACGGCCAACTCAAGAATCTGGGATAATAGGTAAAGCAATACTAATTGGAGGCATGTATGTCAAAACCAGGTCGTAATGATCCTTGTTATTGTGGTAGCGGTGAAAAGTACAAAAAATGTCATATGAAGGCTGATAAGGCGGCCGAGGAGGAGAATCGCAAATTAGAGGAAGCCGCCAAGTGGCTACCGCAAGATTTTCTGAGATTTGCCCAGGAAGAACACTTTGCCATCCCTTTCGCTAGGGCGCTCTCAATTTACTGGAATGGGCATTATACCTTTGAGAATGCGGAACGAATGAGCCCGAATGAGGCATCTCGTTTCGCCGATTGGTTTGTCTTCGACTACAAGGATGAAGAAAGTTCAAGGATCATTGATATCTACTATGAAGATAGCTATGAAGAGCTATCTGAACACCAGCAACGGGTTCTGACCGCTTGGCTGACAGCCCCACCAGCATCGGCCTACGAATTGATTGCCTATAATGGCCAGAATCTGGCACTGCGAGATTTCTTCTCTGGTTCAGAGGTTGAGGTTTACGAACCGGCCGGACATGGTCCGGTCCAACCCGGTGATTTGCTGCTGGCGAGGATCGTTCCAGTGAGTGACAAGTTGAAGTTCAGCGCCGTTGCTGCTTATTTGCCCCAGGATGAAATCGCCGATTTGAAGGAAAAAATGGCCCAAGCGTTGGCGGCCGATGAGGAAGAATTTCCCGGGACGAGTGAAGTAGATGCCTTTCGCCGCAACAGTCATCTAATCATCCATCACGCTCTCGACCAGGCTGAAATAAAAGGCCGCCCGCCCGTTGCTGACAGTGATCCGAATCGGGCCGATGAATTGGTTCGAAAAGCGTCAACACAGATGCGTAAATTACAGCAACGCCTGCGTTAACAAGATTACCAAGGTTCGCCAAGCGATCCTTCCTTCTCCAATCCTGTGAACTAGGGTCCAAACTCTCTGGGAGGACCCATTTTGGCCAGTATCCTCAATAAGGCCGATAATTGGGCCATGAGCACTCTCTTAGTTCACCCTCAATCAGAGCCTTTATCTGGAACTGTGACAGTGCCGGGTGATAAGTCGATCAGTCATCGGGCGATCATGTTGGCGGCCATAGCCGAGGGGAAAAGCCGGATCCGTGACTGGCTACCGGCCGGCGATACATTGGCAACCCTGGCTGCCATCCAGTCCTTGGGGATTGAGGTCAATGTTATCAACAAAACGCTTGCAGCTTGGGAGCTGGCTATAGAAGGGCGTGGGCTATTCGGTCTTAGGCAACCAACCTCATCACTGGACTGCCGCAATGCCGGCACTTGTTTGCGATTATTGGCGGGACTTTTGGCCGGGCAATCTTTCCCCTCAATCTTAGACGGCAGCCGGCAGCTCCGAAAGAGACCGATGCGGCGGATCATCGAACCTTTACGACAGATGGGCGCAAATATCGAAGCGTCTGATGGCCGGGCGCCATTAAAAATCCGGCCGGCGACCATGCGTGGCATCCATTACGAAATGCCCGTCGCCAGCGCCCAGGTAAAAAGCGCCATTTTACTGGCCGGTCTCTATGCTCAAGGTGAAACCCATGTTCACCAACCCGGCCCGGCCCGGGACCATACGGAACGGATGCTTTCGGCCATGGGCGCCAACCTGTTTACCGAGGGCTCCTGGATCACCTTAAAACCGTTGCTGGGAGAAAGTTCATCTTTGACAGCGCTGGATTTAACTGTGCCCGGTGATCTTTCTTCGGCCGCCTTTCTCCTGGTCGCGGCCATGATCGTGCCCCATTCCAACATCATCGTGCAAGGAGTAAGTCAAAATCAAACCCGTCATGGCCTAGGCGAGATCCTCTCTACCATGGGCGCCCATATAGAAGTAAGCCAGGAACGTTTAACCGGCGGCGAGTTGGTAGCAGACCTGGCGATTGGTTTTGACGAACTACACAGCGCCAATGTTGGCGGCAGAGTGGTGGTGCGAGCGATAGATGAATTCCCGGTTTGGGCGGTGGCGGCAAGCCAGGCGGCCGGCGTTAGCGAGCTGCGGGATGCGGCCGAATTACGAGTGAAGGAAGTGGATCGGATATCCTTGTTGGCCGGTGAACTTAGAAAAATGGGCGTGCAAATTGAAGAATATGCCGATGGTTTTGCGATCAGCGGTCCTACGCGCCTAAATGGCGCATTCGTAGATAGCTACGGCGATCACCGTTTGGGCATGGCCTTGGCTATAGCCGGCCTAGCAGCGACCGGTCCAACCACTATTACAGATGCCGGTTGTATCGCCGACAGTTTCCCCGGTTTCGTCGAAACGCTCTCCCACCTTGGCGCACGCCTGGAATGGCAAACCTAAGGAAAACGAATTCCCACTCTAACAGTTTTAAAAGTGTTCAATGCCGCCGCAATATCTGTTTGTTAACCATGCTTAGGCGCTGACCAATTTTTCAGACCTGTCCAATACGGCTTTACAGGCATCTCGCGATATG
>JAHEJP010000465.1 GCA_024638855.1 Chloroflexota bacterium
ACTGGGTCAGGGCAGAAGCCGGTTCGGCCACCCAATAGAGCCCCTCATCGGCATGATCGCGCAGCCAATGGGTTAACAAACGTGTCTTGCCAACCCGTCTCCGGCCGTATAGAATAAGCAATCTGGCTTTGGGAGAGTCCCAGAGATTGTTTATAACCTCTAATTCCCGACCACGTCCTACAAATACCGCTCTAAACACCAAATATCCCGTTACTCTAGGTGGAAATAGTCTAGTTTCAAATATACTAACCCGCTTTTGCCCCTTTGTCAAGACCTTTTGTTAATTTTAAGGTTCCAACTTTTACCACCTCTGAACGCTCGTTTTGGATTGTGCAGAACGGAACGAAGTTGACAAGCGAGGGCCCCTGTTTTAGACTGATTTTGGTTCTCGCCACCCTTGCCTAGCCATGCTCAATTGGGGACCCGGAGCAGCTAATCCAAATAGCAGCACAGTCAGTCGAAAAAATTGTCCACTTGCATATGATTCTGAGGAGGCAAAAATGATCTGACCAAATGTATCCGGCCGTCATTCTCGGGAGCCGTGACAATACCGTGAGCCGGGCCGCGATCCACGCTGAGTGGGGCGGATCGGCCGATTTGCACACCTATGAGTGAACAGAAACAGGAGAATGATATGACCAGTAATTTAGATGTGGTAAAAGCATGGACCAGCGTGCCCCCCGGCAATACAGAAGCGAGCTTTGCTTATCTCTCGGATGACTTTCAAAACGTTGATGAAGACGGAAACGTGGTGATGGACAAAGAGGCCTATATCGGCATGGCCCACATGCTGTTTGGTTCGTTACCAGACTTTAGGTTTATGCGCACCGGTCTTCGCCAAGAGGGGGACATTGTCATCATGACCGGTCATTTTGAAGGGACATTCGAGAGCGATCTTAACCTGTTGGCGATGGGCGCGGGCGTCATCCCGGCCAGCGGCAAAAAGATCGTCTGGCCGGAGGTCAGCGTTAAGGTTACGGTTGATGGCGACAAAATCGTAAAAGAGGAACCGTACGGAGAAGGTGGCGGCATGGAGGCCTTTATAGCGGGGCTAATGGGCTAGTCCCCGGCAGTATAATGGCCTAGCTCCCTTCGTCACCGCACTTCTGAAAGCTAATTTGGGCTGCCTGTTGGAAAACCGGCCGTTTCTATTTACCTTGCCAAAAGCAACCATTTCCACCGCGTATAAAGTTTGCCGCCCAGCCGCGCAACTGTGTTGTTAACCGCCGGCAAGCATCTGGCTTAACGACTTATTAGTCGTCTCCGTCATAGGCTGTTCCTTGATGAAAACGAATCACCCAACCTGTTGAAGTACGCGACCAGATGGAATTGCGGCAGGCCTTTTCGAGAACGCCATTGTAGGCAGCCTTGCTATTGTAGGTTACTAGGGCGACATCCTCTGCCAGCATGCGGACGGCGAAATCCGGCAAAGGGATGACCGCATCGATGGGCTGCCTGGTTGCGGTCAGTATCTGATCTCTGTTGTAGATCCGGCCGGATCGGCCGAACTCAAAAAAATCTTCGGCTAAGACCTGCTCCATAAATGGGATATCGAACCGCGTTTCTTCGCGCCAAAGTTCCTCCTCTAAACGCTGGAGTAGTTTTCTGTCGTCGTCGGTAAGGGTTAGGGTCATTGGTTTGCCACCTGCTGCCTAAAATTAAGAAAATACGTGGAATAATTCCTAGTTACCCGTAGTTTGATTAATGGTATAACCTACGTCGACACTTTTGACCATTTCAAAGCAAACCGATACTAATTGTTCGGGAATGAATTTTGTTAGCGGCGGTTTGCTTCTAGGCTATAACGATTAGGTTGAGTTCTGGAGTCGATCATGACCTTTGAAACGATCTTTACCATGGATTCTTCAAGCCTTAAATATGGGCCCGGCGCGACGAAGGAGTTGGGACATGACATGGCGCAACTTGGCGCGCGACGAGTCATGGTGGTGACCGACCCTGGCCTGGCCGGCCGTGAGCCGGTGGCCATTACGCTAGACTCATTGCGTAGGAAAAACATTGATGCCGTGCTCTTTGACCAGGTACAGGTAGAACCGACCGATGCCTCGTTACAAATGGCCATACAATTCGCCACGGAGGGTAATTTTGATGGTTACGTGGCGGTCGGCGGTGGTTCCAGCATGGACACGGCCAAAGTCGCCAACCTTTACGCCACTTACCCGGCCGACTTCCTGGCCTACGTCAACCCACCCATCGGCGATGGTCGCCCCGTGCCCGGCCGGATCAAACCATTGATCGCGGTCCCGACAACGGCCGGCACCGGCAGCGAGACCACCGGCGTGGCCATCTTCGATCTGCTGGAGATGAAGGCCAAGACCGGCATCGCCCACCGCGCCTTGCGCCCCTTGATCGGCATCGTCGATCCGGACAATACCCGCAGCCTGCCGCCCATGGTGGCGGCCTGTACCGGGCTCGATGTCCTGAGCCACGCCCTGGAATCGCTCACGGCCTTACCCTTTCACCAGCGGCCGGCGCCACAAAATCCAGGTTTGCGGCCGGCCTACCAGGGCTCCAATCCGTTGAGCGACATTTGGGCGGCTAAAGCGATACAGATGGTCTCCCGATACCTCATCCGGGCCATAAATGATCCGTCTGATGACGAGGCGCGCGGGCAAATGCTGCTGGCTGCCGCCTTCGCCGGCATAGGTTTTGGCAACGCCGGCGTCCACCTTCCCCATGGCATGTCCTACCCTGTATCGGGCAACGCGCGGGACTTTGTCGTCGATGGTTATCCGCCCGGCCACCCGCTCATCCCCCATGGCATGTCGGTCATCCTCAATGCCCCGGCGGTGTTCCGCTTCACCGCCCCGGCCGATCCGGAGCGACATCTCTATGGCGCCAGCTTGATGGGCGTCGATATATCAGAGGCGGGACCCAAAGCGGGCCGGCCGGAAGAGGCCGGCGAACTTCTGGCCGGGGCCATCATCGACTTGATGCGCCGCACAAGCATGCCCAATGGCTTGCGGGCGGTGGGTTACGGAACCGAGGATGTGGAAACGCTCGTTCAAGGCACATTGCCGCAGCATCGGGTCACGAAACTATCCCCCCGCCCGGCCGAGGCTGCTGATCTGATACAGCTTTTCCTGGCGTCCATGACCCTCTGGTAGCGACTTCCTAGGGCTCTTCATCGTTATATCTATCGAACCAATTGCCATCCGCCAGGACGACCGAAGTATCAATTTGCCGATCCGGTATCGACCAGTAGTGGCGCAGAAGCCGGTCTTTTTGTTCGGCCGTCACCAGCTTAAAGCCATGCTTCTCATAAAAACGGATCGCCCAGACGGCGTCGGCCCAGGTGCCGATCAAAAGCGGCCCCGTCGTCTTTTGGCGCAGCGCCGATAACAACTTGCCGCCAATCCCTTGGTTTTGGTAAGCGGGCCGGACGTAGGCGTGCCGGATGAGGGTCACGTCTTTGACAGGTTGAATGCCCATGACGCCGGCCAGTTGACCTCTTTCTTCATAGCCCAAGAAGGCGACCCCCTTGTTAATTTCATATTGTAGCTCACTTTTGGGCATGTAAGGCTCTTTCCAGCAATCCTCTGGAATGACCCCTTTGTAGACCTCAGCCGCCTCGTTGATTATCTCAAAAATCAAGGCGACATCGTCTTCATGACATTGGCGAATCAATGCTAACCTCCCATTCCGGCTCTCAGACCTTGAAAGCCGGAAAAGTGATGATTCGATTCCAACGCTTCGTCCACTCATTACCAGGGCGGTTACTTAATCCCAAACCGGTGGCTTAGCCGTATACGG
>JAHEJP010000466.1 GCA_024638855.1 Chloroflexota bacterium
GCTATTTCTATATTGAAGACCGTAAAAAGGATATGATTATCGCCGGTGGTTTTAACATCTATCCGCGAGAGGTGGAAGAGGTGTTGGCTTCCCATCCGGCTGTCTTAGAAGTAGCCGTAGCCGGGGTGCCTGATCCAAAAAGAGGTGAGACAGTTAAAGCCTGGATCGTCAAGAAAGAAGGTGATCCGACTACCGAAACTGAGATTATCGACTGGAGTAAAGAACATCTCGCCCGGTACAAATACCCTCGCATCATAGAATTTCGGGACGATTTGCCGCGAACAACGGTTGGAAAGGTATTAAAGCGAGATTTAATCAGGCAACACGAAGCAGAAACAGCCACTGCGTAATTTGACAACCGGCCTGGAAACCAGTCGAGTCATGAATCAGTGATTCGGCAATAAACAACAACTGGCTATTGGTTTAATACGAGTTTTGCAAAATTGGCCAAGGGCATCGCCATGGCCTTTTTTTTGTTGGTTCAAGCTATGATAGCTCCATAAGACAAGCCGGTGTAACATATCGACTAACAATTTCCTACGACAAAGGTTTTAATAAGAAGATTCGATCATTTCACGAGTGAAACAATTACCGTTATGAGTACTCTAAATCCAAACATCCCAAGCGCCGAACTTAGTCGCTTAATGACGACGGCTTCAAGTCGAATGTCTGACTACGATATAAAATTCTTAACTGCACAACTATTGTTGCAAATGTTCTTAGATGAGAAGAATTCAGCGGCCAACCAGATATTACGAAAACTTCGTGAGCAAAGAGGGTTTGATTGGGATGATTTCACACGGCGTGTTGATTCAATGGCTCGGCATTCACCAGGCAGAGATGCAGATTTCGATTTCACCGACGACTTCGGTAATGACATCCCCTTATCAGACGAAATGTTGGTGGTCCTAGACGAAGCATTATCTATTGCCAATGCCCGGGATGAACTAAAAGTAAATAGTGGGCATATGCTGGGTGCCATGGCTCAACAAAATGTAAATACCTATGCCGTACTGCAACGTATAGGCATCACCCCAGCCGCAGTTATTGCCTTGCTTGATCAGGTCTCTCAAGAAAAGGCACCGATCATATTCGATCATATTCAAGAGGCGATAGAAGGTCGCGCTGTTCCAGTCTATCAACGGCAAGACCTCTTGCGTGAAGTGATGAACCTTTTAGCTTTATCAAAAAGACGTCACATCATCTTGGTCGGACCAGAAGGTTCGGGCAAAAGGACGCTGGGTTACAGCGTGGCGCAATTATTGGCAGAAGAATCAAGCGTTCTAAATCTCAGATCCTTCGTTCAGATAAATGAGGCCGCTTTATTGGAAAACCCTCTAGCCGCGATGCGGGCGGGGCTTCGTCGTGCCAGCAGCGGAATCTTGTTTGTTCCAGGAATTGAGCGTTTCTTTGGGGATAGGTTAAGAGCTGCTTTTCCCGATCAGGTTAATAGGGAATTATATAAGGCGCTACTTGGGGACGAGCACATAGTCATCGGGACGTCCACAATACTCGCTTATGAGAAGTTGACCTCAGAGCGACTAATTCGCCAGAGGACCAATCGCCTCGAAGTACCTCCTGCAAATCGTGAAGAAACATTGGCCATGTTAGGTTTTCACAAGCAACGATTTGAACAGGAATACGAGATCCAAGTGCAGGTTCAGGCCTTGGAAACATCAGTCGATCTGGCCGATCGGTATATCAAGTCGATAGCCTTGCCTGCTTCGGCTGTACAGCTTTTGGACCGAGCTTGTGCCTTCGTCAGCATATTGACCAGCGAACACGCAGGTCGCCTGCCTGATGTCAAATCTGACGGCACCCTAAACAGCGATGATGTCATGGTCGCTGCCAGCTTGATGACAAAAATCCCGATAGCCAAGTTAGGCCAGGATGAGCAAAGTCGATATGCCAATATGGTTGAGCATTTACATGAGCGCATTATAGGACAGGATGAAGCGATTCTTGCCGTCAGTCGGGCAGTGAAAACGGCTCGCGTTGGATTGCGCGATCCGGGTCGTCCGATCGGATCATTTCTTTTTCTTGGTCCAAGTGGCGTGGGCAAATCAGAATTAGCCAAGACTTTGGCTGATTTCCTTTTTGGCACCGAAGATGCGATGATAACTTTAGATATGAGTGAATACCAGGAAGAAGCCAGTGTTAACAAGCTGATCGGTGCGCCGCCTGGCTATGTTGGTTTTGAAGGTGGCGGACAACTCACCGATTTCGTTAGACAACGACCCTATACAGTTGTTTTGTTCGACGAGGTAGAAAAAGCACATCCCAGGGTGCTGGATATTTTGCTTCAAGTCATGGATGAAGGGCGTCTGACAGACGGCCAGGGGCGACTGACAAGCTTCAGTGAAACCGTCATTATCATGACCAGCAATTTGGGAGCGTATCATATGCTGCTGCCAGTAATCGGCGAAAGGGAAGAAAAGCTTGTCATGGCGGAAGTCCGGCGCTTTTTCCGGCCCGAATTTTTAAATCGACTCGACGAGATCATCTTGTTCCATCAATTAACACCGGATCAGCTAGCAGCAATACTAGATCTAATGCTTAGGAAGGAGCTAAACCTGGCACAGAAACAAGGAATTGATCTTCAAATTACAGCGACAGCCAAAGCCTGGTTGCTGGCGAAGAACGATCAGCCAGAATATGGTGCCCGTCCGCTACGAAGGATTATAAATCGCTACATCAGGGTACCGTTAGCCGACTACCTCTTAGGTCAACAAGTAAAAGGCGAAGCGACGATTACAATTGATGTTGATGGTCCAGAATTACACTTTGAAATCGGTCCCTTGAAGGTGTAAGCAACGCAATATTTTGGGGGCGAAAAAGGCCTATAAAGTGAGATGCCCGATAGCCGGGCGGCTATCGGGTCATCTCTGGGGGGGAGCCGCCAGTAGATTACCACAATTCGGAATAAATGCAAATTTTTTTTTGCAAATTATGATTTCTGGGTAGGCATCAATTAGTACCAAATATACGCCAGCTTCTCACCTCTTGTAATGAGCTTGGAAATCCTCTCCAGTTATAAATGAAATCTTGTCAGATTGTTTATCACGGCAATACTGAATCGGTTTGTGTGAAGAGAAAATGATCATGGTAATAGTGGATCCATAGGAAAGATAACACACCGATGTAGTAGGCGGTTTCGAATGCAAATGATGGTTCAGCCCATTTTCCCCCAATAAGGAAATACAGAACGACAAATACGACAGCAATTATCAAACCAGACCCAAATGTTAACAAGACATTAAATCCATAAAAAAGGCGTGACTTTCCATCTTCAGATATCTTTTCCAATAGTGGTTGGTCACCCAACTCACCACGATGTTGGCGTAGTTGATTTACGAACCACGTTAGCGCTAAATATTGGAAAGAATGCCAAACATTCATACCCTGGAAAGCGGTGTCCAAATTGCCGAGTGATGGAACAATGAATGAAGCGCCAACGGTGAAAGTGATGAAGATTATCTTTGGCAAATTTGCATGACCGATCCGGTATTCGTAAATGCTTTTGACAATGAAGGCCATCAGAGATACGGCAAAAACTGCAGAAGCAAGGTAAAAAACCCAGGGCTGTTCGAAGAATGATGGAACAATATCATTAAGCTTACTGGGACCGATAGTAAAGTCTTGGCTAATAGCGATTCTATAAGCTGCTATCGGGTATAAGGCCGTCAAAACGACTGCAAAATCAATCATCTTGGATATCGGAGAAAGGCTCGTCTTTTCCGGCGCAGACTTGGCTTTCTC
>JAHEJP010000467.1 GCA_024638855.1 Chloroflexota bacterium
GATAAATTCTAAAAAACAAAAAGCCTCTCTAGAAGAGAGGCTGAAATATCGATGAAAATACTCACCTCATCTCCCAGATTTCCCGATCATAGGCCGGGGCGTCTGCCGGATTTGGCACCTGCTGCCCTTATTAACAGTGGTTGCCGAGGCTTCATCGGGCCGGTCCCTCCGCCTCTCTTGATGTGGCCTTTCAATCTAGATTGAAGGACCCTAAGTTTACCATTAGCGGGCCATATTGCCCAAAGGTAGTCAAATCCAGGACCACATTTGTAAAAGTAGGAGGGCATGGTATCATTTTATGACAACATAAAGTGTCCAGAAGTAGTTTATTATCTTGGCCAGGGGCGATTTTTTTGGGTTTTCGGGATTAGCCGTCTCATGCTCTATCTATTTCGCCCGGCAGGCAAAATGGCTCTTACCGGCAGGTAATGTCGATATGGAGGAGTATCGTGAGTGAAAATATGCCAGATGAAGTCCCCGAGTATGACGAGTTTGAAGGTGAAGAATTAGCTGATGCCGCGCCAACGGCAGCGGCCATGGACAACGATTTTGATGATGATTTCGAGAGCGATGCGGAAGAGGATTCCGGCAGCAATCGCAGCATCATCATCCTGATCATCGCGGTAGTTGCCCTGATCCTGTGTGGCACACTGGCGATCATCTTGCTGGTGGCCCGGCCTTTCACCCCAGACGAAGCACCAACTTTGGTGGCCACGGCCGCACCAGTCGAATCGCCCGAAGTGGCTACACCAGATGAGCCAGGTGGATTAGTCGATCCCGTTTGGGAAAGGATCCAGGCCTCGGGCACGCTGTTGGTGGGCACTTCGGCCGATTACCCACCCTTTGAGTATTACACCGACGATTTTCAGCTTGACGGTTTTGATATCGCCTTGATGGAAGAGATCGGCCAGAAACTAGGCCTCAAGATCGAGTTCAAAGATATGGCATTCGATGGTCTGGGCAATGCCTTACAGGTAAACCAGATTGATGTCGCCGCTTCTGCCATCACTTACACACCCGAGCGCGATCAGTTCGTCGATTTCAGCTTGACCTACTTCTTGAGCGAGGATGCGGTGCTGGGCACGGCCGATAGCACCATCACCCTGGTCAGCGCCAATGACCTGGCTCAATACAAAATAGGCGTTCAAAGTGGGACAGTTTACGAAAATTACGTCCGTACGGCGCTAGTGGAAACTGGTTTGATGCCCGAGTCAAATCTCTTTGTATTTCCGCAGATGGATAGGACGCTGGAGAATCTGACCGAAGGTCAAATCGACCTGGTGCTGCTAGACAAGGCACCGGCCGATGAGGCCGTTGCCACAGGCAGTTTCAAAGTCATCGCCACCGGATTCAGCCGCCAGCAAATCGCCCTGGCCGTGCCGCAGGATTCATTCGCCCTGAGGCATGAACTGAACAATGCCATCACGGAATTACAGGCTGGAGGTCAGATCGGCGCGCTCATCGAGCAATATTTCAATATCGATCCAGACACTTTGCCTCCGATTCCGACGCCCGATCCTGAACAGCCGACGCCAACCCCGGCGCCACCGCAGGAATGTATCGATAGCATGCAGTGGGTGGCCGATCTGAGCTATGATGATCAGAATAAGACCAATATCCCCGAGGTGCCACCGGGCACCGCTTTCCAGAAAGGCTGGCGGGTGCGAAACACCGGTACCTGCACTTGGGGCAACGGTTATTTTCTGATACCGACCCGCGGCAACAACCCGGCTGCCCGCATGGGAGGCCTGCCGGTGCCGGTCCAGGGCACAGTGGCTCCGGGCCAGACCTATGATTTCTGGGCCAATCTGACGGCGCCAATTAACCCGGGCACCTACATAGAATATTGGACCATGACGAATCCCAGCAACATTCTCTTCGGAGACGCTGTTTGGGTGACCATCACAGTTCCTTCTCCGGCGACCCCCACCCCGGCAGCGACCCAAACGCCATCACCCTCGGCCAGTCTTACGGTCAGTCCAGAGGTCATCCAACAGGGGCAATGCGCGACGCTGGCCTGGGCATCAGAAAACGTCCAGGCGGTCTATGTTTACCCGCAAGGTGAAGATTGGCGAAATTATGGCGTGCCAGGCACAGGCACCCAAACCGTATGTCCCAATGAGACGACAATCTATGAGATGCGGGTTGTCAAGGTGGACGGTTCCGTTGAGGTTCGTCAGACAACGTTGACGGTGATTCCCAACGCCCAGGCGCCGAAAATAACCCGCTTCACCGTCGAACCGCCCTACTCGGTCACGCTGGGACAATGCGTACTCATCACCTGGAAGGTTGAAGGCAATGTCAGCACGGTGAACATCTTCCGCAACGACACCGCCATCTGGACCAATGCCCCCTTCAGCGGTAATAGGCAAGATTGCCCACCGGCCACCGGCCAGTACACTTACAAGATAGAAGCCAGTGGCCCCGGTGGAAACAGCGTGGCCAGCCAGACCATCCAGGTGGTTGATCAGGCAACGCCTGTGCCCACATCGACTGTACCGCCCGAGCAGCCAACCAGTACACCGGTGCCAACCCAAGCTCCGGAGACACCGATGCCTATCCCTGATCCGGTCATCTACACCTTCTCGGCTACGCCCAACGAAGTTGAGACAGGACAATGCGTCACAGTCGGTTGGAGCGTTGGTGGCTCCACAGACCAGGTCCAGATCCTGAAGAACGGCAGTGTGGTCTACGACAATGCGCCGCTGCAAGATTCGGTTCAGGATTGTGAAACGAGTTCGGCCGGCACGATAAACTACAGTATCTCGGCCACCAATAAGGCTGGTGGATCAGCTTCGCAAGATGCGCAGGTCACGGTTCACGAAAGCAAACCCGAAAATCCGCTGGCGAACACCAGTTGGCAACTCGTCAGCTACCTGTCTGGCGGCCAGTCGACGCCAGTCCTGGAAGGATCCTCCGTGGGCATCTCGTTCCAGGCGAATGGCAACTACGCCGGCAGGGGCGGCTGCAATGACTACAGCGGAAAGTACTCGGTTAACGGGAACCAGATAACAATTGGCCCCGTAGCCAGTACCGGCAAGCTTTGTGATGATGCTGTGTCACAGCAAGAGAATACCTATTTCAGCCTGCTGCCGACGGCCGCCACCTATGCAATCGCCAACGGTCAGTTGACCATCCAAGATGGGTCAGGCCAGACGATCTTACAATACGTACAGTTGGTGGCTGTTCCGGCATAATTAGTCAAGCAGCCGGTGGAGAGTGAGGACACTCTGAGAGTGATGACACTCTTTTGGTTCAAATAATACTTAACGTCCGCGTGGTCGTGGCCAGGGCTACAGGCCGCGCGGACGTTTTTTTGTTAGGGAATAACAGGCAATTGGGAGCGTAGGTTGATGGAGTCACCACCAAGCGACTTGCCCGCTTAAAACTTTCCGTTTTAATTAAGGCTATCAACCTTTGAGTGGGGCAACAACTCCTGCTTAAAAAGCACAGTTGGTAGAGCTCTTGAATCTTGATCTGACACGAGTACAGCTGCTATTACATGAGGAGAAGAACCATGTCAATTTCATTTCATCATCGCCGGACAAGGATCGGAATTGTATTATTATTGGCCATCGTCACCCTATTGGCCGCCACCCGTTCTGCCCAGGCGCAGGGGATCGTAGGCGGCAGTGTCATTCCGGCCGAAACTGTCTTTGAGAATGATGCCTTTTTGAACGGTGGAGATATCGTCTTAGATGGCACGGTATTGGGCGACGTATTGGCCATCGGCCGGACGGTGACTGTCAACGGTG
>JAHEJP010000105.1 GCA_024638855.1 Chloroflexota bacterium
CATCAGCGACATAGCGGCCGACCGAGGGTGGTACATTTAGGTCCTGTTTTCCGTGCCACAGATATACCTCGGCGGATATGTCCTCCAAGCTGAATCCCCAGGGACGGGTGTATAGCCCGGCTTCTTGATTGGCGCCGCGGGTGCCTTGACGAAATGCTTCGCGCATGCCATCTATGAACAGCGTCGCCAATTCTGGTTGGTCCAGCAGTTGCCCATCCAAGCCAGACATGGTCTCTTTGCTCTTGGAGAGAAACTGATCGGGATCCCTACCCAATCCCATTGAGGTTAACATCAATATGGCGCTGCGGATGATCGAGGGCTTACCTGGAATGGCCCAGCTAACCCCGTCTTTCATGCCCGGCGCACCGGCCGGACCCATGCCACAAACGATACCAGCTCTGAGTAGACGATCGCATATTCCGAAGGCGCAGGAAGCCGCGTAGGGGCCTCCTCCAGAGATGCCCAGGACTGCAAAATTGTCTATATGCAGTGCATCGGCCAACGCGATCACATCTTCAGGCCAATCCAATATTTTCCGGCCGCGCTTGAAATCGGAAAGACCGTATCCCGGGCGATCGGGCGCAATCACTCGAACGTTAAAACCCGCAGCGGAGTTGTCTGGATCTGTTATAAGCCAGTCGAGCCGTGAACTTGGAAACCCATGGAAGTAGAAGACAGGCTTTCCTTCGGGAGCGCCGTATTCGGCGTAGCCCAGTATACGGCCGTCATGAAGCTTGATCTGTTGACCGGTTCTTTTGTCATCCATTACCTCATCCACCTGTTTATCTATAGGTTTGACTGGTCATTTTTCGTCGCACTCGGCGAAGGATGGCTGGGTTCAATACGATTGACCGAGATTAATGGCAGGCCAAGATCGCGCACCCTCTTTAGCAAGCCGTACAAAGCGGCATCGTCAACTACCGGACCGGTTAAGAGGGTGTCGCCGCCTTCTTCTCGCGCGATGGTTAGGCCCTCGAACCAGTCAGACCGTTGGTCGTCTAGATGGCCTTTGATCCTGATTTGATAGATATTGGGTTGTTTCTGCTCAGATATTGAGCCGGCTTTGAGGGACATCACGTCTTACCTGTATTGGCTATTTATCGTACTTAGCACACTGACACTATACACTCAACTTGGTGCCAGCCGGAAGACACGAAAGTGTTGTTAGGGGGTGTTAGATTGGGTTAACTGAGTGGGGATGAGCTAGAGGGAGACTGGTTTGTTAATTGCCTGGGTGCGGCTGTGAACTTCAGTCAACATACAAACCGACGCTCATGCTTACAATAGACCCAGCTCACGGGCGCGGACGATAGCTTCGGTACGTCTGCGAACCCCTAGTTTGCCATAGATATTGCGGTTGTGACCTTTGACAGTATCCAGGGCCAGGAAAAGCCTCTCGCTAATTTCTCGATTGGATAGTCCTTGGGCTATCAATTGCAGCACTTCTAGCTCACGGGGGCTCAGCGGTTCGATGAGAGGCTGGGGAGGCAGCGTGATATGATCAAGTTTCTCTTCAACTCCGTTTACCAGGCTGACGGTATATGGGGATTCTATTTTCTCCACCAGCCCCCGACCTATCTCCAGGTTTTTCCCGGCTTCGGCGATATCACCGGCGTCAGCTTGTTGACCGGCTAAAAGCAGATAAACAAACCCGCTGGACGGCATCTTCTGCCAATGGTGTTCCTTTATATAATCCAGGGTATCTTCGCACAACCTGGTAACTTCCTCTCGTTTGCCCATTTCTCGGTAGATGGCTACTATTTGAACAACTGTCATTGCTGCCCCAAAATAGTTCTCGCTGGATCGCAGCATCTCTAATCCCTCTTGTAAAACAGCAATAGCCTGGGCATATTCGCCCAGTGCTCGATGGGCCAGGGCTAACCTAAAACCGGCCGCCCCGTGCAGCAGCATCCGGATTGCAGGATTGGAAGTATCGGGGATCAGGGTAATCGCTCTTTGGGCATGCTCCTTCGCCTTCTGGGCTTTTTTATTTTCCAGCGAAATCGTGGCCTTCATTGTCTCAATCAGAGAAGGGATCACGGCCAATTTCATTGGCTGTTGAACAGCCTCTGTTTCTTTTGTTTTTGCCAGCACGGCTTCAATATCTTTGATGTGGCCGGAGATGGCTTCAATGTCGCTGGTCAGGACGTGAATCCAGCAATAGGCCATGCTGAGCGGCGGGCTTTTCCTTGTGCATTCAGGACCGAGGGAGTCCAGCAACTGCCTCAGCCAGTTCGCTTCTCCCCTGTGGATGATGTCTTGCCAATGTTCTTCAAGGATATCTGCCAACCGATTGGCGTCAGCTGCCGTCTGGGCATGGCGAATAGCATCATCCAGATGGCCTTCATTTTCGTACCATAGGCTGGCCCGTCGATGAAGCACAGGGATCTGCTTAGCGAACGACCGGTTCAAGCGGTAGGTCAACAAATCGGCGAAGAGATGATGGTAACGATACCAACGCCGCTCGTCGTCCAGCGGCATAATGAAGAGATTGGCGCTATCGAGGCCCTCCAGAATGGCCTGGCTGTTGTGCTTGGAAGAACCAAATCGCACAGCATCGCAGAGGGGGCCACACAGGCGCTTGAGAATAGATGTTTGCAATAAAAAATCTTTGGTGACTTTGGACTGCTGTTGCAGTACTTCATCGGCCAGGTAGTCTTGGATGTAACGATTGCTGCCGGTAAAGCTGTTGATAAAGTTTGTGATTTCGCTATTTTGCTTGAGGCCCCTCATGGAAATAGCCGCCAATTGAAGTCCGGCAATCCAGCCTTCGGTGCGTATTTCCAAAGCTTTAATATCCTGGGTAGATAGAGCTAAACCCAAAACCTGTTGAAGAAAGGCAGTTGCTTCGCCAGGGGTGAAGCGCAAATCGTCTACACGTATCTCGGTCATCCGTCCGCGGGCGCGTAGACGTGGCAAGGGCAAGGAAGGATCGATCCGGCCGGCGATGACCAAGTGCATCTGGGGGGGCAGATGGTCGAGCAGAAAGGTGAGGGCCTGGTCAACCGGCATCGATTCAATGACATGGTAATCATCGAGGATGAGGATCACCTCATCAGGGAATTCGGCTATTTCATTGAGCAAGGTGGTCAGAACGGCCTCGACATTGACCGGCCCTGGGGCTTGAAGGGCGGCCACTAATCCTAAACCAACTTCGCTTTCAATTGTTTGTAGTGAGGCCACAAAATAGGTCAGAAAACGGGCTAGGTCATTGTCAGCCTCGTCCAATGAAAGCCAGGCGACCCGCGGCCGTTGATCAGCTACCTGTACCCAGTCGCTCAGGAGGGTGGATTTGCCAAAGCCGGCCGGGGCGGAGACGAGGGTGAGTTTGTGGCCTTGCTCTAGACCGTGGTTAAGTTGATGGATCAGACGTGGGCGGGGGACGAGGTTCGGTCGTAGGGGTGGGATATATAGTTTGGTACGCAGCAGCGTTTCAGGCACAAGGGGATTATATAGGAAAAACGGCCGGATATTTGGGGAATTTGATTATCGCGACAGAGTAGGTTTGTTACTCTGCTTTTGCCGCTGACGCCGACGTCTAGTCGCCGGCGAAGGTGATAATGGTTTATTCCGATCTTTTCAGGTTGTAGATGGTCGAAGACTCATTTCTAAAATGACATGCGATCTCATCTTCGTATGTATCGTAGTCTTACTAAATACCTTTCATTCTTATCTGTTTCCGCGACATGTGCAGCCACAGAAAGAAAGCAGCCAAAACACCATCGATAACTAACACAGCCAACGCAGTTGTCGCTGGATCCAAGTCTTGCAAGATTGGAAGATTGATCATGAAAGCTACAATGACGAGACGAGGAATCCACCAGACCATCAGGCGGAGCAATACTCTTTGACGCCTATCTGCCCAATCGAAAGTATTAAAGGTAAAGGGCACATCGGTGACCAGACCAAGTAATGCAAAGGGAAACCAATAGGCAAACCAGGGTAGAATCTGGCCGACCTTCTCTGGTTGGCCGTTGAATAGGTAATAGAGTGCGAAAGCTACTGCTCCAACCAAAACCACGGCCACCATAAGACAACCGCCCCCGACTAGACCTACCACAACACTAGGAAGCTTCTGCACCCAAAGGGACAGACGCTCAACCAATACTGTCCAGTCGCCGGTTGAAGCCGGCGCCTCGTTGCTAATCGTTAGGGCTGGTTTGTCAGGCGTTTCTATGGCCTCAGGCATTTCTGGTAATTCTGTTTTCGGTTGCTTCTTGGCCTTCATTGGGTTGGATAATGCCCAGCCCTCGCCGATACTCATGGGGAAGGAGTACAGGCAAAGAATGAGGAAATTGCCAAGAATAAGACCGACATTAATCTTGGTTGTCGTGGCCCTTATTTGGGGAACATCTTCAGCGGGTGAGATTTCGCCGGCCGCTACAGCAGCCGGCAGAATCGGCGTTGCCATCGGAGTTAACGCGGATGGGGTGGCGGCTTGGCTGGTGTAGGCGGACAGCAACAACACTATCACGTAAATCGTTTTATAGACGTGAGTATTCATGCTTCGAGCGCAAATCTCAAGTAGTCGCTACGGTGTTCGGTGAGTGTGCCATCGGCGTGTGCTTTTTCACCAAGATAGAAGCAGAATTCGGCGGTTCCGGCTTGCTGGTCGTACAGACTGTGCCACAAAGTCCGCGACTGCTCATTGGCCGCGATGCTCCCGTAGGCTGGGTCAGAGCTCATCTCTTCGAACAGCTTCATAATATTGACACAGGCATTGTTTGTCTTGAGATCCTCAAGCGTGAAGGGGTCAGTGTGTTCGGAGATACGGTCTACCAGTGTCTGGTAGCGCCAGAAAGCGTTAGTTTCCAACGTTAGTGCTCCCTTGGGCATCTTGTCGGAGGTCGGGTGCTTGTGTATTTGGAAATTCGTTACCACCTGCGGCCGCCCAGTGCTGTCGATTATGTGCTGAATATTTCGCCCTGTCGAGTTCTCGTAAATGAACGAGTTGCCGGCTCTATCGGCAACGATGTAATGGCACGGGACGAAGGCATAATACTGCTTGACCGTCAGTAGTGCTTCTTTGGCCTCATCCGTTGTCGCGCATGTGTCCAGCAGGAAGCGCATAACCTGTAGTTCATGGTGACCGATGGCCTGCGGTGGCCCCGGATGCAATTCGAGATTAGGTCCTAACTCCGCAATCGCCTCCTCATCTGCCATGATCGAAACCACCAACCCCGCACTGTTGAAGCCATCAAGCGTTCCAGAGAGGGTGTCGAATGCATGAATCGCAAGCGAGGCATAACCACCGTCTTCAGGATACCATTCCATAATGTATGGCTCGCTCATGACTGGAGACATCCGGTTCCGGATCTCTGGTGGTAGCGGCATTTGCATGACTTCGGCCATCGTGCCAATGGAGAAATCGTAATTGCGGCTCAGATATCCACTACTGCTAGCCGTTGTTGACGGTGGGTAATAGACGACAGAGCAGCCCATCGCTGGCACGGGTACATACAGTTTGTACCAGAGAATGGTGGGATCGTAGCGGTCATCGTCTGGGTCAAGGCCGAAGGCTGCGGCCACACCACGCACACGCTCCCAATGGATAGGATAGTTGCGCTGGAGGTAAATGCGCCGCGCTTTGGCATAAACCGGATTGGCAATATGGTGGGAAGGGGATTGACCGTACCGTTCAATGGCCAATTCGGCTAGCTTTTGACCGATTTGGAAGTTCGTACCGCGAATGGTCAAATGATGGATGGTCATGAAGCTATCTGGTCCGTCGAAAAAGGTTTGTTCGTTAACGTGCATAAGAATATCCCTCCTCATTTGTAGTGAAGCCGATTTTGCTTCATCAATAAGTAACCTGACTTTGATTTTCCAGCCCCGATATATTCTTATTACCTCTGGCAACCGAACACTTGGGTAAGATTCTTAGATGAGAGAATAAGAGTGGGTAATTCTAATTTCCACCGGTTTTATACCGCCGCGCTTGTGCTACTGCGCAACATGACGATCCCCAGCCATGCGAACCACATGATGAGACCTACTCGTTACCGCGATCAGTGCGGCAATGCTGCCAGTCTTTTGAAAGTTATTCACCATTTATTTCCTTTTTCTCGAACGAAATTGATAAGTTTCATTGAATTGGACTAACAAGAACCTGTGGTCGCCATCCTAAGCAGGGCACTAGAACTCTTCACGCCTGAAGCGCCAGATGGCCAAAGCCACAAACAGCTCCGAAAACAGGAGCATAGCGATGACGGGGATAGGCCACTCCGGGGGCATAGTCTCCCCGGCTACACTCGCCCTCACCAGAGCGGGCAAGGTTTCCGGAAGATAATAAACAGCCCCAGGTATAAATCTATCAACGAGCGGCGCAACCCCTTTCAGACTGACGAGGGCGACGCCGATAGTGATGCCTAGCACGGGCCCTCTGGAGTCGAAAAAAGTGCCCAACATTAAGGTCAGGGTCAGGAAGAACAACAGGTACAGGCTAAGCATGCCCAGGTTGGCCAGATAGGGGACCAGAGGCAAGGGGTTGCCATCGGCTAGCGAAATCTGCACATAGGCGATCAGCCCTTGAAGCAGGATGATGGTAACCAGGTAGCCAAAGGCATAGGCGATTAGTTTGGCCAGGATGAACGCGCTGCGCGAAACGGGGGCAGACATGATCCAGGCGGCCGTGCCGGATTGCTTCTCGTCAATAATGGTTCCCTGAACGCCAATGATCACACTAAACATGGGCAACAGGATCATCAGTTCGAAGAAGCCCGGCAAACTGTCTATCGCACTTCCGGAAATCTCCGGGTATACAATCGGAACCACCCAAAGCACGATTGCTAAGACACCGTTTATGATCAAAAGCCATATTAGGCTCTGCACCAACCAGCGACGGGTGTGCCACCAGCGAGCGTTTTCCTTACGCAGCAGATTGGCAAAACCCCGGCGCCAGCCTTGTTCGTCTACCAGTTGCAGGGCATTAACGTCAGCCATGATCGCCTCCTTCTTCAATCTCAAGACGAGATCCTTCGACGGTGTTCAAGAAAACCTCTTCTAGCTGGAAGGTCTTGCGGCCAAAATTGGTAACACTCAACTGCTCATCAGACAATACCAGCCGCAGCAAATGGGCTTCGGCCGCTGCTTCATCGGTCACAGTCACCTGCCAGGTCGTTCTTCCATTAGCGGAAGAGACTTTAACGTTCGATACCCATGCCTGCCCGGCGACCTGGACCTGGGCCTGAGTCGCGTCGCCCCTCAGGATCAGCGAGTAGACCGTCCCGTCACCGCCGGTCAAGAGATCCTCAATGGGCGCCTGGGCGACGAGTTCACCATGGTCCAGAATAGCGACGGCATCGCTCACCCGCTGCACGTCGTCGAGAATATGGGTGGAGTAGAATATGGTCGTGTGCTTCTGCAACTGCTCCATCACCTCAAGCACATCATGTCGTCCCATCGGGTCCAGCGCGGCTGCCGGCTCGTCCAGGATTAGCAGATCGGGATAGTTGATCTGGGCCTGGGCGATGCCCAACCGTTGGCGTTCTCCGCCCGAGAAGCCTTTGATCGAACGGTCGGCCTTTTCCGCCAATCCCACCAGTTCCAACGTTTCGGCGATCCGGGACTCAATTTCGGTTTTTGGTCCACGATAAAAAAAGCCTGCTTTGAAGCGCAACGTCTCGCGCGCCGTCATAAAATCATAAAAACGCGGATCCTGTGCCAGATAACCGATTCGTTTGCGAATTTTGGCGCTGTCCCGGACAATGTCTAGTCCAAAGATTGAGCCGCCGCCCGCCGTCGGCCGAGCCAGTCCCAGCAAGAGTTTGATGGTGGTGGTCTTGCCGGAGCCGTTAGGACCCAAGAAGCCAAAGATCGAATTCTTAGGGACTTGCAGATCGAGGGATTTGAGCGCTTGCACATCGCCGTAAGCCTTGCTCAAGCCTTGCGTATTGATGACGGACGAACCAGTTTGGCTTGTATCAGTTGTGGACATGGTTACTGCCTTCTTCCTTGTGTACCCATTTTTGCGATTTGGTCCTATTCCTCAAGCTTTGGCGCCGGCAGGTCACGACCGCCTTGATGCAAGATCAAACCCGTCACAGCACCAGCGTCGTCAACGACGAACGTCAGTTGTGCATCTGTAACCTTCAGGAAAAACTCGGTTTCAGACTCGGGGTAGATCTCAAATTTCGGCTGTCCCGTCCCCTGTACGAAGAGGCGTCCCCCTTCTAAGGTGACGGTGAGGATAAAATCAGGCCGAAGCTCGTAACGGCCGACATAGGCCTGATTGGTGGTGGGATCGACCTGGATGATGCGACGCTCCTTGGGCAGTTCGTAGGGCTCTCCAAATACGATGGCAGCCATATCCTGGGCGATGATGTCTGGGGAGGCAGTTCCGACGTTGCTGAGAACAATGACCACCACTTCTTCATCAGGGTACCTGGCGGTCATCATGACGAAGCCAGCCAGCCGGCCGACGTGCCAGATAAGTCTGCGTCCCAAGTGTTCGGTCATCTCCCAGCCGTAACCGTAATAGGATGGTGGGTCCGCAGACTCGTCCACGACGATCGTCGGCGCGAACATGGCTGCTAAAGAGGGCGCGCTTAAAAATGTGTCTGTTTCGAGTGCCTGGTTCCACTTGTACAGGTCCTCGGCCGTCGAGTATAGTCCGCCGGCGCCCACTGCAAATGTCATGTCTACGAAGGCTGCATTCACATAGTCGTCACCAGTGAAATCGTAGCCAGAGGCCCGGTTAGCAAGTACCGCCTCATGGCTGTCGTAGCCCGAATCGGCCATGCTCAGTGGCTCGAAGATATGCTCCCGGACATAGTCCGTGTAGGTCTGACCTGAGACCCGCTCGATGATCTGGGTCAGCAGCACGTAGCCGGAATTGCTGTAGCTGTAGCGCTCGCCTGGGGTGAACTCCAACGGCTCGTCCTTGAACCTGGCGACGAGCTCCTCCAGTGTTGTGGGCTGCCTTACTGTATCCAGGAAGTCGGGGAAGCTAGTATAGTCTGGAACACCTGCGGTGTGATTCAACAGTTGGTGGATGGTGATCTGCTCGCCGTCAGGATACTCAGGCAAGTAAGTGGAGACCGGCGCTTCGACGCCCAGCTTTCCCGCTTCCTGAAGCTGCAGGATGGCCGCAGCGGTGAACTGCTTGGTTGTCGAGCCGATTCGGAATTTGGTTTGGGGCATATTGCGGATATTGTGCTCGAGATTGGCCATGCCATAACCCTCGCTAAACAATACCTCGTCGCCCCGTATCACCAGCACAGAACCCATGAAACGCCCTGTGTCACGATGTGCCTCAAGGTAGGCGTCAATCTCTGCCTCTAAGGAGGTAGCGCCCACCTGGCTCTGCATATCTGCCGAAGCATCAGCGGATTCTGGCTCAGCGAGGTCGTCGTCGGCTGGAAGGTTCTGGTAAGTGACCAGGAGCAGCGCCACTAAAACAACAGCGACGATTATAAAATATCTACTTAGGCGCATTTGTACTCCTTTATCTGATCACTTGCCTCAATCCGTGCGGATTTATTGCACAACGTCAGCTACATCTGTTTGGTCGGATTCGACACGATTGACCGAAATTAACGGCATCCCTATATCGCGCACTTTCTTCAGTAATCCGTGCAAGGCTGCATCGTCGACCACCGGACCAGACAACAGCGTATAGCCACCCTCTTCCGGTATGATCGTCATACCCTCGAACCAGTCAGACCAGTGATCGCTTAAGTGGCCCTTGATCCTGATATGGTAGCAAGTCGGCTGCCGTGGATCAGATTTTGGACAGAGCTCGCTAGACATCACGCTTTCTCGACGATCTTGCGATGGCGAAAACTTACTCCACTCTTCAACATTTCCTGGATTTGCTTTCTGACCATGGGGATATTCATACCCACAGTGCCCGCGTGGGCCATCAGGTGCGTTGGAGCATCCCACATGGGAAAGTCATACCAGCCATGTTTTTTATAAGCCCGGTGGTCAGCCTGGAATACGGTGCGTAAGCGTCCCCAAACTTCATCCCGGAACACTTTGTGTGCCCCTACGCCGAGGAACGTCGAGGGCTGCACATAGCCGCTGTTGGTGAATACTATGCCCTGCCTGGCGAGTTCCTGGAGCCGGGTATCTATCTCTTCACCATCGCCAATGTCATCAACGACAAAGCCAATAAGATTAGCCTGCTGCCAGCTAGCGTAGCCTTCGAAGAATTCGCGCAAATTCTCATTGTCACTCAGTGGCCCAGAGATGATAACACCAAGCTGTGTGCCGATCAGCGTCGGCCGGTGCCCCATCAAAAACGAGCGGTCAAAATAGGTTTTCCAGAGCGAGGAAAGATGACGGTCGGTCATCGTACCGGCAAAGATTAGTACATCGGCTTCGAGCACCTTCTCCCTGTAGAAGTCAATAAAATCATCGCGTTCGCCAAAAACACACTCGTTGTCAAAACCGCATTGCAGGCAGCCGATGCAACTAGATATTATTTTCATATCGCGTAGATTAACTAACTCGATATTCGAAACGAACGAAGTGTTAAATCTATCCACCATTCGGCCCAAGTTCATGTCCTCCGGCCGGGCATCGGTGACTACCAGCACCTTCTTGTCGCCAGCATTAATCGATCGGGATCCTTCACCTGGCTGATAGGTAAAATCTGGAGATTTTAAGGGCCGGTAACGCCTTGCGGTTGGATGGCGGTTCTGAATGGTGGATAGGAAGTAGTCGCAAAATTGGATAAGGCGTTCCCGTTCGCGCTCGTCGATCAGGTCCATCATGTCTGCAGAGAATGAAGCTACAAACTTCATGTCCAAATCGTCGCAGATGCCTTGAATATAACGGTGGGCAATGTGGTCGTAAAAGTGAATTGAGGTCGAAATGGCGGCCGTGTATTTTCCCGAGAAGGCGGCCTCCACATTTCGCTCAAAGATCAATTCTATGAATCGCTTCAAGCGCGCCGGGACCATGAGAACGTATAACGGAAAGGCCCACAGCAGGCCATCGGCGGCCGCGATTTCCTCAATGATTCCGTCAAAGGTTTTACGTTTTCTCTCAATGCCCTTTATCCGCTTGGCGATGTGGATGATGTTGAATTCGTGGGCGGGAAACTTCTTCTGTAAGTATTTGACCGAGTGAATGGTGACGCTATCGTCTCCTTTTGGGCTGCCATTCAAAACGACTATCTTCATCTCGTCTTATCCTTATCTCTTTGCTGCCGTTATTAGCACTTGTAATTCCGCGTCGAGGTAATTTCAGAAGTGGTTACGGCGGATATGTGCCACCGTAACCATAGCTCTAATGAGCGTTTAGCGTGCAGATGTCGCTAGCTGATCAGTTGCATCCGGCCGGTATTCGTATTCATTCCCTTTGACAAGTTGAAGACCAAAGGGGACAAAACAGAAGGCCAGAATCATCGTAGACACCAGTCCGAATAAGTCGATATCAACCGCGGCAGCGACTCCCAGCCCCAGCGATGCCAGAATGAGCAGGGCGCTTTGCCAGCGTGGAATAGCCTGCGCCTGGTACAGTCCAACACCCTGGATCAAAAAACCAAGAGGAAGCAGGGCCAGCAGGTAAAGAATTGCCAGGTACCCTTCAAAGTTGAACAAGGCCTCGATTCCGGGTAGCAGTTGTGCATAGGCCGTTTCCGGCACAGTGTCAAAAGCGCTCATCACCAGACAAAGGGCCGTTTTATCGACGGCCAAGATGACGGCGCCGAAGACGGCAAAAACGCCGCCGATGAACCCCAGCCAGGCGCCACGACCCTTTAGCATACTCATGAATTTAGCAGCGGCAACGATCAGCAGTGGTACACTGAGCAGCATCATGAAGTGACCAAAGTGCATTAAGTTGTTGCCGTGAAATTCTGCGACCTTGGCGCTCACCTCGCCGCCGATTTCAAGGCTCAGGAGATTGGGGTGGGTGATGAAGGCCATACCGAAGAATAAGGGAGCCAGGATGAAGGCCAGCCCCGTAACGATACGCTTAGTTGCTTCGACTTGTTGGTTAATCATGAACAATTCTCCTTTCAATACGAGCACTCAACCCATACTGACAATATATATTCAGCAAGGTGTCACTGTATAGGCACTAAAGTGCTGTTTGGCGGTGTTATCTCTTGGGACTTGCCTAATTGAGGGATTGTCGTGGTAAAGAATCTATAAGGGGAAAATTGTCATTGAGGTTTGAGAACGGTGTGTTTGACCATGGAAAACAGGAAGTCTGCGCTGCGCTTACAATATACCTAGTTCACGAGCACGAGCGATGGCTTCGGTGCGACTGTGCACCCCGAGCTTGCCATAGATTCTGTAGTTGTGCCCTTTGACAGTGTCAAGAGCCAGGAAGAGCCGCTCGCTTATTTCACGATTCGAGAGGCCGTTGGCTAGCATTTGGAGTATTTCTAACTCGCGTTTGCTCAATGGTTCAACAAGCGGTTGGGAAGACGGGATGTTACCGCCTCGTTCAACAGGCTCAAAGGAAGCCAGTATCTTAACTGTATAGTCTGGCATAATCCCCTGCGAATTAACTTCATCTAATAGACGAGCCATCGGCGCTCCGCATTCTACGTATGTTCGGATGTAACCTTCTACTTCGGCCAATGTAAGAGAGGATTTTAGGCTTTCGATGGCCGCAGCTAACTTATCTCGCTCTTGTAAAGCCAATGCTTTCAGCATGGTGATCTCGATGGCATGAGCCACGCGACCGGCCATTACGGACTGGGGAAGAATCCGGTCTAGGGTATCGATAGCCTTGTCTATTTCGCCCTGGAAAAGATAGACCCGGCTAAGTGCAGCCTGCTGGATTTCGTACAAATAAGAGGGTAGGCTCTCTGGAAGATCGCACATAGCGCCCGCTGCCCACCCGGAGGCTGTTTCAATGTCGCCAAGATACAGCCCTATCTTCACCTGGTAGGCTAAGTTGTGGATCAGCATATGCATGAGTGGAAAAGAGTGGGAGGCCTGGTTTGCCTGGTGGAGCGCTTCAACAGCTCGCTCGGGCTCACCCAGGGCGAGTTCAAGACGGGCTTTTGCACAATATGAGTGAATGAGACTGTAACCAATCCCTCCCTGTTGAAGCAACTCAATGCCTCTTTCCATGTAATCAGAAGCCGCCTCGAGGTTGTTCCACTCCAGGTAGATCTCTGCTAACAGGATATGAGCCGTACCGGTGAAAGGCTGGAGGGCACCATTTGCCGATCTTCCCAGTTCTATGATCTGCGGAAGGGACTGGGCAGTTTTCTGCAAGCGACCCAGATGATAGATTTGTAATTCGGCAAACATATCATTGGCAGCGGTTGCCAGGAATGGATTCTCAGCGCTGAGCGCCATATCCGTGGTCTTTTGATAAGTCTTTGCTGCCTTTTGTATGTCATCGCTATAGGCGTAAGCTGTCCCTAAGGCGATGTGGACCCTGGCCCGCGAGTTTAGTTCATTTTCTGGGAGGTAAGTTAAAGCCTCTTTGGCTTCCTGGATGACCCTTTGTGGATCATAACGATAAACGATGATCCCGGTCAGTAAAGCCGCTAGTTCGCCGCGCAAAGATCGATTCTCAGGTGAGTCTGGAAGATATTCAAGCGTAGATTTTGTTTCTAGCACTAGCTTCTCGGCCATCCTGGATTGCCCAGCTAAGGACAAGGCCCTGGCCTGATACAAGCGAAGACGGGGTTTGGTGTTCAGCAACCTCTGTGGCAAAGCATCCAGCCACCGTAGGATGGTAGTCAATTGGCCGTGAAACAGCGTTTTCCTAGCGGACTGATCAATCAACACTGCGGCCCGATCATAATCCCTGGCGGAAAGGGCATGATCTACCGCCTCAGCTACCAGGCCGTTCTCTTCCAACCAATCAACAGCGCGCAATTGTAAGTCCCTCACCCGTTCTGGATCGCGGCGCCGGAGACGGGCCTGCAACAGATCGGCAAACAAATGATGGTAGCGGTACCAACTCCGTTTGTTATCTAGAGGAATAATGAACAGATTTCCCCGCTCTAAGCTTTCAAGCGTTTCCTGACCATCGCTGTTACCTGTGATGGCGTCACATAATGGTCCGGTCAAGCGATCTAAAACCGAGGTGTGAAGTAAAAAGTCCTGTACGTTTTGGGATTGGCTGGCGAGCACTTCTTCTTCGAAGT
>JAHEJP010000468.1 GCA_024638855.1 Chloroflexota bacterium
GTAACCACTCTGAACGGCGCTCAAAAAATCCTCTACCAGATAGGCTGTCGTGGAATGATTTGCATCCACGCAGCGATGGGTTAACTCTTCAACCAGGGGAATTTCACCGGCAATAATGACATTCATCATGCACCTCTAGAATTGATTCTCCTGAGAGAGTATACTTCTGTCCAAAACAAATGGCAGCCCAAAGGTACAATTTAATGTCAGATTTTTGTGCTTAAGATTAGGTCGTGATATCCTTATGTCATGTTCAGTCGCGAGAGCCTCACCTCGAGCTTCTTCTGCTATAAATGATTCTCTTTAAGAAGTGCTACAATGGAATTACAAGCTGTTGCCGGTCAACTACAATTAGTAAACGGTGCGGTTCAAGATAAAGCAGGGATACCAGGTCTCTTAGCCCAGTCTGCGCCATCGAAAACTGCTCGTAGTCGGGAACGAGATTCTTTATTCATCCACTTGACCCTAACTGGCCAACCTGATGAGACAGAGATACTTGCCCAAGATCTACTGGATGCTATTAGCAATCGCTTTTATAATACGTCTGGTAGTGTGACGGCAGCTCTTCGCAAGGCAATCCTAGAAATCAACCAACTTCTTTTGCGCTACAATCTCAGCGGGGCCAAGACAATACATGAAGGCGCCATAACTTGCGCTGTGATGAGAGCCAACGAACTATTTGTTGCCCAGGCAGGAGAGGCATTTGCTCTCTTAGGGCATAATTTTGGCATCGAAAGGCTTCCTGCCTCCAGACCTGCCAGGACGACGCCCTTAGGGCGTACGGCCGGCCTTGATATGCGCTATTATCATAATTGGTTGTTGTCAGGCGACATGTTGTTATTAGCCGACCCGCGACTTGAACATATGCCGACTGATTCATTTAGACCGATATTGATCGATTCCGATGTTGAGGATGGAATTGAAGAACTCAAAGAACTAATTACGCCAGACTCCGCTCGGATAATCTTAGTGGAATTCACCGACGAAGCTCCTGGCTATTTGCCTGATGCCAACCATCGTATTGAGCCGGCGGTAACTGGCCAACAACTTGCTCCGCCTACCAGGCCTCCTATTCGTGAAGCTCCCACTCAGGATAACGATGTGGGAACAGATGGAGATACGCCGGCATTCCCAATGGTAGACGTTGAAACAGTAGAAACCTCAGCCAGAAAAGCAACCTCAAAGTTAGCTCTCGCATTGGCCGGCGTTACTGGATGGACAGCAGATCTGCTCGGAAAAGTCCGCTCTGGAGATGAAAGTGAAGAAGATCCATCCAAATGGGCTCTTCCTGCTATCCTGGCTATTGCTATACCCATAATCGTCGCCATTATCGTTACCGGCGTCTATTTACAGCGGGGTAGGGTCGCTCGATACTCAGATTTGAGACGGGAAATTTCCGAAACAATTATATTAGCCCAACAGGCAGACAGTGAAGAATCATCGGAATCGTTTTATTCTGATGCTCTTACCTTGCTCGCTGAAGCCGAGGAATTACGACCCGGCGATAGTGATCTCTCATCATTACGGCAGAATGTTTACTTGGGCTTAGATAGCCTTTCGGGTGTATCCAGGCTAAACAGCACTTTGTTGCAACAATTTGAAGATAGTTCAATGATGGCCTCAGTTGAGTTAGGAGAAGTCCCGAATGGCGAGCTCTATGCTCTGGATAAAGCCAACAATCGCGTTTATCGTGTAACGGCGGGAGAAGATTTTTCTGCCACAGGAACGAGCGAGCCAGAAATAGTGCTTTTTGAAGAACAGGTTATCGGCAGTCATATTCTGGGCACATTGATTGATATCTTGTGGCGACCTAGTGGCAATCAGGTAACCCGAGATGGTCTTGCTACGCTCGATTTACGAGGTGCGTTGATCACATACTTCTCGAACTTCGCTGACACGAGAGCTGTTCCCTTGGCCTTATCGAGCGAGTGGATTCAGCCAGTCGCCGTAACTACTTTCAACGAGAGATTATATATTCTGGATCCAGGCGCACAGGTTATCTGGCGCTATTTTGCCGAGGGCGAGGGTTTCACCTTAAGCGACGGGCAAGAGATTGTCGAGTTCGTTGATGATGCCGATTTGGAACACGCTGTGGACGTTGCCATCTATAGTGAGGATGGTAGTGTGTTCCTGCTCTACGACGACGGCCGTGTCCGGCGATACGTAAATGGCCGTCTGCTTTGGGGAGAAGAGTTGTTGTCAAATAGTGGCCTAGAAAGCCCTCTTGTTTCTCCAACGTCTCTCAAGATTGTTGGGCGTGGTCTGAATTCCTCTCTTTTCATCGTTGACCCCGGCAGTGACCGCATCATCCAGTTCAGCTTGGGCGGCACCTTCCTGGCCCAGTTCAAAGCCAGCGACGCGAACGGTGAAGAATTATTTGGCCGTGCCTCCGATTTTGTAATCACCGAAAATCCCCTCCGAATCATCGTCACAGCTGGCAACGAGCTTTATGTAGCTAGTCAGAATTAGGACCAAAGCCGTACCTTCGATATCAGGATTCTTCTCAGGACTATAAAATCATAAAGATAATAACCAGTTACGATGATTTGATTAACCGGATAGTTGCGTGGTCTAAGAGCCAGGCCACGGTACAGGCCATCATAATTGTTGGTTCGCGAGCAAGAGAGACCGATGATATCGATCATTTTTCTGATTTAGATTTGATACTCTTTTCCGATTCTCCATCTGAATTGGTGAGTTCGGAAACCTGGATCTCAACCATATCTCGGCCGTGGATTCTAGATTTTTCACAAACATTCGCAGGCGATGCTGAATGGCAAGTTATCTTCGAAGGCGGCTTTAAAGTCGACTTCATAATAACAAGCTCGGGTAGCCCCGGCGTTTTCACCCAGGTTTTCGAAGGCTCGCCATATCAAGAAGTTTTCAATCAGGGTTGGAAACATCTCTATCTTGACCCGAACAAAACTACTGAGATATCACCGCTGGCAGGCACCCTTACGATGTCACCCCCACGCCCCACCTCGGCTAGAACACAATTGAGCCACGCGCTCTTCGTATCATATGGTCTGGCAAAATCGATATTCAGAAGTGATCTTTGGCGGGCTCACAACTATCTTTGCCAGCTTAGAGCTCAGATAATGTGGTTCATTGATTTACAGGCCAGATTTAATTCCACAGGCAAAGTAAGTATATGGAAAGATGGTCGCTGTATCGAACAATGGGCCAGTCAAGAGCTTATTAAACGACTACCAATGTTGTTTCCGGGATATAATCGGGAATCACTGGCACGGTCATTTCACTGTGCGTTAGAACTGTTGGACGAACTAGCTTTGGACGTGTCGTTCAAAGCCGGTGAAGACCATCCTACTCCTGGTCAACAAGCGACCTCTAACTGGTTCAAACAGGTAATAATCCTCTGATTGGCTTTTAGAGAAATCGTTTCTCAATAATCCTCTCCCCGGTAGTCATAAAATCCCCGACCACTCTTGCGACCCAAACGACTGCTGGCGACCATCCGGTGCTATATTGGATGCGGCCGGAACTTTGGGTCGTGATAGAATTGTTCATACACCAATAGTGTTACCGCTCAGTTGACATCACTACCTACCAGATCGGTGAGATGGAATGGCCCATTTTGAATCCAATCGATCGCATTGATCCATCAATCGTTTCCACACCAGCCGCATTCTCTCCGAGTAATCGAAGTGCCTTTCCATAGAACGGATGCGCAACGCGGT
>JAHEJP010000106.1:0-9728 GCA_024638855.1 Chloroflexota bacterium
GGAACTTTTGATGAATTGATAGCTATCGCGGTCCCCGAGATGCGGCCGGTGGCCCGGCTCCTGCGCGAAATCGTGCTCGACCTCGATCCTGACAGCGTGGAAGTGGTGCGCCTGGGCGACCGGGCAGCGACCTAAGGCGTTGGGCCGAAGAAAATGAGCGCGGGTTACGCTTATATTCTTCTCCACAAGAATTGGGTGAATCTGGGTTTTTACAAGGGCGCAGAGTTAGCCGACCCGGCCGGCCTATTGGAAGGCACCGGGAAGAAGTTGCGGCATGTCAAAGTGAGATCGATTAAAGATGCCGAACGAACCGAAATTCGAACGCTCATAGAGGAAGCTCTAACCGAGCGTAGGCAGGCGTTGGGTCTTTAGTCAATTTTTGGGGGCAACGGCCGTTGGCGCGAAACAAGCTGAAGCGGGACCCTTAATCAAGCTTCCGGGAGGCGCCAGCTCTGTATAGTTCACTTTCCAGGGTCAATTTTAATATCTCCAGGCCCTGGCCCGGTTGTTTCAAGTTCAAACCGGCGATTCGTTTATTGAGGGTCGCGATCTGTTTGTCCCAGGCATCAAGGCGCTGTCGCCAACCGCGTTCCAGGCTGGCTCGAATTAACGCGTCTCGCGCGGGCAGAAATTCGGCATAATAGCAACGCCAGTCGCGGCCGATCTCGGCCCGTAAGTTATCGATATCGGCCAGGATCTCCTGGCGTTGGGCGATCCAGGGCAGTGTGTAGTTATTATCTTTGAGCAACTGGTAAGCCAGCTCCGTACCCGGGGCATAGGGGTTTTTGAAGAGATTCAACGGCTTACCGCGGCCGGGCAGGTCGTCGAAGGCGCCGGAACGCATGGCTTCCTCGAACAGATCCTCCATGACATCGGACCAGCGGCCGGCAGATGGGACGGTTCGCCGGCGATCATCAGGCGGCTCATTATCAGGTCGGCCGGTTTTTTCCTCTGAATCGTTAGATTCATCCGACATAGCTCAATTCATCGAAAAAGAGCCTTGATCCATTCCTTGTGGCTCTAACATGGCTTTGACCAGGGCAACTTCCCAACGGTAGAAACCCCGCAAGGCAACCAACAGGCTTTGGGCATCTTCGATCCCCAGCAGCTTTTGTTTCTGCTCGGGTGGGATCTGCAGGAGGGTAGCGGCTACATAGGCCAGGGGGATGGGTTCGTCAGGCACCTGTTCAGGATCGATTTTTTCATCCCCCTCTTCATCACGGATGATGACCTCTAAGTAACGCATTACCCAAGGGCGCAAGCGTTGGGCCGCCCGGGTTATGGCGGTCGGGTCTTCTTCTCGCAGGGGATAACGCTCGACCTGGCCTACCAAATAGGGCTGGCTGTCATCCAGAGAAAACAAGCGGAAACGTTCGTGGCCCATGGCGCCGATGTTCATCCGGCCTTGTTCCAGGCGCTCCACCTGGGTGATATAGGCGATGCAACCGACGGGATGCGGTTCCGCCAGCGAGCCCAAAGCCTCTTGGCCGCTTCTGATCAGTACGACGCCAAAAGGCTGACGCTCCTGCACACATTTGCCGATCATGAGTTTGTATCGATCTTCAAAGATATGCAGCCCCAAGGGCATGCCGGGGAAGAGCACGGTATTGAGCGGAAACAACGGTAATTCCATCATCATGGCCCCATTATAACTGCTTTTAGCTCCTTGGTTGCAGTGAGGATCCTCATTTTATCCATACTCTTAGAGTGAAGTGGCTTTTTTCTTATGAAGATATCATATAAGGATGGTTGTTTTGTTATGTTATCACAACAGGGTTACACGATGAAAAAAAATGGTCATTCCGTATGCAACGTAGCGGAATGAGGAACCCCTGGAGCCTTTCGCTATTGAGTGGTTTCAGGGATTCTTCGCCTTTGGCTCAGAATGACATTTTTACGGGCCGGTTCAGGGTAGCCAATTAATCGTGCCCGTGGTGGCCATTTCGCGAATCTGGGTCAGCTCACCCCCGTCGGCATTCATCAGGTAAACCCCGGCCGCGGTGAGGAAGGCCATCTGATCGCCGGTCTGGTCGAAGTCGCCGTATAGGCCGATGGCGTTAAGCTCGGTCAGGCGTTGGGGCTGGCCGCTACCGTCAATTGATTGGCAATACCAGTCGGAGGGCACGCTATGGGCCTGGGCCAGACTCACCCCTAGCAGCCGATCCACCAAGGACGGCCGGGCGGCCGTCGACGGCAAAACAGCGCTGAAACAAATGAGACGACCGTCTGGCGAAAAAAGCGGTGCATCGACGGCCGAGAAGGCTTCCTGATCCAGGATGGGTTGGGGGTTGGATCCATCGGGATCCGCCAATAAGAAATCGTTGCCCTCGGTCACGTAGGCCAATAGGCTGCCATCCCGCGACAGGCGAGGCCAGGCCGCGTCCTCAACTAAGAGCTCCACTTGGCCGTCAGGCAAATGAAGCCGCTCCACCTGGCTGCCATAGAAGATGAATCCTTCGTCATCCACGGTGGGGGTAAAGTGGGCGTAGTATAAATACTCATCCAGGGGCCAGCTGATGTTGAAATAAGTCTCGGAGGGATCGGCGCGTTGTACCAGGGACTGGGGCTCGTCCGAACCATCGGCCGGCATCGTGTATAAGCCGGTGAAGCCGTACTGGATCTGGCCTCCTTCCGGCGGCGGGCTATAAGCCAGAAGGAGTTGGCCCCCATCGGGAGATACGGCTACTTCGCTCAACCAGGCGCTTTCCGGCGGATCGAACAAGATCGTTTCTTCGCCGCTCTGAAGATCGAGCCGGATCAGTTTCGGCCGTTGGCCGACGAAACCGACGAAGTACAGTTGGCCGTTTAATTCCTGACTAGTTTCAGATGGCAGGGCGGCTGGGCTAGTGGATACCGCTTCGGTAGAAGGCGTCAGTGGCGTCGGGGAAGCCGGTTCGGATTGGGCAGTTGCCACAGGGGTGCTGGATCCCGTTTGTTCTTCGCCAGCGGACGAACAAGCGGCTAATAAGATAATGAACAATGAAAGAGGGAGGAAGTGCCTTATTTTCACAATTTTTTACCGGTCGCCTGTTATTGGACTGGCCAGCCGCCTACAGGGGCGGCAATTCCATCATCTGGCCATTGTACATCACCGCCACTCTGTTCACGAATTGGGCCGGGCGGACTATTTCTTCGAGGCAGTCCAAGCTATTTGGGCCACTATACAGCAGCCGATCGTCGATCAGGTCAATGGCGAATGGTTTATGGGCCGCCGTTCAGATGGCTCCTTGGTAGCCGGGGACAAGGTCGAGCTATGGAAGACTCCCTACCACAATAGCCGTTCGTGTTTGGAGATTTTGCGCTGGCTCAGTTGAACAAACTAAACCGGTTGCAACGAAGGTTGAGCCAGCAGGTCCTTACCTTAGATGAGCGTTTTTGACTCCCCCGGCGGCTAGAGTAATATTTCTCCTGTGAAGGATGATTAAATTCACTGCTATCTGCCGGCTTATGCTATCCTGGTTCGAGATAGCTGACAGCCGGATTAGGTATTTACCAGAATAGGAGATTTTCCGTGAACTACCATCGCTTGATATTCATCGCGTCCTTGATTTTATTGGTCGCCTTTTTGACGGCTTGCGGCGGCGAAAGTGATGCCGAACCGACATCGGAAATGGCAGATATGGCCATGGATTCGCCTGACGAGTTGGACACTTCGACGGAGAAAATGAGTGAGGCGGGCGCCTTCAATGTGACCGTCAGCAGCAACACGGATCCGGTCGAACTCAACGAGATTCATAGCTGGACCATCCATGTCGAGACGCCCGACGGCGCAGCGGTGGAAGGGGCGGAAATCGCCGTGGACGGGGGGATGCCCGAACACAACCATGGTTTTCCAACGACGCCCGAAGTCACCGAGGAACTGGGAGACGGCGATTATCTGCTCGAGGGCGTGAAGTTCAGTATGGCCGGTTGGTGGGAGCTTAAACTGGCCATCACGGCCGGCGATCAGAGCGACAACATTACTTTCAACCTGGTGTTGGAGTAAAGGTAACCAAACGCCAATAGAGAATGCTTTTGTTTAAATATTTCGCCAGCCATCGCTCGGGACTGGCTGCGCTGATTATGATTACTCTGTTATTCGTTGCCTGTACGGCCGAGCGGTCAAGCACGGCCGTTCCGGAACCAGGCGAGGTCGAAGGTCAAAAATCCTTCACCAATTGGAGTGAGGCCGAGATGGCCACGCTGCAGGCCCTCTGGCTGGGCAATCTACCACCCTTACCGCCCGATCCATCCAACGCTTACGCCGACGATCCCCGGGCGGCCGAGTTAGGCCAACGCTTCTTTTTCGACACTCGATTCAGCGCTAATGGCCAGGTCTCGTGCGCTACCTGCCACCAGGCGAACAATGTATTCACCGACAGTTTGCCCCAGGCCCAGGCCATCGGCAGCACAAAACGGCATACGCCCAGCATCAGCGGCATGGCTTATAGTCCCTGGTTTTTCTGGGACGGCCGGCGAGACAGTCAATGGGCCCAGGCGCTTACGCCCATGGAAAATGCTGTCGAGCACGGCGGGACACGAACACAATACGCCCACCTGGTAGCCGAGGATGATGGCTACCGGGCCGCCTACGAAGAGATTTTCGGCCCCCTACCCGACCTATCTGACCGGAGTCGATTCCCCGACAGCGCCGGTCCGGTCGAGGATACCGGATTACGGGCCGCCTGGGATGGCATGGCTCCGGCCGACCGCGTGCTGGTCAACCAGGTATACGCCAATATCGGCAAAGCCATCGCCGCCTACGAGAGGCAGATCAATCCCGGCCCTTCCCGGTTCGACGCCTATGTAGATGCGCTGCTCGACGGCGATGAAGTGAGCCTGGCCGAAAGTTTGAACCCGGATGAAGTGGCCGGGCTGCGGTTATTCATCGGCCGGGGTAACTGCACCCAATGCCACAATGGACCCTTGTTCACCAATAACGGTTTCCACAGCATCGGCGTGCCCGACCCGGCCGGCCAGCCGCCGGATATCGGCCGATTTGGCGGCGTGCAGTTAGTGGTCAAGGATGAATTCAATTGTCAGGGCTCTTATAGTGACGCAGTAGCGGAGGATTGTGAAGAGTTGCGCTTCGTCAAGATGTTTGGAGAAGAGCTCATGAACGCTTTCAAAGTACCTTCGCTGCGCAACGTGGCCGAAACCGCGCCGTATATGCATGTCGGCCAGTTCCGGAGTTTGGGCGAGGTGCTGGATCATTACAACCAGGCGCCGGCCGGGCTGGGGCCGACAGGTCACACAGATCTAATACCCTTGGGTTTCACCCAGATTGAACTGGACCAACTGGAGGCTTTTCTGCGGACCTTATCCGGCCCATTGAATATCGATCCAGAATTATTGGAGACTCCAGAATAGGCCAGTCTATCCCCAATGTGGCCGGGATCGCATCCCGATTTAGAAAAGCAGAATACAGTCTGGTGAAATGGGATAAGGTAGACTTACTTTAGAGAAGAATGTAGCACAGGCTGGTAGCTTGTGCTTTGTGGAAAAGGAATCATGAAACCGATCAAAATTATCTTCGTCTTACTCCTAATCGCCCTGCTAGCAGCCTGCAATAACGGGGCCGAAGAAACGGCCGATAATAGTGAGGGCGAACTCGCCTCCGAAAACGCCTCCGAAAGCGCGTCCCAACCAATCGCGACGCCGATCCCGCCCGAAACAGAGTCACAAGAAGATGCCGCCAGCGGCGCTGAAAGCGAAGCGCCAGCGGCTGAAAGCGAAGCGTCCTCTGAGCCAGTGACCGAGACCGAAGCCCCCTCTGAACCCAGCCCCACCCCGCTACCACCTGACGAGCCGGAAGAGGTCACCATTGAAGCGGCCGACGGCCGGACCCTTTACGGCACATTTTATCCCGGCTCAGGGTCTGGGGCCTGGCCATCGGTGATGTTATTGCACATGAATGGCGGCCGGCGGAGCGACTGGGATCCAATGGCCCAACAATTGGCCGAGGCGGGCTACGCCGCCTTGACGGTGGATATGCGCGGCCATGGCGATACCGGGGGCCAGAAGGATTGGGAGATGGCGGCCGATGATTTGTCGCGATTCTGGAGCTATATGGCCGGCCGAGAGGACGTGGACGAGACGCGCACGGCTGTGGCCGGAGCCAGCATCGGCGCTAACATGTCACTGGTCACCGGGGCCAACGAGCCGGCCATCAAAACGGTGGTTATGCTCTCGCCCGGCCTGGATTATTTTGGCGTAACTACTGACGATCGCATCGTCGAATACGGCCAGCGGCCATCGCTCATCATCGCCAGTGAAGAAGATCGAGAAGCGGCTGTTTCTTCGGAGCAGTTGCATGAGTTAGCCCTTGGGCAGAGCGAGTTGATCCTGTACCAGGGCGCCGGTCACGGCACGAATATGTTCCTGCGCGAGCCGGAACTGGCGACGGAAATGGTCGCCTGGTTCGACCAACACGTTAAGGGCGAGACGACGACAAGCGCCAGCGCCGGGTCAGGACAGCCGCTATTTAACTTCGCCTTGGACGATCGTTCGCCTTACCAGGCCGGCCTGATCGCTTCGGAAGCCAACGCCCTGGATCAGTTGCCGGGAGCTCCTGTCTACCATATGGATCTGGCCATCTCGCCTGATCTATTAACGGTAGCCGGCCAACAAGAGGTATTTTACACGAACCAGGAAGACGCCAGCCTGGACGAGATTTACTTTCATCTATACCCAAATCTGTTAGGCGGCCGGAGCACCATCTCCGGCTTGACGGTCAATGGCCAGCCGGTCGAGCCGGAATTAAGAAATCAGGAGACGATCCTGCGCGTGCCCTTGCCCGCGCCGCTGGAGCCAGGTGAACAGGCCATGGTGGGCATGAATTTCGAGGTCGACGTGCCGACCGAGGGTGGGAGCAATTACGGCGTTTTCGCTGCCGTGGACGATGTATTGGCCCTAGCCCATTTCTACCCACAAGTCGCCGTTTATGATGACGCCGGCTGGAACATCGACCTGCCGCCTCCCAACGCGGATGTGACTTACGCTGACACCGGTTTTTACCTGGTCCGGGTGACGGCGCCGGAGGAGCAGGTCCTGATGACGACTGGCAATGTGATCGGCCGCCAGGCGGACGGCGGCGATCAAATCTTGACCATCGCCGGGGGCCCGGCGCGCGATTTTTATATCGCCAGCAGCGACCGCTACACGGTAATCAGCGACACGGTTGGCGAAACGACGGTCAATAGTTATGGTTTTTCCGAATTCGGCGAGCAAAATGAACGGGTTCTGGAAATTTCCACAGCCGCTTTGGAAAGCATGGGCTCTCGTTTCGGCGATTACCCCTTCACCGAATTCGACGTTGGCCCGACGCCTAACCTGGCCCTGGGCGTAGAATATCCCGGGGCTGTGGTCATCCGCAGCGAGCTATACGATCCCGATGCCCAGCTGGGCGAGACGCCGGCCGTGTTTTACACCGAGGGAACCGTGGCTCACGAGGTGGGTCACCAGTGGTTTTACAGTGTTGTGGGCAACGATCAACTGAATGAACCCTGGCTAGACGAAGCGCTCACCCAATATGTGACTATGTTATATTTTGTCGACACTTATGGCCCGCAAGGGGGCGAACAATTCCGAGATAGTTTAATAGGCCGCTGGGATCGGGTCGACATGGCCGAAATCCCCATCGGTATGCCGGCCGGAGAATATGACGGTCGGGAATATGGAGCCATCGTTTATGGCCGGGGTCCGCTATTCTTCGAAGCGCTAGCTGAAGAGATGGGCGAAGAGACCTTTCATGACTTTCTACGGGACTATTACCAGCAAAACAAGTGGGGCGTGGCCACAGGCGTATCGATGAAAGCGCTGGCCGAAGAACATTGCGGCTGCGACCTGAGCCCCCTATTTGCTGAATGGGTAGGCGATATGTAAACTACGATGTATCGTACAACATCTGTCCCGCCTCGTAGGAAATCATGAATGGGTCATAGAGTGACCAAATTAGGCCATTGGCGTCGCCGCTGGTGGAGGTCCTGGCAGCACGCTTTGGCCGCCTTTATTTTGCTATTTGCCCTGGTTTTTTCCATCGTGGGCATGGCCCAGGCCGGTCAAACGGAACCAGGAGGCAACCAACAACCCAATTATGTGATCGCCGCCCAGCTGCTCGACAGTCAGCAGCAACCGGTGGTGAACGCCCAGGTCACGGCCCACATGCCCAGCGTGGAAGAGTCCCTGGCCGAAACCGAAAGCCAGGAGGATGGTAATTGGGCATTAGAGTTAGAAGAAGAACCGGAGGCGGGTCTGACGATCGTCATCCAGCGGCCGCACTTTCAGAAGGAAAGCCTGGAGTTGACCACCAATGACCTGGCTGAATTATTGGTGACCGGCACCTTTGGCTTCGGCGAAATCACATTGCAGCGCCAGGTCACGGCCGGTTTTTGGGCGGCGACGTTAATCTTCGTGTCGGTATTGTTGATCATCGCCTTCGAAAAATTACACAGCACGACGGCCGCCCTGGCGGGTTTATCGGCCGTTTTCCTGGTCAGTTTCGCCGGGGTGGCAGCTTATCCCAGCTTATATATCATCTCCTTTGAGCGCGCCTTGACCTACATCAATTGGGAAGTGATTTTCCTGGTCATGGCCATGATGATCGTCATCGCCGTTATCGAGGGCACGGGCATCTTCCAATGGACAGCTTTCCAGGCCTACCGGCTCAGCGGCGGCCGCTCCTGGTTACTGGTCTTGATTTTGATGGGTGTGACGGCCGTGGCTTCGGCCTTACTCGATAATTTCACCACGATGCTGTTGATGACGCCCATCAGCTTACAGATCGCCCTGGCTATTGGCATCAACCCCCTGGCCCTGATCATCCCTGAAGTGCTGGCTTCCAACGTCGGCGGCATCAGCACGCTCATCGGCACGCCAACCAATATCTTAATCGGCGCACACGCCGGGATCGGCTTCACCGATTTCCTGGTCAACCAAACGGTCGGCGTGGTGGTGGCCCTGGTGGTCATGGCTCTTTATATCCTCTGGCACTACCGGGCCGAGTGGCGCAAACAAAGCGGCGGCATTTCGCCTACGTTGTACAAAATGTTGGAAGAGAACGCCCAAATCGAGCATCCCAACCAACTACGCAAATCGGGCCTCGTCTTTCTGTTCATCATCATTGGTTTCGTCATCGGCGAACAGTTTCACGTCGTGCCGGCCGTGCCGGCGATCATCGGCGCATCGGCGCTGTTGATCTGGCTCAAGCCAGACATCCACAAGATGATCACGGCCGTGGACTGGACGACGCTGGTCTTTTTCATGGCCCTATTCATGATCGTGGGCGCGGTGCAAGAAGTTGGCGCCATCAGCTTGATCGCCCAGAGCATCAGCCAACTCGTGGGCGATAGCTTGCCGCTGGCCATCTTTGTGATGGTTTTTGGCGTGGGCACCCTTTCAACTGTCATCGCCAACATCCCCCTGGCAGCCTCCATGTTGCCGGTGGCCGATTTCTTAACCTTAACCATACCTGGAGCGCAGTCCAATGTGCTATATTATGCTCTGTCCATGGGCGCGGCTATGGGCGGCAACGGCTCGTTAGTCGGGGCCGAAGCTAACCTGGTGACCGGCGGAATCACGGCCCAGGCCGGCCGGCCAATCGCTTTCATGGCCTTTTTAAAAGTTGGTATGCCGGTAACATTTTTGACTCTGACTGTCGGTTTTCTATGGCTTTTGGTACGTTTTGTGCTATAGACAATCAACAAATCTTTTATAAGAATAGACATTGGATGGGACTGTTGATTGTGGCA
>JAHEJP010000106.1:9828-13847 GCA_024638855.1 Chloroflexota bacterium
AGCAAATGCTGAAGCAAATGCTGAAGCAAATGCTTAGGCAAGTGCAGATTGAATGTACGTTTCATATTACTATATTGTTGAACCCGCATTTGTAATGGCTTTGCAGCGGGGTTCGATCTGATCTCGCTCCAGGAGGCAAATGAATCGTGGCGACAGTTCTTTATCCTACCCGAGGTGGCGACACAACTTACCGTAACCAGGATTGGGCCTGCGACCTGGCCTTGGAGCGGGGAGCGGACTTATTGCTGCTTTACGTGAGTAACGTTCATTTTCTGGACCACATTGCCGGACCCGTGCAACTGGGTCTGATAGAAAAAGAGTTGGACGAACTAGGCCAATTCTTGTTAGCTATCGCCGAAGAGCGTGCCCAAAAGAGGGGTGTTGAGGCAAATAGGTTGGTCTTGCATGGTGAATTCCGCCAGGCCTTAAAAGAAGTGGTCCAGACCAAAAACATCACGGCGGTTGTTTTAGGTCGCCCATCCCATGACACGGCCGTGACGACCATCGAGTACATCGATTCTCTGGCCCGGTCAATCACGGCCGAGTACGGCGTTGAATCATTCGTGGTCGACCAGGGAGAGGTCGTCGAACACTATTCACCAGTACCTAAAGCGGATCTCAATCAGACCGATTGAGTGAAAGGTGCAACGCGCCTGGACATATGGCAGGCACAGCAAGCATGTAAGTGATGTGGGTCGCAGCGGCCGTACTCTGTAAGCGCCCACACTGGAGCTGGTTCCGCCCTGGAGACCTCAGCCAATGATGGTTATTCGACGGTGGAAATCTACGAACGGCTGGCCTGTGACCTGTTGGGCCTTGAAGTGATCCTACGGGAGGGGGATCTAAAAAGCCGGGGAGCATAAAGATCCCCGGCTAGTGAATGTCTTGGACAAAGGTTAGGACTTTTTGCCGTTCTTGGGGGCCTGTTGGGATTGAGCCATTTCGCTCATGGTCTTGGACAGCTCGCCGATTTGCTCTTCTACCGACTTGAGGCCGCTCATGATCATCTCAAATTGGGTCTCCACGGCCTGGTTGACGGCCTCTTGCACCTGAGCCTGGAACGCTTTTGAATGCTCCAGATTCGTCTCGAAGATATTGAACATATTCTTGGTATAAGATTCGCTGAACTGTTGCCACATTTCAAAATTCTTTTGGAAGGGATTGTCGTTACTCATTTGTTTTCTCCTTTGATTCGGTATCTGATGATTTATTCTGTATATCGGCTAACTGCTTTTCTAAATCGGCCATTTGTTTTGTCATCTGCTCCAATTGGCGGGTGACAGTCTGCAAAGAAGCGGCCGTTCCTTCTCGTTCAGATCGGGTGGGCATGCCCCAGGCGGCGAAGGTGGCGTCCATGGCTTTCTCCACCGGCTCAGATAGGTTAGCGCTGCCCATGGAATCCATCATCATCTGGGTGTAACGGGGCATCATGTCGCCCCACATCCGGGCCGTCTCCATGAAGGGATTGCCCTCGCCCAGTCCCTGGCTCAAACGTTGGTTTTCGTCCAGGCTGGCTTCGACCACGTCGTTGACGTAGGTTTGCATGAAGGCTAATGCCTCGGCAAATTGGTTGAAACTGGTTTCCGTATTGCTTTGCACGTGCTTGATGATGCCGCGCCAGCGGGCCTGTTGATCTTCGCCGGCCTCACGGACGAAACGAAGGACAAACGAAACCATATCTTGATCCATAACGAACTCCTTTTTTCTATGGATTAAGTTTATCCAGCCGAGTTACGCTGGAGTTACGAGGTGGCACTCGCGCTAGACGATCCAACCCGGGTCGATGGGATCTCTGGCGAGATGATCGAGGTGGCGCTAATATTGAAAGCGAATGCCTTCTTACCCGAAGCCCGGCGTCTTGTGGGAGAAACCCTCCTTAAGTGTGGCCAAAGTCAGAAAACCAAAGATGAATAGGAGTGATAAATGTCAGGTAATGGAAATATGATGGTTAGCGGGATGCGCGCTTCGTTGGAGGAGTTATGGTCAGCGCTGGATTCGTTATTTGATGAGATGTCGCCCGCCGATTGGCAGCGTCCCCACGGAGCGGACTGGATATTTGCCGATCTGCCATACCATCTCTCCTACATGGACCGCTTATGCGTGGCCCGGCCGATTGAGTATGGTGAAGCCTTGCCGGTCGTCGAACAGATCCAGCTCCGCACCTTTAACGAACTCAATGCCTGGAATCAGGGCAATTTTGCTGCCCGTCCAGAAGGTCAAAAAGTAGAAAAATCCCTGGAGCAAATGCGCGATAGCCGGGATTATGTGCGGCAAGTCAGCGCTAAGTTGACCGATGCCGATCTGGCCAAACCGGCCTGGTTCCCATTGCTTAATATGCGGGGCTTCCGCCCTGCTCAAGTCGCTTTGGTCTTCTGCGCCGGCCATACATGGCAACACATGGAGGAGGCTCGCATCCGCCATGGCCATGCTGGAACGCTGGTTGGGCCGGAAGTGACCCATGCCATGTTGGGTGGAGTTATTCCCGGAATCCCCTTGTTCCTGACTATTCCCACAACTGCCTTTTTCCTCGATGCTGGCCGGGCCAAAGAACAAGATTTTTCTTTTGCCCTGAATATCACTGGCCCAGGTGGTGGTATATGGGCTTTTCATCCTTCTGACGAAGGCTGGCAAGTGGGGGAGGTAGCATCAGCTGACACAGATTTGGTGCTATCACAAAATTTGGACACATACATAAAGACACGATATTTCATCAGCGATATGGCTACCTTGATTGAAGCCGGCGAAATTGAAGTAAGCGACGATCAAGCGTTTTCCATCTATCGCCAGCTATTCGTCATGCCAAATTTTGACTTCGTGTTTCCCCAAATGCCCTGAGGTGAATTTGGTAAAAATGTCTAGTAACCCATGAGCGCCAGAGGTTTTTTGCCTTGATTTCCTTATCGTGTACCTTGACCAAAAGGTATAGAGATGAAGGCCACCAACCCGATCGAAGATGATCTTGGCAAATTATTGGGGTTTTTCTTTATACGCAGACAGATTTCCTATCCGCTTTTCTAAGTAACCTGGAAACCCATTACCTTTATCCAACTGACACTGTTAGACCAGAGATGCCAACGCAACCTGGGTTCGCGCCATGTCAGGACCGGCTTTCATTTCTTCAAATGACGCCAAAGCGCGGGAGAAATAAGCGCGGGCGCCGGCCGTGTCGGTTCGGGCTTGAGCCAACTCGCCTAGCTCATAAAGCGTGCGGCCGATTTGCCAGCGCGTGCCCAGCCCCTGGAACAATTCCAGAGCCTGATTTAGTCGAACCTCGGCCGCCGGGTATTCACCCTGGATCCGGTGCAGCACCCCCCAGGCCCGATGGGCGCTTGCTTGATGCAGGATGTGACCGTCGCGTACGGCCGTCTCTTCCGCCAGCGGCGCGTATTGACGCAGGGCGACCTCGTCACGCTGCCGCACGGCTAGATCTAGGTACATTGAGTGGATTTCGTTATCGTGAAATAAGAGACCGCGCGCCGTTTGGGGCTTGTTGCCGGCTGCCTCCAAATAATCCCGCACCAGAGCGAACTCGCCCTCGGCCAACAATGGCAGGCACATTCAATAATACTGGGTTCGGCCCCAGTTTTCGGGCGATCCCCCAGGGCCGGGGGCCATTATGGCATAGGCTTGCTTGCGCATGACTTGAGCCCGCCCAAGATCGCCCTGCAAGGCCCGTGCGGCCGCGCTTATGGATATTACAACACAATTGCCCCCGCTGACGAGTTGATCACCGGCATAGCGTCGTTCAAGCTCATGTAGCATCACCTCAATTTTGAGAAGCTCCTCCCAGCGATCTAGTCGAAACAAGCATAGAGCTTGCAGACTCAAGGCCCAAACTTGTGCGGTAACGTCTCTAATATGAACGGCCAATTCTTCTCTCTCCAGTAAGTAGTGCATTGCCTGAGAATACTCGCCAACCGCCATCAATGCATCACTAAGACCCTCCAGTATGTAGACTCGTTTACGCGGGTCGCGGAAACGTGGATCTTGGCTGAGGGCCAGCCGCCGGCGTGAAACCT
>JAHEJP010000469.1 GCA_024638855.1 Chloroflexota bacterium
GATTTACAGCAGGACGCCTGGCTAGTTACTAGACCGGACGGCCAGTTGGCTGGCTACGCGGCCGTTCTGCCTTGGGGATCCGATGTGCATTACCTTTTCTACACGGATCCTGGTTGGCCCGGAGAGGAACTGGACAAAGCCCTGCTCGATCTTTGCCTGGGACGCGGTCCCGCATTTGCCCAGGAGCGTGGTGAGACGACCGGAACAATGGCCCGAATATTCCTGGCCCATGTCAACCGGCAGCAGCGACAAATCGCCGCCGCGGCCGGTTTTCAAGCCGGACGTTACTATTTCCAGATGCGAATCGAGTTAACAGAACCGCCGCCAATAGCGATTTGGCCGGCCGGAATCCGGCTTATCACGGCCGGGGAGCATTCGGGCGATCAAGCTATTTACGAACTAATCGAGACCGCCTTTTACCAGCCAGAGCGCAGGCCTTCGACCTTCGAACAATGGCGAGAACATATGAAGCGAGCGGACATATACGATCCTGAGCTGTGGTTCCTGGCCATGCATGGCGCTGATCTTGTCGGGGCTTGCCTCTCGTTTCCCTATCCGGCCGGGGGCTGGGTTCGCCAGTTGGGGGTGGCCGATTATTGGCGACGCAAGGGACTGGGTACAGCCTTGTTGCGACATACTTTCGCCGCCTATCGCCAACGTGGGTTTGATAATGTCGGTTTGAGCGTCGAATCCAAACGGCCGGATGCCCATCACTTTTACCAGAAGGTCGGCATGCGCCAGGTGCGGCAGTACGACGAGTACGTTAAAGAGCTGAGGCCAGATTAGTGGTTTGGCGCTTGGGATTAGCAGGTGACAAACAGGAATTTTTTTGCTAGAGTATTTACACGAGTATATTGAAACAACCTGATCTAGGGCCAAAGTGCTTGGTTAGGTTGGTTTTTGAATTCTTGGCGAAATACGCCATGCCTGCACAGTGTCTGCTCTCGCGAAGGCGTAGAGCGGGAATCCAAAGGACTGGATGCCTGCCTACGCAGGCATGACAAAGAAAGGGTGATCATTTACCATATTAACAGAGTAGTAAGTGTCATAACATAAATCTTTATGGAATGGGGTTTAACCCAACAATTGCCTTGAAGCAAACCGCCGCAGACCAAATTCAACCCGAAGAATTATTGGCAGTTAGCTCTGGTGTGGCGAGGAGGTGTACAGGCGAACAATTGGCTATGAGATATCTCGCAATTGCAGCGTCTGCTACCTTGACGGGATCATTCGTTTACCAATGATATAGACGTTTTAGGAGATATAAAAATGTTTAAGAGACTGTTTTCCCGGCGCATTGTAAAGATAAGCGCCCTGATTATTCCACTCATCCTGTTGTTAGCCATCGTTGGTACGGCGGCCGCCATCACGAACGGCGAACTGGATGGGGATGGTCATCCGTTTGTCGGCCTCATGGTGGCTAAAGATGTTGATGACAATCCACTGTGGCGTTGCAGCGGCACCTTGCTCTCGCCTACCCTATTCTTGACGGCAGGGCATTGCACGGAAGCCCCGGCTACTTCGGCCACAATCTGGTTTGAATCCGACGTTGAGGGTGGAATTCCGGACAACGGCTATCCTGACGGAGGCCCTACCAGTGTTGATGGCACTGCATACACCCATCCACAATACGATCCCAACGCCTTTTTCCTCTACGACCTGGGCGTCGTGGTCCTAGATACGCCAGTAGAGATGGACAAATATGGTTTGCTGCCAGAATTGGATGAACTGGATGTCTTGAAGACGCGGCGAGGCAGGCAGGATACGACATTTACGGCCGTTGGCTATGGCCTTCAGAGAATCAACCCCGTATTTGTCGAAGCTGAAAGGGTTCGCATGGTAGCCCACCCACGCCTCATTCAAATCAACACACCCGGCTTTACAGGTGATTTTTCCCTACTATTGTCCAATAATCATTCAACGGGTGGAACTTGCTTTGGCGATTCAGGTGGTCCAAATTTCAGAGGTGAATCACTTGTTGTTGCCGGAGTCACTTCTTTCGGTCTTAATGGTAATTGCGCTGGGACCGGAGGAGTTTACCGGGTTGATAGAGCCGACGATCTGGATTGGCTGTACGGCGAGTTCGGCGCCCACTTACCCTGAAATTCCGTTAACTTAGCAGAAATCCTTACCTAAATATAGCCGGGTTCGAAAGAGCCCGGCTTTTATTTTGGTTGGGAAATGATGTTCTATTATTTGCCGAATTAGAACATATGTGCTATAATTGATGCTCATTATTTTTAGTACTAACGAATGATTTTGAGGCGGGAGCGCCCCAAGGACTAGGTGTTTCTACCCGCCTGCCTAAATGATGCAGATGACTCGAAAATGCACCGCCACCACAAGAACAGGCCGTCCTTGCAAAGCCTGGGCTCAGCGCGGCAGTGAACCAGCCCTTTGTCGCGCCCATGCTGACAGGCCAGCCGGGCAGGAAAAAGATCCTTTCTTGATAAATCCAAAAAAAGAGGAACCGCAATCGGAAGCAGAATTATTTTACAATCGTCGTTTCAGTTCTGAAGAATTGAAGGCTCTGGTCGGCTTGGCCCTGGATCGCAGCCTGAACGGCGAAGTTGCCATCACCCGGGTAGCCATCAGGCGCATCCTAAACCAATTGGAGGAAGAATTGGGGCCTGAAGAAACCGCCCACCTGGCCACGCTGCTTTTCAACGGAGCTCGGACAATTGCCCAACTATTACGCGCCCAACGCGCGCTCTCAGGCGAAGCGGCCGAGGGTATCAGCGGCGCCATGGCCCAAGCACTCGATGAATTGTCGACGATGAAGGGAATCGATCTATGAGCATACATGAAGGATCAAGACGCATTGGCGATGAACCCTCGGGCGACGAGGCGCTCAAGCTAGCCCTCGCCCGTTGGCGCAACCGGCCGGAGAGGTTGTCCGGGCCAATAGAAGCCTTGGTACTAACCGAACTCGGCCGGATTCGCCGAATCGTTGACGGGCTGGAACAGTTGATCCTGGCCCGGCTCATCCATAATCTGGAGCGTTCATTCGATGAGGAGGAGTTACGTTCACTCTGTTTCGCCCTGTCGGTCAATTATGATGATTTGCAGGGGTCCGGCCGAGCTGCCCGCATGCGTGGACTGGTTGGTTATTGTTTTCGTCACGGCCTTATCGGCGAACTGACCGAGGAGCTTCGACGACTTCGGCCAGGTTTGAATTTCTAATTTATGTCAAGTACTTAATATGACTCTAGGATCAGATTCCGGCGGCAGTTCTCCTCTTTCACCTCAGTCCTCGAACCAATTAGGATTGACCTTCTTTCGGGCGGCATTATCCGATGTTGCCCATTTTTCCCAGTTGATGATTGACCTACCTCTTTTTGGGTATCAGGCGAGACCTGCTCAGGAAATAGCTGACAGCGTATTGTCTCGTGAGGGACGGGAGTTTCTGTTGATATTCCCCCGGCAGAGCGGCAAAAACGAGGCTGTCGCCCAATTACTCGTCTATTTACTGAATTTGCTGCAGCGGCAAGGAGGCAACATCGTTTATGGAGCCACCGGTGATGGACTAGGGCGGGGCATCCAACGCCTGGAAAGGCGTTTGGACAATCCATGGAATCGAGGACAGTGGCGAAAAGCAGCCCGACCGGCCCGGCGCTCTCTGGGCCAGGCAAGCGTGGTCTTTCTATCAACGCATCCTACTGCAGCCGCCCGAGGCGAAACGGCTGATTGGTTA
>JAHEJP010000470.1 GCA_024638855.1 Chloroflexota bacterium
CGTGCTGAACGATGCGCGCCGTCCAATCCTTCAATCGCAAACGAATCTGCCGGCCGCGCCGATCCTGGGCTCTAACCCGAATCGATTCGTGTCGTTCCACCTCGCCAAGCCAACCCGGAATCGACAAACAGCCTTCGACGCCGGTTTCCATTTTGCGTGATTTAGAGACTATCTTGGGGTTTATCAGGACAAACAGTTCCCGGCTACCTTCTATTTCGTTGCCCTCGTCGTCCCGCTCCGGCAAAGATTCGACCACAGTTAACCTTAACGGCTGGTTCACTTGCGGCCCTGCCAGGCCAACGCCGTTGGCGTCGCGCATGGTTTCGATCATATTATCGATGAGGCTCTGCAAGTTGTCGTCAAAGACCTTAACATCACGGGCTTTTCTTCTTAATATGGGATTGGACAGCGTTTCAACATTGAGAATGGTCATGATTCATTTATTGGTCTAGTAAAGTTTGAAGTATTTTCGTTATTTCAATTTAAGATCTGGTAGGCTTGTTATTGAGTGTCCAGGTACATTTGATACTTTGAGATTCAACGGCTCTGTAGATAGTTTTTCTCAAATAGACGAGCTACTGCCCACACAATTGCAAGGCATGATTTTAGACTATACCCGCCAAAGGCCAAAACTGTGACCCAAGAATAGCAGAACCGCTGAAATCAGCAGTGTATTATCAGCATTTGAGGCAGCCCACACGCGCGAATATTTCACTGCCTGAATCTTTCTTTTGTTTAGCTCCGTTGTAGAATAAAGTTGCGATCTATTAAATTCGCCTGGGGATGTGGTTGACTTCTTGGGCCTGCTGGTATACATCCACCACCACAGCATACTCTTGCCGGCGTTGTGCGCGTTGCGACTGCCGCTGTTTTGACTTAAATGCCTCTCGCCGTTGAAAGACGTCTCGTTGAACCCGGTTGGGCCGGCCGACGCTCTCAAAAACGATGTCGGGCGAAGCGCCTGCCGTCTCGATTTTAACGTTGCCAAAGTTAAATAGATTGGCTAAAAGGCTGGGTTTTTCCGAACTGACATTTTGCACATTGGCCAACTCGGCCTGTTTGCGGCTAGAACCAAAGAAAAATGGTAGGCGATCGATGTCGATGATGAGTTGGTCAGTCAGTATGTAGGTTTCGTTGCGCCAATCTTCGAACTTCCAAATGTACCATAAGAAATTGAGGAACAAGAGGCCGACAAAAAACAGCCTGATCCGGCCTTCGAACATCACGATCAGGATGATGAGAAACAAACCGACCAGCATGGGCCACATGGTACGGCCCAATAGCGTGACTGGATGTTTTCGATAAGTGATCGATCCATCCGGGGAGATAATTTTTGTGCCCACACCACGGGTAAGACGCCTGCCCAGTTGTGACAGGATGCCCATCACCTCGGCCGGTGTCGAATCTTCGCCCCAATCATCAGCGAGTACTTTGACCTTGTTGTAACCAGGCCCAACGTCGAAATGTTTGTCAAAGAGAGCCCGGATGTCTTGCTGGACTTGGCCCTCATCCAGGGCCTGAGTCTCAGCTCTGAGTTCCTCGATAATATCTTGTATCTCGGCCGGGTTGTCGACGTTGTCGAATATGACCGTGCCTGTTTGGGCGGCCGTGGTAATCCGGGCGCTGCCAACGTTGAGCACCGTCGAAAAGAAATTAGGTTTCAAGACCTCAACGCTCTGTACCTGGTCAACCGGAATCTTGTTGATTCTGGCCTGGAATTTTTGAAGGTTATATTCCCGATGAATGATATGCTTGCTGGTTATGACGAAGTAATCATTGGTCCAATCGATTACCCGCCAGATCACGATGAACAGGGTCAATAAGGCCAGAAGTAAGACGATCACCCGGGCGCCGGTGGAGCTCAATCCCAAAAATGCTGCGACGAGACTGATCAAGAGAACCGCCAGCATGATCGGCCATCCGATATTGAAAAGTAAGACGGCGATGCTGCGCCTTTTTTCATAGGCGATGATCTCATTGGGAAGAAGCTTTAGCGATTTGAATCGACCGCCGGTCTTGACAACTGGACTGCCCCCTGCGGCTTGGTTCGCTTCATCAGAAAGCGCGAGATAGTCGATTGCATCCCGGTTTCTCTTAAGAAAATCGAGAAACTTCTTTTGTTCGATAAATATAAAACGACCTGGTTCAGCCCCCCTCACGCTATCGGTATGGACTTGGGTGGTGAAAAGCCAGGTATCGTTAAAGTAGTCACCTGAAAAGTAGGAGCGGGAATCACGGACGATGCCATTCTTATCACGGTGACAAGAAAACAGCCGGCCTTCACGGACGATGATCATCCGGTTGGCCATATCTCGCGGATAGGCGATCATCGCGTTTTTTTCGAACTCGAACTCGTCGGCGATGCTGTCTAAATCGGCCAACTCCTCTTCGTTCAGGTCGGAAAAAATCTCCAGGCTGCCTAGAAACCTTGCCTTCTCGCTAAGTGGCATCGTCTTCACTTCCTAACTCTACCCGGGTCGGGGATAGGTCAAACGATGAACAGCTATTCATGTGGCTGCCAAACAAAATATATTCAAAGTCGGATACTACAAATTGATACCAGACAAAAATCATTGCCTTAAGAGTTATTTTAACATAAGAATGTGATGGGTGGTAGTAGCCCAATCGGTTCATTTATGATTAGCCAAAGCTCTGAAGGAGAACAAAAATGTGGCGTTAAGTCCACTGATACGGCAAACTTATAGTTTAAGATAGCTTCACGCAAAATAACACAGCGTCGAATTACTAGAGCAAATACATGACATTCTTCGGGCAAATCGCAAGCGATCCGTTATCAATATTGTTCATTATGATATCGTTGTTAAATGTCTATTACGCCTTGCGCGTAGGCGGTAATATCCGACAACGATGGTCCGAGCTTCAGCGTGAACCCCTGCGACAATGGCAAAAGCGTCTCATTGACCAGGCAGCCTTCTTTCTGGGAATTCCCCTTGGCGTAATTGTTCACGAATTGGCTCATGCCGTGGCGATCTGGCTTTTTGGGGGCCAAATTATCGATGCCGGTTACGGTTTTTACTGGGGTTACGTTGTACCGGTTGGCTTCTTCACGCCTGATCAAGATTGGATTATCAGCCTCGCAGGTACCATTGGCTCACTCATCTATGGCGTCGTCGTATGGCTATTATTCAAGCGAATTCGCCATAGTTCCTACCAATACTTTGGTTGGCGTGTACTGCGTGTGCATCTGATCTATTCGCTTGTCTTTTACCCTGTGTTTACTCTTGTCACTTTCGTTGGCGATTGGCGCGTTATCTATAATTTCAGCGCAACACCCTTATTGAGCGGCATCACATTGGCGGTACACTTGGGAACGCTAGTTCTGTTTTATTGGGCTGACCGGCAAGGTGTGTTTGAAATGCCGGCATTCGAGAGCTTGGTAGCCCAAGAAGAGTTCAAGGCCTTAGAGACTAAGGCGGCCGCCAATCCCCACGACCTCACTTTACAACTTCAATTGGTGGAAGCATACAGGACCCACGGCGAAAAGAATAAGGCCAGTAAACAATTATGGGCATTTTTGAAAGCCAATCCCAAATCGGCCGAAGGTTATTTGCAATCGGCCGCCCTCAAGGCTCAGAATAAACGCCAGGTTCCAAAAGGGGCTCGCGATGATGCTGCCAGAGCCTTGAGCCTGGGGCTTTCTCGTCCGGCGGCGAATGCCTATGCCA
>JAHEJP010000107.1 GCA_024638855.1 Chloroflexota bacterium
TGTGGCTATTCAATGGCATCCAGAAATGTCGGCCGCTGAAGACCCTAGCCAGCAACGCATTTTCGACCAATTAGTCAAAACGGCGGCCGAAAATCGAAAACGTCGTTCCAATTCTAACAGGTAACAAAACGTTCAATAGTCGAAATGTCGGGATTGGTCACCAGGCCGCACATCTTCCCCGCCTCGTGCATCATCAGCTACAGGCGGTACTAGAAAGCTCCACGAACCGAGTTGGGTTGGGCCAACTGGTCAGCAATATCAGCCTACACATTGAGATGCTGACTGAGTTACTTTTTTAAACAGAAAAGGGTTTGATTGATCGGATTTTGTTTATCTTTTTAGACTAATTTCGGAAATCTGCCCGTCGCTGGTAGTGGCCAATCCTTAGCGCTGGAAGAGGCTGGCGGCTTGGTAGGTTTTAACCATGATGCTGGCAAAATAGGAAGCGATTGACCGATTTTTTTTGACCCTGGCCTTTTGACCGCAGTTCGTGGCCCAAACCAACGCTAATGGGCGACATTGTACCTGAACTCGATAATCTCCCTGGGCTGTACCACGTAATCGCGGTCCGTCAGTCGTGCTACACCTTTTGCCTTGGCTTCATTGAAACTATGACAGCTCATATACTCTTCGAAGCTGACGACATCTCCTTTGATGAAGCCGCGAGCCAGATCGGTGTGGATCCTGGCTGCGCAGGAAACTATGTTCGAGTGTTTTTCCACCAACCAGGCGTGTGACTCTTTTGGGCCAGAGGTATAGAAGAACATGAGACCGGCCTTGTCCAGCGCCCAAGCTATGATGTCATCAATGTCTTCATTTCCTTCTACCTGGATCACTGGTTTCAGGCTAAAAGGCGCGGCCGTCGTTACCACGCTAATTTCCTGATCCGTTAATTGGAGATCACAAAGCGGCACTTCCATTTCGAGATTGTTTAAACATCTTTGTAGGAGCGCTATCTCGTCAGCGTTCGTAAGCCGCGCCAGGCGTGTTTCAACCTTCTCCATGTCATGAATCAGAAGGTCCAGGATTGTGCTCCTGGCTATGACGATTACATCGCACTTATCGAATTCATCGAGAAGGAAATCCACATAGAAAGGCGATACTTTCTTTGGCTTATCTTTCATCGATAATGCAACCAGCGTTTTGTCGTTGTATCTAATCTTTCCTTCTGGAAGTTCCAGACCGGTAAAACCTATTTTCAATTACATTCTCCTCAAAGAATTATGTCGGGACACTCTTCTTGCATCCAGCTCATAACCCTGGCAGCAAGCTATTCTTCAGATGTCATCAGGTGCCGGACCAAACCATCATGGCGGAGACAAGGATCATTTGCCACATAATCTGCAGGTTCTGGCAGAGCAAAACCCGACTATTCTAGCGATACTGGCGTAAATCGGCCACCAATTTTCAGATTCATCACATCTTTATAAGTTATGTTAAGTTAATATTATGCCACTTTCGACCATTAACTATTGGCCGGCAATGTGAAGGTCAGTCAAATAGGCAAGGCAAAATATTTTGAGCTAACTCGTTGCCGGATACGAAAACGGGCCTATTATTGTAGCCGTTAAAGATGGCCAAGAGACCCGATAGGAAAGAGCGGTGAGTATCGTCGAGGGAACTTAATCGGCAGGTTAAGCTGATTTCGTATACTGACCTGATTATTTGGAACTGAACAACATGAATGAAAATAACATTTTTGCCAGACCACGAGACGTCGACTCCCCTGAAGATTGCATTTTTTATCATACGATGGATCTTCCCGGTTACGGCTTAATGGAGGGGATGTGGGATTTGCGGCCGAATGTTGAAAAGTACCTTGGCAAAGTAAATCTGAAGAATAAAAGGGTTTTGGAGGTAGGTGCAGCCAGTGGTTTCCTTTCCTTCCACATGGAGAACCAAGGAGCCCAGGTAATCGCCTATGATTTATCGGCCGACGACGATGTTGATATCGTGCCTTTCGCCGGGGTTGATTATCTTGAAAGGGCGGATCACGCCCGGCCGTGGCTGGAACGAATCAAGAACGGCTTCTGGCTGGCCCATAAAGCCTTCAATTCCCAGGTCAAGGCTGTTTACGGCAATGTCTATGCAATTCCGAAAGAAATTGGCTCTGTCGATGTCTCTACTTTTGGCTCGATCCTTCTTCATTTGCGCGATCCCTTTCTGGCTTTGCAGAATGCGCTTCGCCTGACCAGCGAGACTGTGATCATCACCGAACCTGTTTGGAGCTGGGTCAACTTCGCCAGATACTTGCTGCCTATCGGCCGGCATGGCAGTACCATGCTTTTTGTGCCTGATGCCCGGTTGAACGAACCAGCCACAACTTGGTGGCATATCTCCCCATCAGCCATGCGGCGATTCATTGGCGTTTTGGGGTTTGGTGAGTCCCGGGTGACCTACCACTTCCAGCAACAGAAAGACGAGGATAGGCGTGTTGTATGCTACACTTTGGTCGGCCGGCGGACCATCCCCCTGAGCAAGGGCGAGGTTCGCCGCCGAAACAAATCGCCAGAACGAGGAAAAACCGGCCAATGATTTGTGGCCGAGTACATAGCGTCATGCTACACTAAACTCTCTTGCGACAGTCAGTAGGAGACAAATGAATAATCCCCAACCTGAGTCAAATCAATAACGTTCTGCCGCCGTCTTTGCCATCAATGATACTGGCCTAATTTGTCTTGGCAGATCCGAATCTAAACAGCTGAGCACAGATGAATGAAACAAACTTGTCGACAAGGAGACGAAGGTTCCCGATCGCTGACTCTACGGGTATCGATTCCACAGAAGTGATAGACCGACCGCCGCTGTGACCAAGATCGCGCCGATGGCCAAAAAAGCCACACTAATTTCCAGACTTTCCTCTTGCAAACTGATTTGAGTTGGTAAATTGAGGAAGACCTCATACAGTTGGTCTGCATTTTGGGCGCGGAAATAAGAGCCACCAGTCGTATCTGCAACTGTCTGCAACGTATCCTCGTCGATAACCAGGAAGCGCCTGAAATCACCACCGCCTCCAAATCCACCCCCAAAACCGCTGCGAGAACCACCCCCAAAACCACCATTAAAGACATCGCTCCCCAGCTGCTGCCGGGTACAGGTCATCTCCCGAGGATCTGCTGTACCGAAGCCAATAGTGAATACTCTCAACTGCCGGTCGGCCGCTTGTTGGGCTGCATCGAGCGGGTGCGGACCTTGGCTGTTGGCGCCATCAGTTAGCAAAACGATAATGTCCGGCTGGTAAAGACCATCAGAAGGTCCTGTTTCTATTTCTTCGCTCCTTAAATTAAGCCCGCTAGGAGCGACCGCTTCGTTGATTTCGGCTAAGGCGTCGATCGACTTAAGGGTTGCACTGCCAATGGCAGTACCCAAGGATGTCGTGAGATTGTTAATCGCCTCGTTCAGAGCATCTTTGTCGTTAGTTGGAGGCACGATTATCTCGGCAAACCCGGCGAAGGCGACGATACCTATCTGAGTGCCATCCGCTTGATTCTCAATAAAAGAAGTTGCAGCCTCTTGAGCAACCGTCAGGCGATTAGGTGGGACGTCAATCGCGCACATACTTCTAGAAACATCGATGGCCAAGATGATAGTTGTTTTATTGAGAGGCACCTCTATCTTAGCAACAGGTCGGGCAACGGCCGTTATCAAGAAGATCAGCCCAAGTAAAAAGAGGGCGAATGGTAAATGCTGGCGCCAGAGCGTCCGTTTTGGCAACGCTTCTTGGATGATAGAGAGACTGGAATAACGGATAGCAAATCGTCGTTTACGTCTCAAGATCCAATAATAGACCGCTAGTAACAGCGGAATGATCAGCAGCAACAGTAAAAACCAGGGCCAGACAAAATTCATAATCAACCGTTTAAGTTACAGGAAAATGCCGTGATCTGCATCATGGCGCCCGTCCAAACCAGAACAGCGTTAGCACTCCGCCAATAAGAAAAAAAATGAGACCTATGCCGGCTACTATTGAGGTGATCTCGACTTTTTCACCGTCGATAGTCAATTGCAAATCGACGTTATCATATATTTCCTGCAATGACTCTTCATCTTCGGCATGGTAGTAAGAACCGTTGGTTATACTTGCGATTTCTTGAAGGATCGTTTCATTAAGCTGGGTCAGTATATTGAAACCCTCAATTTCAATGACAGAACCCGTGGTGCTGCCGATTCCAACCGGATAGAAGCGAACACCGGCATCGGCAGCTACTTGAGCGATTTCCAAGGGCTCTGGAGGTCCCAGGTTTTCACCATCAGTGAGCATCAAGACCACGGCCGACGAATAATCCTCGATCTCAAACGGCTGCACACCTTCTTCGAACGATATTTCCTCAATCGAGATCGCTTCGCCAGCAATCGCATTTAGCGAAGTAAAGATTCCCTGTCCCAGCGAAGTGCCTCCCTGGGGACTTAGTCGTTCGATTGCAGCGAGAATGGCCGTCTGATCGTTTGTCGGCTGCTGCACGATTAATCCACCATTGCTGAAGGCCACGACCCCGATCTTGATGGTGCTGGGCTGGTTTTCGACAAAGGATCGGGCCGCAGCCTTTGCCGCATCAATTCGGGTTGGTTCCAAATCATCAGCTACCATGCTAAGGGAGACATCAAAAGCCAGGATTACCGTGCCTTCTACGCGAGGTAGATCGACGATCATTTCCGGCCGGGCCAAACCGAACATCAAAATCGTCAGCCCGAGTAAAAAAAACAATGGCGGGACATGACGGCGCTGGTTGAATTCCTGCCCTGAACCGTTATGTACTTTGCCCAGCGGTCCTAAGTTGGCCAGGGCCTGCTTGCGTTTGTTCAGGAGCCGAACATAGGCGCCGACAAATAGCGGGATAAGCAATAAACTTAGCAGCATTAAAGGCCAGATAAAGGACATATTTCTCGTTATGAATGCTTACACAGGAGCGTTGCCTTCTCCTGGAAACTTATGTTCTCCTTCTCTTGCGCAAGGCAACCATCTGAATAATCGCTTTTACCAAATCTTCTTCGGTCGAGATAGTGTAAAGATCGACCCCGGCCCTCTTCAGATTCTCCTGGAGGGTTATCTCACGCCGGTTGGCTGCTTCCTGAAACCGGTGACGGAATTTAATATCACTAGTGTCGACATAGATCTGTTGCCCAGTTTCAGCATCTTCAACCACGATAAGACCGGCATCCGGTAGTTCAATCTCCATCGGATCAAAAAGGCGTACAGCGATCAGTTCGTGTCGCCTGTTTAGCAAAGATAACGGCCGTTCCCAGCCAGGTGCGCTGAAAAAATCGGACATTAAAAAGATGAGGGACCGCCTTTTAAGAGTATTGAGAGCGGCACCGAGCAGTTCGTTTAGATCGGTTGTCATGCCGGTTGGCTTGGCGGACCCATGAAGTAATTCCCGGATCAATCGCAGCACCTGTATCCGGCCTCCTCGAGGAGGGATAGTCTTATCAATGCGGTTATTGTATAGAATCGCCCCAACCCGGTTTCCATTCCGGGTTAAGAGACGGGCCAGTGTTGCCACAAAATCAGTCATTACCGTCTCTTTAGGCCGTTCCTTAGGTCCAAAACCCATGGACGGGCTGAGGTCAAGCAAAAACCAGGCGGTGATCTCGCGGTCTTCCGCAAATTGTCGCACGTAGGGACTATTCATGCGGGCGGTGACGTTCCAGTCAATGTGGCGAATGTCATCCTGGGGTTGATATTCGCGTAAATCGGTGAAATCAACGCCGGCGCCATAAAACAGCGTTCGATAATCGCCCTGCAGCAGGCCATCCAACCGTCGAATGACCTTCCAATCGAGACGGTGCAAGATGTGTTCAGGCGTTAGGACGGCTGTACTCGCTGCTTGTGGCATGGCTGAATTTCTTCTCATGCAATGGGACCTCTGGCAAGGGAATGGCTTTGATAATTTGGTTCAGTACATCATCACTGCTCACATTCTCGGCCAAAGCTTCATAGGACAATACCAATCGATGGCGAATCACATCCAGGGCGATATCGCCTACATCTTGAGGCAAGGCATACGCCCGGCCGCGCACGAAAGCCAGCGCCTTTGCAGCGAGGATGAGATTGATCGAAGCCCGCGGGCTGGCCCCATAGGTAAGATAAGGGATTAATTCGCCCTGGCCAACCATAGTCGGATTTCTTGTGGCCGACACGACTTTAACGGCATATTCGATCAAAGCCGGATCGATATATATTTCATCGGCCGCCTGCTGCAGTTTCAGCAATTCCTCGCTGTTGATAGCCTCATGGATCGCTTGGAGGGTTCCGGTCATGCGTTCGACGATGACAAACTCCTCGGTTGATGTGGGATAACCGACCAACACCTTAAGCATGAAGCGGTCGACCTGTGCTTCGGGTAGTGGGTAAGTTCCCTCAGACTCAATCGGGTTTTGGGTGGCCATGACCAGAAATGGGTTGGGGACCTTATACGTTTCCCGGCCGATGGTTACTTGCCGTTCCTGCATCACTTCCAACAAGGCGCTCTGTACTTTTGGAGGAGCCCGGTTAATCTCATCAGCCAACAACAGGTTAGCGAAGACCGGTCCAAGCGACGTGCTGAATTCACCGCTCTTTTGGTTGAAGATTCGCGTGCCGATAAGATCGGCCGGAACGAGATCCGGCGTAAATTGAATGCGCTGAAACTCGCCGCCGATCACTTCGGCCAGCGTTTTAATAGCCATCGTTTTAGCCAGTCCCGGGACCCCTTCGACGAGAATATGCCCCCGCGCCAACAGGGCTACTATCAGACGTTCCAGTAATTTATCCTGGCCGACGATGACCTTTTTGACCTCGAATAGCACCCGTTCCATCGGCTTGTCGCTGTTACGATTATCGGATTGGCCCATATCAATATCCTTTTGAAAAAAGAGTAACTTTTATCTTGAACTTGCTTGTTTAATAAGCTGGCGCTCCGCCAACAATGGCGGCGGTTGTTATCGGCACCGCAAAACCAATTCCGGTGAAGAAATTCTGCTCAGAGGGGTTAGCCAATGCGGTCACGATGCCGATGACCTGTCCACTACGATTAAGCAGCGGGCCGCCCGAGTTACCGGGATTGACTGCGGCGTCAAACTGGATCAACCCTTCCAATCGTTGGCCCGTTTCGTCGACAATAAACGAACGGTTAAATCCAGAGATCACCCCGGCGCTCATCGAGCCTGCCAATCCTAGCGGATTGCCGACAGCATACGTCTCATCACCAATCCGCATGCCAATCGGATTAGCGAGTATGGCCGGGACTATCAGTTCCGGCGGCTGAATTGGCTGTAAGACGGCAATATCATTTTCAGGTTCGGCCGCGCTTATAGCGGCGCTAACCTGGCTGCCATCGGCAAAGGTTATCTTGATTTCCACGGCATCTGATACGACATGGTTGGCGGTTAAGATGTCTCCCCTATCATTGATGATTACGCCGCTGCCGACGCCAAATTGGCCTTCATCGTCAGGGTCTTCCCGTTGGGTTTGGATGATGACTAGCGAAGGCAATATCGTTTGATACACCTGCGTGGAATAAGCGGCTGGTGGTGTGGCCGAGGCCAAGGCATTGACGATGCTTTCATCGACTTCTTCTGGGGTTAAGGATGCTGGGATTGGGTTGAGAAGGGTGTAGACAACCACAGCCAGCAAAGTCGCAAAAACGACAACCGCAAATGGCCATGCGCGACCAACCGGATTTCGCAAGTTCTGTGCCCTTGAAGATGATCTTCCTGATTCGGAATCTGAGAATTCGTTTAAATCATTTTGCATTTTGGGGATAACACCAAATAAGTGTGTTACGGTAAAAGGTATATTACCAAGGCAACCGTGACAGACTGAGGCGCAACGATTCTACGATGTTTCTCGTTAGTTGATTAGTAGTCGATGCAAACTCAATCCGAAAGTTAGCCAATTATAAGCCATATTATCGTTATACATGTTAAAGAAATATGAATATCATTACATAGATAGATTTAAGTTTGTCAAGGCTCAGCATTGAAGAAGGAAAACCGCCTATGAAACCATATCCATTCCTATTTTTACTAATGGTTCTAATCATACTTGTAGCTTGTAGCCAGACCGGCGACTCAGAGGATCTGACGGCGACTTCTGGTGCAGCTGAGCAAGCAGCGCCCAACGTTGATGCTGAGGTGATTCCAGCCACAAGTCCACCGGAACCAGTCCCAACGGAAACGCTAGCGGCCGAAAACCAAGCTTTGGAAGGACCAACGAAGGCACCTCCGCCTGCGGCAACGATTACACCGGCGCCAATTGAATCAACGCTCGCGCCAATTGAAGTAACCTACTTCACACCGGCGCAGGGGGAAGGTCCCTATTACACTGTCGACAAACCCAATGACAAGGACAATGACCTGACTGTTCTAGATGGCGTTGCTGGCATTCCGGTTGGGCAGATTGTCGAATTCGGCGGCAAAGTCTACGATGCCACGGGGATGCCCATACCAGGGGCGGTCGTTGAAATATGGCAAACGGATAATAACGGCGTTTACCTTCATCCCAACGATCCTGGCACCGACCAACGAGATAGAAATTTCCAATTCTACGGGGAGGCGATAACCACAGATGACGGCAGCTACAACTTCCGAACCATCCTTCCCGGACATTATGAACCCCGTCCTCGCCACATACATGTCAAGGTCAAGGTTGAGGGCAACGAATTACTGACGACGCAGTTTTATTTTGAGGGGGATCCGGAATTAGAAAGCGAGACTATGTTTAACCAGGCAGGAAGCGACGGCGTTCACTTGATAGTTGGTCTTGTGGAAGGGCAGGACACAAATGGTAATCTTATTCTGATGGGCAACCGTGATATCATTTTGGATGTGGATTTGTCGGACTAGGCCCCGTTCGAATGAATGAAAACGCTGCTCGGACCCTTGGATGATAAATCGGCGATGATTTGCCTCGAAAGCGCCTCCGCTTATCAAAAGGACCAAGGCTCTTAGATTAGACTGCGTGAATTTCCTTTGACGCAATTTCGAAGGCAAGAAGATACACTAAATCCTTATCTAAATCTCAATCCGCCAAGTTTTCTCTTGCTATTTTCCCGTTTTATCCTAGTGATTTCGCCAGCATCGAGATTAAACGGCCGTGTGCCGAATTTGTGCGGATGTGAACGCCTATTACTTGTTTTCAATCAGGTCTATCTTAAACGTACCGCCCGCCGGCATTCAGGACAGATATACCAACCACGAGAAAGTTCTTCTGCATCTAACACTAATTCAGACCGGCACGACAAACAGACTACGAAATCATCAAGCCGTATGAATTCCTCACATTCAGGGCAGGTATACCACCGTTGTTTTACTTCGTCTTCGGATAGCTCCAAGTTGGCCCCACATTGAGGGCAGAAGACAAGCTCGTAAGCGGTTTCTTCCTCCGATCCCATGGTTTTAGATATTGCAAATCCGATACCCGCCCCCAATGGATTTAGGGCGATTGCTGTCGCTCCCAACACGGCTTTATCGATACCAGAGATCGTTGAATTATCGTCAATATCATCAGCGTTGTCTTCTTCCGCATCAACGTCGCCGTCTGGTTCTAGAAGATACAACGCCTGCGCAACATCCTCTTCCAGCACCATGACACGAGCCGTACTATTTGCACCCGTGATCAAGCCCAAAGCGCGATTCTCAATCGCCACCGCATGAATTCCCTGATCACGCAGATACTCGATGATCATTTCCGTTTGTGAAACGCCGATCGTTTCAGTGACCTGGACCCACTGCACGTCGTCACTGCCCTTATCCTGATCATGCTGCTGTAAAGGATTCATACAAGGCTCCTTAATGCTCCACAAAATGTGCTAAGTCGAATCGATTTATCAACATCTACATGATAGCATAAATCTGGCACCTGATGTCTACTATCGTATGCGACTTTATGCATTTTTATGTGGGGTAGGCGGATCTTGTGATGGCTAAGCGCTGGCTGGCGGTGGAAAAGAACGCGGGGATCATGTTGTAGATTCAGTCAAGTATTAGATTCAACCAGAGCAAAGGTTTGATTCAATGTTTCAAGAAACTCGTACAGAAAGACATGGTGAAGCGGGCGGCTACTTCTTTACCTGTCGGAACCCAGATTTAGATCAAAGATGATTTGAATTTCACCATGGTTGCATCTAATCTTTTAAGTTTATAAGATGTTGATGGATAATCCAGAAAGTATTCCTTGAAAAGCCACTTTTATCAATGATTCGAAATCTTCTCCTGACCACATCCAAGCGATAAAACCATGACTGAAATTCTCCTGGAAACTGCCGCCATCCTCTCCCTCATCATTTTTAATGGGTTGTTAGCCATGTCCGAACTCGCCATCGTCTCCTCCCGACGGGTGCGTCTGCAGCAGATGGCTGAGGATGGCAATCATGGCGCCGAAGTAGCCCTGGAGTTGGTCGAAACGCCCAATCGTTTTCTTTCCACGGTGCAAGTAGGGATCACCTTGGTAGGAATTTTGGCGGGCGCTATCGGCGGTGCAACAATCGCCCGTGAATTGACAGGCCTATTGGTCGAGATTCCGGTACTAGAACCCTATGCAGGCGCAATTAGCTTGGTGGCGGTTGTAGGCACGATCACCTTTCTGACAGTCGTTTTAGGCGAATTGGTGCCAAAACGTGTGGCCCTGCAAAACACTGAGCGCATCGCTGCCGCTGTCTCCCGCCCCATGCGCTTTCTCTCAGTCCTCACCTGGCCTATTGTCCGCCTGCTGAGTTTGGCCACCGATGTGGTATTGGCCATAATCCGCCTGGATGCGCAGGAAAAAACCTCCCTGACCGAGGAAGAAATCCGTATGTTGGTCGAGCAAGGCGCCCAGGCGGGCATTATCGAGGAGATTGAACGGGACATGGTGGAGAGTGTCTTTCTCTTAGGCGACCGGCCATTGGAAGCCATCATGACACCCCGGCCGGAAATTGTCTGGCTGGATGTCAATATGTCTGACGAACAGATCCAACACGTCGTCCAGAACTCTGGCCATTCTCGGTTTCCTGTGTGTGATGGTGAGTTAGATAATGCGCTGGGCCTGGTGAAGGCCAAGGATTTGTTAGCCAATTGCCTTGGCGGCGAGCGGTTGAACCTGAATGACTTGATGCAAGAACCGCTTTTTCTCCCTGAGAATGCCAGGTCCTTGCAGGTCCTGGAACGTTTTAGAGAGACAGGCATACACTTAGCCATGTTGTTGGACGAGTATGGCGGCATTGAGGGGCTGGTTACATCGTTTGACATTTTGGAAGCTATTGTAGGCGACATCCCAACTAAGGACGAGATCATTCAACCGCCGATTGTTCAGCGAGAGGATGGTACCTGGCTGGTGGATGGCTTAATCTCGATAGAAGATTTCAAACGTGCTTTCGATATCTCATCATTGCCTGGAGAAGGTGGTTACCAGACATTAGGAGGATTTATTGTCTTTATGTTGGGCGATTTACCGGCGCCGGGCAACCATTTCGGCTACGGTGGCTTTCGATTCGAGGTGGTAGATATGGATGGCCGCCGTGTCGATAAGGTGATCCTGGGGATGGGTATGGGTCCGGCCGGGGAGAGTTCAGAGTTAAGCAATGGAGATATCCCGCTGGCTTGAGGCAGCGGTAGAGCTTAAATTATTTGCTATATTTAGAAGAAGTGCCAGCGATGGTGCGAGTTTTGCCTTACCAAAACCCATGATGTGGTAATTTATCGATTGTAATATGGGTTTGAATCCTAATGATTGGTAGTTATTCGCCGCTTAGTTCCTCGACGATCCGCTCCCTCCGGATCTCAGCCGCCGTTTCGACTTCCGGCGATTAGCCAGTACCTAGCTAGAATGCTTTCCCCTCGACGCCATACACAACCAATTCGGCCGGTATGATACACTATCATTGTCGAGAATAACATCCGGGGCACATTGTCGCTTAGTTAAGGAGTAGGGCCATGGTTGATAGTGATGAGGGACACCGTTTTCTAAAATCAGATCGCTGGGAGGAATGGGCCGGTCAAGAAACTGACCAACGTCTGGGCCGGCCGCGACCTCCATTTCAGAAACCCTATCCGGCCGGTTCAATACTGATCGACCTGGTCCTTCCCGGCGAATTGACCGTTGGCCAAATGCCGCTGATTAAGACCATCAACCAACGGCGTAGCCGGCGCCAATACACAGACGAGGTGCTGACATTGGAAGAGTTGTCCTTCCTGCTGTGGGCCACCCAGGGTGTGGACGAGGAAGCGACCATGGCCTTTCACGAATGGTTGGCCGGTGCGCGACTTTCGACGCCTGCCGAAACGGATATTATGCTGCGTACCGTCCCCTCGGCCGGTGCTCGTCACCCCTTTGAGACTTACTTGTTGATCGACCGCGTTGGTGGGCTGGAGGCCGGCCTGTATCGTTACCTTCCGATGGACCACAAGCTGTTTTTTTTGCGGTCGGCGGCGGAGTTAGACGAGCAGGTGAGGGCGACCTTCGCCGGCTGGCAGCGGCGGGCGGCGCTGATCTTCCTATGGTCCGTTATCCCTTACCGCACCGAGTGGCGCTACTCGATCATTTCACCTAAGCTCATCGCCCTGGATGCCGGTCATCTGTGCCAGAACCTGTACCTGGCGGCCGAGGCTATCGATGCCGGAACCTGCGCCGTCGGCGGATACGATCAGGAAAAAGTCGACGCGCTGCTAAGCCTCGACGGGCTAGAGGAGTTCACCATCTACCTGGCTCCGGTGGGCAAGGTGGATACCAGCCAACGCTATCACTTCGACCATTGAAACGATTTATTTACAACGATTGTGAAGTGGCATATTTATTTTTGACCCAGTTCCCGAGAGATCCGCTCCCTTAAGATCTTGACCGCATTTTCGACCTCCGGCGATAAGCCTGTGCCCAGTTCGAAAGCTTTCCCCTCGACGCCGTATATCACTAATTGATCCGGTAAACGATCTAATCGGCGGGCCAATTCGATGGCTTCGGCCAGGCCAAAGGCGTGAGTCGAGCTTCCGGAAAAAAGGGTCGGCAGCGGTTGATCGACGACCTCAAAGCGATGGATGGTCCCCGGTGCGCTCCCGGATGAGACGGCGTCCACGACGATGACTTGATGGGCATCCCCCCAGGCCTCCACGAGCGCCGTGCCTTCGCCGCTCTGCTCCAGGACGGTCACGCCATTGAGGGCCAGCGCGCGTAGTTGCCGGGCTACGAACAGCCCGAGGCCATCGTCGCCCCGAAAGGCATTGCCTACACCGATAACAAGTGTCTTGGACACTGTCTTTCTCTCAATCAGTCAGCTCGAATTCAACTCGCTCAAAACGTTTTCCGTTCACCTGCGGCTGGATAGCGTGGGTGCCGGGATAATATTTGCGCGTCGTCACCGGTCGGAAGCTTTGCTTCTTCTGAAGTTGAATCACCTGGCCCGGCTTGATGCTCAGTTTGCGATGCTTGAAGACCTTTGGCGTTTGCCGGCCGTTGGCCCGAACTAGGTAGACCACATAATCGATCATCAGCTTTTGCTCCTGGTCGGCCGTCGACTCTAGCTCATAACTCAGCATCACCTCGTCGCCGATGGCGATGCACCGGGGTTCGACCCGCACCTGGCGGACGGCGATCTTCGGTTCGGCCGGATAGCCTAACAATTCCAGCGCCGCAACATCGCCGCTCTTGATCAGCGTGCGCAGGGCATGACCGGTGATCCAGCCTATCTCCTCGTCGTCGGGTTCCTCGCCGTTCCAGCGTCTCAACCGCTCCAGCACCACCTCCGGATTATCCTTGGAAATGTCGTTGAGATTGTTTGCCACGCTGCGCCGGACTGATTCCGAGGGATCGTGCTTCAGCTTCTCCA
>JAHEJP010000108.1 GCA_024638855.1 Chloroflexota bacterium
GGTTCGACCAAAGCCCCTTGATGGAAGTAGAGACGTCAAATTGTGACGGTAGGTCAAAATCGCTAGTAATGGAAAGGCAATCAGGTTTCCAAGCCTGACCCAATATGAAATATCGGTCGTGGCTAAATTGCCGCTGAATTGATCTATCAAACTTACCAGATGAGCTAAGAAAAGGGCTAGAACCACAGCCAGGCGCAAAGGCCATTCATTCTCACGGCTATAAATAATTACCGCACTACCAAGACCCAGAAAAACCAATTGGATTGTTTCCCAGATCGCGGCCTGGTCCGTAGCTGCGTAACCTCCTAAGAGCACACCAGCCTGGGTTCGATCGATCCATGCCTGGGCAAAAAAAGCATACAGAAATCCGATAACTATGAGTACGATTAATAGTAAAACGTCGCCAAGGTGAGGATAATTTCGAAATTGCGGTGCCAATGCCCAAACGAGTAAAATGGCCGTTGCAGTATCGATCGCTCTTTCCAACGGCGGGAGTATGCTGGTAGCCTCATCTGGCGTGGCAATGATGAGGCTGGCGATTAGTATGATCAACCGGCCAATGATGATGCCGCCACTTACCCATACCAAACGCCGTGCAAAACCATCGGCTGGGTGGCGTTGCAGTTGCCAAAGCGCCAACCAAAACGTCGCCTGTAAGGCAAGCAGCGTTACGATATGATAAACAAGGCTCTCAGGCGGTTGGCTGAGAAACTGAACTAGCTGTTGTAACAACGACATCGATTAGGCACTACTTATTGAGTATTCCCCAATGAACGTCCATTATAACATAACTTGCCATCATGATAACTAATGTAGGACGTAGGTACCAAACGAGGTACTATCTTCGGTATACGGATAGAAGGTTGCGTTTGAACATTCTATTAAGCAAACGGTAGTCCCTTGACCGTCTTGACAAACAGTTCAACCAGCTTGCCCACTTGAGATTCGTCGATTATGAGGGGAGGGCCGACCATGATGATGTCACCGGCGAAGCCGTCGGCACATCCCTGAGAGTAATAGACGATGAGACCGTTATCAAACGCCCGCCGCCAAATTTGCCAGGCCAGATGGGTTGCGGCCGGAAATGGTTCTTTTGTTTGCCGGTCACGGACGAATTCAAGACCCCAGAACAGACCACGTCCACGAATATCGCCGATGTGAGGATGATCACCCAAGGCGGATTCAAGTTGGGCTCCTAGCAATACGCCCATGCGGGCTGAATTTGTTACCAGCTCTTCATCTTGGATGATGTTTAGGGTTGCTAAGCCAGCTGCAGCGCCAACAACGTGGTGGCTGAATGTTCCGCCGTGATTGAAATCGCCCAATACCTGCTGAATATTCTCGATGTCAGATCCACGGGCGGCAATGAATCCCAGAGGATAGTAACCACCGGCTGCGCCTTTTGAAGTTACCAGTATATCGGGAACAACGTACCAATGATCTATGCCCCACCACCTGCCGGTTCGGCCAAGGCCAACCATGACTTCATCCGCGATTAATAGGATGCCGTAGCGATCACATATTTGGCGAACCAGAGGCCAATAATCATTTGTGGGGACAGATGCGCCAAGTGAAGCGCCACTGATCGGCTCGGCTATAAAGGCGGCGATATTTTCTGGTCCATACTGCAAAACAGTATCTTCTAGTTGGTAAGCGAATTCTTCGCCAGTCATTGGGTTTCGATAAGGATAGGGGGTTGATACATGAGGCATATCAGCCAACATATCAATGTACGGACCTCTCAGCGCTGCTCGGCCGCTAAGACTAAGTGCACCAAGGGTCATCCCGTGATAACTTTGGCGCCGGCCTATGATCAGGTGCCGCTCGTGCTCACCTCGAGCCTGTTGAATTTGACGAGCAAGTTTTATCGCGCCTTCGACGACTTCAGTGCCGCTACTCAAAAAGTAGAAGCGGGCATCCGGTATTGGAACTATCTTAGCCAAGGAGGCGGCATATGACTCAATCGGTTTGCTGGTGAACATGATGGCATGGGCATAAGCGACAGCTTCTAGTTGGCGACGGATCGCATCGACAACTTCGGGTCGTCCGTGACCCACATTCACTACGAGCGGACCACCGGATCCGTCCAGATAACGTTTACCATCGGAATCATAAAGGTAGATGCCCTGACCATGGGAAACCATAGGGCGGGCATGCTTCATTTTTCGATAAAAGACATGGCCGCCTGGGTGAGAATAGCGTTTCATTTTCTGGTAAACCTATTATCGATAAAGGCCTTGTGGATCGAGCTCTTCGCGGACCAGAGACAACTCGTTGTCATTTGGGGGAGTCATCATGTGGAAATCATCTGCAACACGAATCGGCCAACCGATTTCTCGTTGGATACTCTCAATAGTCTCATCTGGAGCAAGTTCCGAGAGAGTCATTTCCTGGGTTTTTGAATCAAATATGAATAGAGCCCGATCGGTGATAACTAGTTGGGGTCCATTTCCTGGCAATCCTAGCCGTCCTCTGTCCCCATTTCCTTCCAAGTGTCCTGGACTAGTCATAAAATCAAGCCGTTCAACAAAGGCCCGACTTGTCAAGCGCATGATAATCAATACCTTCTGGGCGTTAATGGCGATTTCACAAGCTCCTCCAGAACCAGGAAGGCGAACTTTTGGATTCGCATAGTCACCGATTACGGTGGTATTTAGGTTTCCGTACCGGTCGATTTGTGCTCCTCCTAATAGAGCAACATCCACCAGACCACCTTGTAAATAGAGCATAAACAAATCAGCCATGCTTATGGCCGAAGTTGCGTCACTTACCAGGGTTGGGTCACCGATGGAAAGAGGCAGTCGAGCAGGGTGAGCGCCAAAAATTCCGCTCTCGTATACGAGTTCAAGTTCAGGCGAATGATCTCGCCGGGCCAGGTTACAGGCAATATTTGGCAATCCAACGCCGACAAACACAACCCGGCTGCCGGTCAAGGCGCGGGAAGCTGAAACGATCATGAGTTCAGATGGTGAATAAGTCATAGATGTTGCTCGCTCAAGTGTCGAAGTGATTCTCGTGCCAAGAAATCATGGTCAAAGACAAAATGGTTCACCTAGAAATTCATTAGCTAGCATCTAACTCGATCTGGTCCTTGGCTTAGTTCTAATATGGTGACAATGCCACATTATGCATAGCGGCCGTAATTAACAGCCTCGGCCATCATCAGCCCTGGCGCTAATTCGTCCAACTTTTCCCGGCCGAGTTTTTGTAGGTAGGCTGCTCGATCTGGTAGGTCATAGACCCACTCTTGGAGCCAGCCTTCCGTGGCTTTCTGGTCACGTGAAACTTTGTCCCAGGCAAGATAAAAAGCGTTATCCCTGTCGTAATATCCTTGGACATAGCTAGGGTGCGCGCCAAAGGGTTCGTGAACGATGGCATCTACGATTAGTCCAGGGATGAGGGTGCGATTCGGATCACGCCGAATAACCATTTCATCAACTACTTCTTCGACGATGACGATCAGCCGATCGGCGGCAAAAGCGACTTCTTTTTGAACGCCTACTAACCCCCATAACTGCGTGTTTCCTACCGAGTCAGACCTTTGGGCGTGGATGAAAGCCACGTCCGGTTTTAAAGGGGGTACGACGGCAATAGGACCGTTGCCGTAAGGATCTTCAACCGAACGAATGTGGTCATTTGCTTTTGGTAAATCGCTGCCCGTGTAACTTCGCAAGGGGAAAAAAGGCAAATTACTGGCCCCAGCAAGATACCGCCCGACCATGCCGAAGTGTGAGTATTCCTCGATCTCTAAAGGACGCGGAATTCCTTTTTCTACCGCCCGGCGAATACTGTGTAAGCTGCCGACTCCCGGATTTCCAAGATAGCTGAAAACGAGTTTTCCCGCCACTCCAGCGGCAACCATTTGATCATAAACCAGGTCAGGAGTCAGCCGGCATAAGGTCAAATCTTGTCTTCGCTGGCGGATAATTTCGTGGGCAGCCGCGAAACAAATAAAAGCGGTAAAGCCTTCGATTGCGACACTATCACCATCGCTCACAAAACGGCTTACCGCCTCCTTCATGGAACAAAGCTTGGAGCTATTCATAATATTCATTTTTTTATGGGAGATTAGGAAGTATCACTTCTCTTTATCGGACTTAGCAGAAGTAACCCTTGATCTCTCAACAAATCTTAATCCACAACAGTCTGGCTCTGTTCGTGCATATATTGTTGCACGTAGTAGAGACTGCCGCCGGCTTTACCTGTTGAACCGCTGCCCTTCCAACCGCCAAATGCCTGGTAACCTGGCCATGCACCGGTTGTCGCACCTGTCTCGCGATTGACATATAAAACGCCAGCTTCGATGTTATCTAGAAACCACTCGATTTCATCCTCGTCTTCGCTGTAAAAACCGGCCGTCAACCCATATTCAACATCATTGGCCTTGGCCATCGCATCATCCAGATCATCGAAAGATGCTACTGTAACAATCGGCAGGAACATCTCTAATTTCCAAAGGTGATGATCTTCCGGTAGATCGTTGGCGATGGTTGGCATAACAAAGTAGCCCTTACGGTCTAGGACCTTGCCGCCGTATAAAACGTTTCCATCCCGATGTAATTCGCCAGTAAATTTCTGGTAATCTTCGTATACTCCCTTATTGATAATTGGGCCCATCCAATTTTCTTTCTGAGTTGGGTCGCCAACATTGATTCTCTCAGTCAGCTCAAGCAATTTGCGCTCAAATTCATCCTTGACGCCTTGGTGAACATAGACTCTAGAGCAGGCCGAGCATTTCTGACCTTGTAAACCAAAGGCAGAACGCATGACACCTACAGCCGCCTTGTCCAGGTCTGCTTTTTTGCTAACAATAGTAGGATTCTTGCCGCCCATTTCGGCGATAACCGGACGGGGGAGAGGGCTTCCGGCAAAGGTACGAATAATATGCATGCCTACGTCATAACTACCAGTGAAAGTAATGCCGTCAACATCATCGCTGTCGATGATGGTCTGGCCAACAGTCCGACCGCCACCAGTAACGAAGTTGAAGACGCCAGCCGGTACACCAGCATCTCTGAAACAGGTCGTCAGTAGCCAGCCAGTATAAGGTGTGTCCGTCGCTGGTTTAAAGACAACAGTGTTACCTGCGACCATCGCCCCACCAGAGGGACCACCGGCCAGCGCTCCGGGAAAATTAAAGGGTGAGATCACTGCCCAAACGCCGTAAGGCTTCAACACGCTTCGATTGTGATGGCGCTGAGTTTCAGATTTTAATGTGACCGCAAATCCATCATTAGTTTCCATCTGATCACAATAATAGCGAATGAGATCGGCCGTTTCTTCGACGTCGCCTAAAGCCTCGAGCCTATTCTTGCCAACTTCGAATGACATAACAGCTCCCATGTCGAACAGGCGATCACTGATCAGATCGGCGGCCTTGCGTAGTATAGCGACGCGATCTTGCCAAGGAGTTTTGCGCCAGCCATCAAAAGCAGCTCTGGCGGCTGCAATCGCATCCAGGGCATCTTGTTCACTTCCTTTTTGAAAATGGCCCATCACCAAGTCCGTATCGATCGGGCTGACCTTCGTAAAAGTTGTTCCCACAGATCGTTCTTCACCATTAATGAAAAGCGGGAATGTTTGGCCAAAATTCGCTTTCGTTCGCTGGACCGCTTCGTCGTAAAGTAGATCTAATTTGGGATTTGGACTGGCGAGGGTGGAATAGGTTACTTTAATCTTTTCGGACATCAACTTACCTCCTAAAATCAGAACTCAGGCCGTTTGACAGCTTGAGGGCCATTCTTGCATTATTTGTTAAAAGTGTGTCTCCGGAGTAGGATTCGATCCCTGCTGGAGTGACTCCTTAATGGTCACCCAAATTATAGCTTACTTATCAAGTAGTAAAAATCATCGAACTATATTCCCCAAGTCTATTCAACTAATCCCGACATGTGGAGAAAAGTTCCCCATATATTTTGGCGATGAGAAAGGGCCAGAGCTTTCTCTTGAAGACAGCCGATGGACGGCAGTTTTATTCAATTCAGTAAGCTCCGCTATCTTATGAATCCCCTAGCATTGCAGTTAGCAATTGTTGATCAAAAATTTTCCCGCACGGCCGCGCTCAGCTCATAATTGCCAATTAACTAGAAAGTACTTATTCTTGCCGCGCCGGATGACGATGTATTTACCCCCGATTCGGTCAGCTGCCGTCAGCACGGCTTCTACGTCTGTTTCCCGAACATCATTGACCGTGATCGCGTTATTTTGAACGTCTTCGCGAGCTCTTCTCTTTGACGGAGATATCCCAGCTTCGGATAACAAATCGATCAATTTTACCGATTTATCTCCATGCAAGTCGTGAGTTGGCACATCATTCAGGCCCGTGTCTATTTCGTCAGCTTTTAGTTCTGAAACCTTGCCGTAGAAAAGGGCCTGAGAGATTTTTTCAGCTCCAGCCGCAGCTTTTTTCCCATGTACGAGAGTCGTCACCAGGCGCGCCAGTTCCCGCTGAGCGACTCTTTCCCAAGGTTTGGTCTCTACTTCTAACTCGAGCTCGCCGAGCTCCTCTATGGTTAAAAAAGTGAAGTATCCTAAGAAGCGAATAACATCCTGGTCGTCGGCATTGATCCAATATTGGTAAAAATCGTACGGAGTCGTGCGGCTACTGTCGAGCCAAATCGCACCGCTCTCCGTTTTGCCCAACTTCGTGCCGTCTGACTGGGTGACTAATGGCAATGTGAGGCCATAAGCAGTTTGTCCTTTCACCCTTCGAATGAGATCCACCCCAGCGGTGATATTGCCCCATTGGTCGCTGCCTCCAGACTGAAGCTCGCATCCTAGCTCTTGGTTTAGATGAAGAAAATCGTAGGCCTGCAACACCATGTAACTAAATTCAGTATAGGAAATGCCGGCCATGAGCCGGGATTTGACTGAATCCTTGGCTAGCATAACTCCAATTGGAAAATGTTTTCCGATATCACGGAGAAAATGGATCAAATCGAGCTCGCTAAGCCAATCATAATTATTGACGATGCGAGCAGGATTGTCCTTAGAATCAAAGTCTAAATACTGCTCAAGTTGACCTCTGATTTTTAGGCTCCATTCCTGGACGATCGTTTCGGTGTTCAGTTGTCGTTCGTTGATCTTACCACTTGGATCGCCAATTAAGCCAGTGCCACCCCCCGCAACAGCTATTGGATGGTGACCAGCTAGCTGAAATCGTCGCAAGAGCAGAATCTGCAGCAGGTTGCCGATGTGCAAACTATCGGCCGTCGGATCAAAACCAACATAGAGTGTTATGGTTCCCGATTCGAGGCGCTTCGCCAAGCCTTCACGATCCGTAACCTGATATATTAATTCTCTTGATTCCAAATCATTCAATAAGTTCATGGATACGTTCCTAAATTACCTTTTGCCGTCAGTCAGAGACCATTCATGCGGGTATGCACAATCTGGCGTTTATTCATTGTTCAGGATTGTAGTTGAAGCGAAATTTGTAAGCAAAAGAAAAATCCTCCCTGCTAGTACATCAGAGGGAGGATTGAGTCTTCCATAATGGCCGGTGTGGCCGTTAGCTGAGAGATTGTAGAGCGATTTCGGCAGGATAGAAATTCTCGTTGAGCTGCAAGGCTCTTTCATACGACTCTGCAGCGCCACGGACATCACCCTGGAATAATTGTGCGTGACCTCTATAAAGATACGTTTCCTCGACATTTTGACCGCCCTGCATCTCTAAAATGGCATCCGCAAGCTCCAACATGTCATCGTAACGGCCGACTTTCATATAGGCCAGATACGGTCGAAATTCGTACCATAACATCCTGGGCGGCAGTCCGATGGTGCGAGCTTGATCAAATGCCGCGGCTCCGTTCTGGTAATAATCAGCCTCGCCTGTTAGCTCCCCTAATCGGGTTAAACTCGTGCCAAGATTGAACCAGGCAAAGGCATCTTCGGGATCGGCGGCCAGTTCTTCCTGGGCACGGACGGCTGCCTTTTCCCACATCGTCAGCGGATCCAATAAGTCTGGGCCGATGATGGCGAGCACCTCTTGCTCTTGTTCTGGCTCGTAAACGACATAGAAGCTGTAATTAAAGTTTTGCCAGTAACCTTCAAACACTTCATACGAGTCAGCCCGACCGTTTGTCGGGTCCACCTTCAGATAGCTGTCCATGCTATAGAAGACTTGCTCCGCTTCATCATAACCAAAGACGGTTAAATAATGACCAAACCAGCCTGTTGAGCCGCTCGTATCGGGTTCGTAACCTTTTTCAATCACGACAGGAAAGCCAGCGGCGATCAAGCGTTTGAGCAGTTGCAGATCACCGCCACTGTGAACCGTGGAGCGCAACTCGGTGAATTCATTAACGTAATCGCTCAATTGCCAGGGGCTCACGTTTCTATCCTCAGGATTAGGTTTGAGATACGAAGCTGCTTGAGCTTGGGTCGTTTCATCCCCATACCAATTGAGAACCTGAGTTAAGTTGGCCGGTCCGCAATTATTGAAACTCTGCTGTATTCTCGGAATTCCTTCAAGACGCATTTGCACGGGCAAGGGTTTTGGCGTTGGCGTTACCGTCGGCAAAGGAGTTGAAGTCGGCAATGCGGTTGGCAATATCTGATTAGAATCATTTTCACTTTCAACCGAGGCGCTTTCTGAGTTAATCTCCTGCGATTCTTGTTGGCTTGGCGAAAGCGAAGGCTCTGACGTAGGATTGCGAGTAGGAATCGTGATTTGTGCCATTTCGGCCGCGGCTACAGGTGCAGGTAAGGCATCGGCTACCGGTGCCACCTGTTCAATTAGGCCTTCCATTATCTGACTCAAAAAAGGGTTTCGTTCAGATAGCGCTACCCGGTATCGGCCAGGTAGTGCCAATACTGCCTCGGGTAATGCCACCAAGCTCACAATCAACAATACTTGGACAATGGCAATAATTACAATAATCCGTTTGGTTCGCGATTTCATAAGCTATTAGCACTCCGGTGGTGCAGGGATGTCTCTAATAAAAGACGATACTTCCAGTTTACTCAAGTATTACCTACATTGAAATTGGATCCGCATCCTGAAAGGTCGCGGAATTCAGGAATTCAGTTGTTCCAATACCTCAACAGCAGGGGTGAAATTCGGATTGAATCGAACCGCCCTCTCAAGGTTGTCTTGCGCTGCTTTGTCTTCGCCAAGGGCTATTTGAGCCAGCCCTTTGTAGTAATAAGATTCTTCGAAATAAGGCCGGTCCAGTAAGGTGACATCGGCCAATAATATAACATCCTCATAGCGCCCTGTTTCATAATACGCTTCATACGGTCCAAACTGGTACCATAACATGCGCCATGGCAAGCTATGAATTCGCGCCTGATCAAATGACATGGCTGCCTTCTCATAATCGCCTAAGGCGTTATAGACCGTTCCCAGATTGAACCACAGGTAAGGATCATTTCCTTGTTCTTTCAACTCTTCCTTAACTATAAATAGGGACTCCTGCCACATAACTATGTCATCCATAGCCGAGCCAATCAAGTGGGCGACTTCAGTGCTGCTGTCGGTAGGGTAGAGAACGATAAAGTTGCGGTTGAATTGTCGCCAATACCGGTCTAAATCTTCATAGCGAATCGAACGACCTTCATCATTGGCGTTTTCACCTGGAACCTCGCTGGTACCAAACCATGAATCATAGACCCAAACCTGTTCGTTTTCATCGTCATAAGCGACAATCAGGAGATAATGACCATACCAGCCCATCCAACGGTATTCCCCGGGTGGATCAAGACCGAGCTCAACGATTACTGGAAAACCTTCCGCGACCAGTCGTCGTAGGATGTCTAAGTTACCATTTGTTCGTTCCAGAGCTTGAAGGTTTGTTTCCTGTTCCACAAAATCTACCATCTCGTATGGGCTGACATTCCTATCTTCTGGATTAGGTTTGAGGATAGATGCGGTTTGTTCCTGGTCCATGAAGACGTCGTAACGGCTAAGTGCCATAGCTAAAGTTGCCGGGCCGCAGTTGTTCCAGGTCTGAAAGTGATGCTGAATCGGACCTAATCGAGAGGTGACAGGAATTGGAATTGGTGTATTTGTAGGTGTGGGAGATGGTCCTTCTTGCGTTGACTTCACTTGGGCAGCAGGATTGTCAGGCTGTGTTAATAAAGGTAGTTCCGTTATGTCTTGAGCTAGATCTTGAACAGAGCGAGTCGCTTCTTCCTCGACAGAACCAACCCGAGGAGAATCTGGGGTCGTGACTGGGCTTTCTATGGTTAGCAAAGAACTAGCCTCTACTCTGGCGGCTGAGGTCGGTAGAACTTCAACGTGCTCGCGTTCGGCCAGCGCCTGGACAGGTTCGGGCAAATAAGCAGCAACGTAGCGACTTGGAATCGCTCTAAGTAGCGTCGGAAACTGCCAAATAGATACGGCGATCAATAAGATAGCCAGCAAAAAAACTAGTCGACGTACACCCATAGTAATAATTTCTTAGAAAAAGGATCGGCCCAAAAAACGTGACCATTTTGGAGCCTCACCGATTTCGCCTAGACCTCACAAGATTCAACCTGCTCAACAGAGCAAATCCTTCTCGCTCTGCTCGAGTTCACCTGTTTGGAGTTACGCTTAGTCATTGCAGGTGAATATGCATTATAGCCAACAGCGGCGGTGACCCAAAAAAATATTTCCCGCCTGCCACCGAGATGCTCACCTATTGCTCATAACATGCGACGCTTACAACAGCGAGCTTACCAGCGAGCAATATTTGTCAATGTGAGCCAGATTACGGTTGAACCTTGCTTCCTAGACGGCATTCATTATGGGATATGTAGGGGCGAAATGATATCGGGGGAATCTCAGGAGTACCAGGTCATAGTATGAGGTGAAAGTGAGTACTTTCTTCATCTCTTGCGTATTGGCGAAAGCCGCTGCTTTCGTACAACTTGATCGCCGGGTACCAATTGTGGTTTGTTTCGACAACAATCTGATGAAAATCGCGCTGCTTGGCGACCTCAATGATGTGCTCGACTAAGAGCCGGCCGATCCCGAATCCACGTTGGTTCTGAACGACTGATAGGCGCACGATCCTGGCCGTATCGCTCGATTCGGTAACCAAGGCACCAGTACCAACCATCGTTCCCTCCCGTATGGCAATTAAGAAAAGATTTCCTCTCTTGATATATGAGGTCTCGATATCAACAAGATCAGAATTTAGAGCTGAGTTAATATAACCGAAGTGCTCTCTTAGCCCGTCCAAGATTATTCTCCTGGCGATAGTTTGATCGCCAGGTAAAAATGGGCGGATGCTGACATTTGAAATAGGCAGATCCATTATCAGTCTATCTATTCGACGGTAACGCTCTTGGCTAGATTTCTAGGTTGATCGACGTCGCAGCCACGACGGACGGCTATATGATAGCTCAGCAGTTGCAAAGGTATAACATTGACAATGGGAGCCAACAACGGTGGCGATGCAGGAACATAGATGACATGATCGGCCTTTTGTCGGATGGTTTGGTCACCTTCTGTGGCCAAGGCGATAACAATCCCACCACGAGCCCTAGCTTGTTCTATTTGACTGACCATCTTGTCATAAAGGGCATCTTTAGTTACCACAGCAAGAACCGGCATCGATTCATCGATTAAGGCGATTGGTCCATGCTTCATTTCTCCGGCCGGATAACCTTCTGCATGGATGTAGCTAATCTCCTTCAATTTTAGAGCGCCTTCCAAAGCGACAGGGTAATTAATGCCTCGGCCGATAAAAAGAAAGTTCTGGGCTTTAAAAAAGAGATTTGCCAATTCCTGGTATTCCTGGTCGTGATCTAGTACACGCCCAGCTAAATCTGGAATGCGGGCCAGGGCATTAACTAGTCTACGATAACTCTCGCCGCTTACTATTCCTCGTGCTTCACCTAATACACAGGCCAGCATGTAAAGATCAACGAGAGAAGTAGTGAAAGCTTTCGTTGAGGCTACACCGATTTCTGGTCCGGCTTGCATAGCGATGTAGCCATCGGAAATGCGCATCGACTGGCTGCCTATGACATTGACGATCGACCACATAGTTGCACCATGGTTTCTGGCCAATTCGCTCGCCGCCAGGGTATCGGCCGTCTCGCCCGATTGGGTTATAGCGAGCACTGCGCTGTGCTCGTCTACTATAGGGTTGTAATAACGAAATTCAGACCCATATTCGACTTCAACAGGCAAGCGGGCTATTTCTTCGATCATGTACTTGCCAATGAGTCCGGCATAATAGCTTGTCCCGCAGGCGATGATAAATAAGCGTTTTAATCGCCTAGCTAACTCAGGCGTCAGGTTAAGATCCGGAATGGACAAACGGCCGCGCTCAAAATCAACCCGGCTGTGCAGAGTGTTGATCATCGACTGGGGCTGTTCAAAAATTTCCTTCTGCATGAAGTGTTTGTATTCACCTTTGACAGCGCTTATCGGATCCCAGGGAATGTTCTGAATATCCGTTTCGACCGGATTTCCCTCTAGGTCGGTCACCTGGTATCCATTCTGTGTGATCGTGGCTATTTGCCGGTTTTCCAAGAAAATCATATCCCGAGTATATTCCAGAATCGCGGGTATATCGGAAGCCAAGAACATTTCCCCCTTGCCGATACCCAAGGCGATACCGCCAGCATTACCTAGGCGGGCACAAATGATCCGGTCCGGGCTATCGACGTTCATGACTACAACAGCATTCGATCCCATTAGTCTTTGTAAGGATTCACGAACGGCATGCTCAAAATCATAGCCAGCTTCGATGAACCGTTCGGCCATCTGAACGATAACTTCGGAATCGGTATCCGAATTGAATATAATCCCTTCAGCCAGCAGCTCTTCACGGAGTTCAGCGTAATTTTCGACGATGCCGTTGTGTACCAGGACAACTCGGCCATTCATACTGACATGGGGATGGGCGTTGCGTTGGCTTGGCTGGCCATGAGTTGCCCAGCGGGTATGGCCAATACCAATATGTCCTTCGATGGGGGCGGCTTTCACCATTTCCTGGAGATTGGCCAATTTGCCAGCATCCCGGCGGACGGCAATTTTGCCATTTTGCTCCAAAAGGGCTAAACCGGCCGAGTCATATCCCCGGTACTCCAATTGTTTTAAACCATTAAGAATGATGGATTGGGCCTGTTGTGGGCCGACGTAACCAACAATGCCACACATGTTTCGTACCTCCTAAAAATCATGTATCTTGCTACCGGTGATGTCGTTGAATCCGTGGATTACCGCTGTCAAACATCACATTGGATGAAGATATAGTTGACTGGCAACGACGCTTCCAGGCGATTGTGTGGCTCTGATAGGGGCGCCCCTCCGAATGAGTAGCCAGCATATTAAATGTGCTGGTAGGGCCACGAAGTACCATTTTGTCGACCACTTACGCCGGCCGGTTTGTAGGTGCATCTAGTTAGGAGGGGGAAGAAACTCAGGGTTTGGCCCAACCCTGGGAGGCATCCGCTGATCTGTCGATTTTCCGAACCTAAGGGTAAAACAAATCTCGATCTTACAGGTTCTAAATACCCTCTGGTCCGTTGACCCCAACTTGCGATGGGGAACCTCCACCTCGTCAACCTTGCTATCTGGCTAAACTTTGATTAGCCAATTCAAGGTCCATGCGCTAAGTCTGTCCCGCCTATTCAATTATTAAAAACTTAAAGATAGCAACATCGTAGTCAAACGGAGCCTAAATGTCAAGTACCAAAAAGACCCGGGGTGTCCGTCAAAGTTTTGGATTCAAAGTAGGCATTAGGAACGAGAGGGTAGCCAAGGGCGCCGCCATGGATGGTTGGCGGGCGGACGCCAGGGTTTCCTCGGAGTTGTGTCGGCTGCCG
>JAHEJP010000471.1 GCA_024638855.1 Chloroflexota bacterium
GGCCGTTCGGCTCGTAGTGCGGCTGATTTTAAACTCCGACAGCCACTCGCCAAGGCCAGAGTTAATGTAGGTACTCAAAGAGAACAACGGGACCTGCTCGAATTGGTAGACGTACTGACCGACGAGATCAATGTCAAGGAGATCGAAGTAGTTTCGGAAGTGGGCGAGCTTGTTAGTTATAGGTTGCTGCCCAATAATCGGCTTCTCGGTCCAAAGTTCGGGCCTTTGTTCCCCAAGGTTCGGGCCAAATTATCCGAATTGAATCAAGCCGAAGCGGCGACCAAACTGCATGCCGACGGCACCCTTGAATTAGAAGTAGATGGTCAGCAGATAATCCTGAATTCGGATGAAGTCCTGGTACAAACCGAATCTCGTGGTGGTTTGGCCGTGGCCAGTGATAAAGGCATTACGGTAGCCGTTGATACCGAGCTTACGCCCGAATTAGTACAAGAAGGATTGGCCCGGGATTTAGTCAGACACGTCAATACACTGCGAAAGGACTCCAGATTAGCCTTGGATGATCGCATTTATCTCTCTTGCGAAGTAGACCAGGAACTATCGGCCGCTTTCACAAACTTCGCGGACTATATAAAACAGGAGACGTTAGCTCTCGGCCTTTCCTTGGACTCACCTGCTATTGGGGACTACAAGAGAAGTATCGTTATTGACGATCGTCAGGTTACCCTCGCGCTGATTAAAGCCTGATTCGCGCTTGGGATTCCACAATCAGTCAATCACCTGAACTGCCGGATCTTATTAATCGACCTTCCGGCAGTTCTCGCCCATGTGTCTGAAAACAAGTAAAATCAAGCATTGATATTGCCATCTCTGTCGCCCAGATTGATTGGTATTAATTCAGATCTTAATCGCCTGTGGATTCAAAGCCATGTCAAATCTCTTGATTTCCCGGACCAAGCCATTATCGGATAATCATTTACGCTACCAGAGGAGAGCCCTATGCGCCGTCAACTTGCACTAATTTTGGCATTACTCCTTGGTACAGTTGCTGTTGCCACAGCCCAAGACGATGGTCCACCTCCAGATCCAACTCTAGAGAAACTTGAAGAGGTCGGTCACTCTCCAGGCCATTCCGCCTCCGTCGAAGAGGTAGCCATCCCTGACCTGCCGCTTGCGCCGGTCAACTTCGAGGCGGGTACAACCTGTGGTAATGCCACACTGATCGATTCACTACCGATCGGTGGTGTCTCAACCAATGGCGGGCAGGATATTGATACTAATGACCCAGAACTTAGTTGCATGTGGGATTCTCCGGATTCAATCCGGGGAGCTCGCACCTTGTGGTACAAGTATGTGCCCGAACAAAGCGGTCTGGTGCGATTTGAAACCCGGGGTAGTAGTTACGACACCGTATTGGCCGTCCATCAAGGTACATCTTGCAGTAATCTGCTGGAAGTAGCCTGCAATGATGATATAAATTTTTTCACTTCAGAAGTGACCGTATCAGTATTGGCAGGTGAAACGTATTACATCGAAGTAGCCGATTGGCAGGTGGGGGTCACGGGTCCATGGATGCTTAACTTCGCCGCTCAAGACGAGCCTTTTATTTCTGAATGGGACCTCGTCTATGAAGGACCGCTTCCGTTTGGACAAACCAGCCGGCACGCAACGGCCGTAGTCGGCAACGACATTTATATCATTGGAGGCCAAGTCACTGTCGGTACAAATTTTCAACGCACGCCAGAAACGATCGTCTACAATACTAAAAACGGCAACTGGACATCAAAGGCCAATATGCCTGCACGAGACGGCTTCGGTTACTCAAACACCTCGGCAGCGTATCTTTCTAGCCAGGGAAACAAAGGTCGCATCTACTTACCCTCAGGCTATATCGGTTCGACCTTGTATGATGGGACCCACTGGGTCTACGACATAGCCAACAATACCTGGACGGACAATCAATCCCTGGCCAAGGACAACGACCAGTGGGCGGCCGGCGGACCCACCATTTATTCTGGGGCTACTACTTATCGTTGGACAGATGGCACTGATGGCTATTTTTTGAGCGGTGGCCTGAGCGGGATATTTCCGCCGAAACCACCGACGACGTCGACCGGATGGATAGCCCATAATGAAGTTTATTACTATGCGGCAACCAATAATGATTGGGATACGAAAATCATCCCGCCAATGCCGACCGGGCGTTTTGGTCATGCCGCTGGCTTAATCGAAATGTCCGGGTCGGACAATCTGTGCGTAGCCGGAGGGATGGGCGAGGATCCTGCCAAAAAGGGTGCTCGTTTCGTTTTACAACGCGTGGAGTGTTTGGATATTGACCAGGGAAATTGGTCTGAAGTTGCGCCTTTAAACTATGAACGTTACTTCGCCGGTAGCGCCGTCGACCCTACCGGTAACTGGTATGTCTTTGGCGGGTACAACAATAATGGCGAATTAGTCGCTGTGACCGAACGTTACGATTCCAATGCTGATCTTTGGGTTCCCTTGGATGTTCGTTTCGATTTAGGAGTTATTAACACGGTTAACTCAATTCGACCGCCAAGAGCTTGGCCGCGCGGTGGCTTCGTCGGTCAAAACCTATTCGCAATAGGAGGCGAATCCATCGGCGGACAGGTTCTAAACCTGGTCGAAAAAATTAACTTGCCCGATGCAAGCGCATCGTATCCCGTGAGTGCATACATGCCAACTTTTTTCATTAACCCACTTTACGAATTCGTTGACAATACTTTCGCTACAGCCAGAGTTCTAACATTGAATCAAGCCCAACGAAACCAATTCACCAGCGGGCTTGACGATGTTGATGTCTTCACATTCCAGGTGCCCTCCAAGCGTAACATTTCGGTACAACTCAATAACCTGCAGTCTACCAACGAAATGAGTCTCTATCTCTATACCTACGACAAGGCCTTTGTCGCCATAAGCGCCAATCCCGGCACTCTGCCTGAAACCATTAACAAAAACCTTGTGCCAGGCCAATATTTTGTTGTCGTCCAGCGCATCTTTCCACCTGTCGGCGCGCTGCCTGATACTCGAGAGTACCAGATCCTGGTCCAGGGTTAAATTAGGGGATTGTTCAACCAAGTCTTGTATTTGTATCCGCCCATTGGATTCTTATTAAATGTCCAATCCTAAACAATCCAAATCTAAGCGCAATAGCACTTTAAAGGTTCTTCATTTCGCCGACGCCCATATCGACATGGCCAATTACGGCCGCCATGATCCTGAAAGCGCATTACCAATTCGGGTCATGGACTTTTTGGCTTCGCTTGACCAGATCGTCGATAAGGCTATCGAAATCCCGGTGGACTTGGTTGTCTTTGCCGGCGATACTTATAAAGATCGAAACCCCCAACCTACATTTCAACGAGCATGGGGCCAACGAATCATGCGCTTATCCCAGGCAAGCATTCCTACCATACTTCTGGTAGGGAATCACGATAAAGCGCCGGCAGCTGGCCGGGCAAACACAGTGCAAGAATTTCATACCCTGAATGTTCCTTACATCCATGTAGCAGATAAATTGGATTTTTGGGAACCGGAAAAGCTAGGACTACCCTTGCAAGTTATCACCGTTCCTTGGATATCACGCAGTGCTCTCTTCACCCGTGAGGAAACGACGGGAAAGTCACTGGAACAGATATTTGAGATAATTGAAAACAGGCTGACAACGATAATTCAGAAGTTCATTGCAGAAGCT
>JAHEJP010000109.1 GCA_024638855.1 Chloroflexota bacterium
TCAAATCCAGCTTCTTGATCGCCATGTATGAACCGACATTGGTTCATTGGGATCGGACGCCTGTTTAGTTGAAGTGGTCGAGCCCCAACAATTCGAACCGGACCTATTTCATTCTTCATTTGGAACTCAAATCCGGATTCATTCGCATGCAGGCTGCCCTTGACGTAAAGCGCCTTCAGCAGGAACTCAGGAATTTTGGCCAAAGCAATTCTCCCTCAGGTTTCCATCAGCACGTGCTCTATCTGACTGATCGCCCAATCAATCTCATCCTTTGTGATTACCAGCGGTGGCGCGAATCGAATGACATTTTCATGCGTTTCTTTGCACAATATTCCCAAGTCACGTAACGACTCGCAGAAGCGACGGGCCGGGACATTTAGTTCAACACCGATGAAGAGACCTTTTCCTCTGACTTCTTTGATGTATTCGCTTTCGATTCTCTCCAGCCGACCTTTAAAGTAAGCGCCCAACTGTGCAGATTGTTCGATTAAGCCTTCATCCTGCAAAACTCTTAATGCTGCCCGGCCGATCGCGGCGCCTAAAGGATTTCCACCAAACGTGCTGCCGTGATCCCCAGGCTGAAAAAGACCCAGGATTTCTTGATCAGCAAGAACTGCCGAGACAGGATAAAAGCCACCACTTAAAGCCTTGCCAAGGATAACGATATCCGGCCGGACGTCTTCGTGTTCAGAGGCCAATAAACGTCCGGTGCGGCCGAGCCCAGTTTGGATCTCATCGGCGACCATGAGCACGTTGTGAAGAGCGCATATCTCTTCGGCGCTTTTCAAGTAACCTTCGGGTGGGATGATGACTCCACCCTCTCCCTGAATTGGCTCAAATAGAAAGGCCACTGTATCGGGGGTTATCGCCTCCTCCAGGGCCGCAGGATCTCCATAAGGAATACGAATGAATCCTGGGGCAAATGGGCCAAAATCTTCGCGATATTTCTTCTCTGAAGAAAAGCCGACAATTGTGGTAGTCCGGCCGTGAAAGTTGCCATCGCAGACGATAATTTCAGCTTGATCCTTGGTTACACCTTTCACCCGGTAACCCCATTTTCGCGCGGCTTTGATGGCAGTCTCAACAGCCTCCGCGCCGGTATTCATTGGCAGAGCCATGTCGTAACCCATTAGTTGACATAATTCTTGCAAGAAAGGGCCCATTTGATCGTTGCGAAAGGCTCGGGATGTTAAGGTCACCCGATTCATTTGATCGATGGCGGCGTCCCTAATAGCCGGGTGGTTATGCCCCTGGCTAACAGCCGAATAAGCACTCAGGCAATCAAGATACTTGTTTCCTTCAACATCAAATACCCATACGCCTTCGCCTTTTTCAATAACAACATCCAAGGGGAGGTAATTGTGGGCGCCAAATTTATCTTCAAGCTCCACGTATTTATCGCTGACTGAAGTTTCATTATTCATTTCGATAGGATCGAACATTGACTTCTCTAACTCAAGCAATGAACGGTTATTCATTTTGTGACTCCTTTTTGGACCGTACGAGTTACTTCCACCAACTCTGACTCAATTCCCGGAAGCGCTTCGACCGATTAATGGCGAAACTGTAAATGTTCGCAGGAATGAGACTCAGTTCATTCTTCCTTTACAGAGGGAGAATCAGGTGTAACCGGTCCAAAATGGGTTAGTGAATCTATCGGGCTTGATCATTTCAGAATCTGCTTGGAACAAAATGGTGCTAGGATTTCTCCCTTTTGGATAGAATTCTCGCTCATCAGAGATCAATCACCATCAATCTAGACCTTCCGATATTCGAAATGAAACTTCTAGCTAATTGATCGATCTTATTCTATCTTACACGCCCATATTTTTCACCAACAATGCTCTGTCCTTCATCAGATTGCAGCCAGGATAAAAATACGCGAAGCTCGCCTTGAGGTTCGGCGGTCGAAAGGAAGTAAAGCGGTATTGTTAGTGGGTAAATCTGATCGGCTGTTGTTACAAGAGTGGAATAATGACCATCCAATGGCAATGTTTTTGCCTCACTAGAATTTCCCATCATAGAATAACCTATCGCTCCAGTATGATTCGATACGGTCAAGCGCATGTTTTCATCATTGGTGGCTAAAATCGCCGACCCAAGCGCTGGTTGACCGCCCATCACTCGAGCATCGAATAATGTGCGCGGGCCTGATCCAGCCTCCCTGACAACTAATTCAATCGGTAAATTGGGACCCCCTAAGAGCGACCAATCGGTAATTTTGCCGGCGAATATGTCTTTTAATTGTCCTAAATCGAGTTCTAAATCCGGCAAATTCGGATCAACCACGAAAACTAGGCCATCAACTGCGACCGGACTAAACCAATAATTTCCGTCTTCAGGCAGGTGATGAAGTATGATTGCATCGATGAAACCTTCCTCCAATTCACGCAGCAAAGTTTGGTCGTTGCCAACGATGAACTGGAGAGGTGATCGTCCGTCTGTTGATGGTACTTTGTCCTCCACTAATTCTGCGAGCATACTGGCGCCATCACTCAAGCCGATGCGAATAGGAAGTGGGGCAGACGTTACCGTAATTTCAGGTATTGGGGTTAATTCTTGTTGGCAGGCTGGCAGCATGATCATTGCGATTAGTAACCCAATGATGCAGCAGGTTAGCCGTCCCCAGAAAGAGCTCATCTTATCGAGGAGATTATTAAATAGAAGACGCCAAAGGATATGCAGTAGGCAGCGAATATGTATAGGCTACGTCGCCGAACCCAATTCAACAAGAAGAGAATGCACAAGTAACCAACAAGCGCCGCGACCAAAAAGGTTACCAGAAGTTCGGGGATCTGATCAATGATTGTTGGTGAGCGCGCAAGATCAGCGGCCGCCAATAATCCGGCGCCGGCGATCGCCGGCACGCCTAGCAAGAAGCTATACCGGGCAGCATCCGGCCGATTTAGACCCCGGGACAAACCAGCTGTGATAGTAACGCCGCTTCTGGAGATGCCTGGAATCAGCGCTAGCATCTGGGCAAGCCCAATGGTGATGGCATCACGCCAACTCATCTTAGAAACAGGCCGTTCACCGGTTAATAGTTTTTCTCCAACTATCAGGATCAAGCCAGTTATGATGAGCATCAAAGCTGCAATTGCCGGCTCTGCTAATACCTGATCAATCACGTCGGCGAACATCAGCCCGGCAAATACGGCCGGAATCGTTCCAACTAAAATATACCAGCCGAGCCTGGCATTTACGCTGTCAAGCGGTTCCTTAACTCGCAAGCCATGAAGCACGGCCTTGGCAATATCCAATAAATCATGGCGAAAATAAAAGAGGATAGCTAAGAGCGTGCCTTGATGGGCGATGGCGATGGCATTTAGATCGGGCTCGGACAAGTTGAATAGACTAGGCACCAGGATAAGGTGACCTGAACTCGATATGGGTAGAAACTCTGTAGCTCCCTGAATTATTCCGAGTAGGATTGCTTCGATGAAGGTCACTTCGTTTTTGCCTACTAGCTAATCAATGTCACCCTTTCTAGACAGCGAGGGAAGACGGTTCCGGGTAATAACTTAAGAAGTCGTCGGCGAAGGAACCGAAGGTTCTAGCGACGATCGCTTGCCGTATATCCTTCATAAGCGATATTAGAAAGTGAATATTGTGGTTTGTCAGTAGCACATGACCCAGGATTTCATTGGCTTTTACGAGGTGCCTGAGATAGGCCCGATTGAAATGTAAACAAGTGTAGCAAATGCATGTTTCATCCAAGGGGAGGGGGTCTCGGGCGAAACGGGCATTGTTTAAATTTAGCCGGCCTCCTTTGATCATAGCGGCCCCGTGGCGGGCCAACCGGGTTGGCAGGACGCAATCGAAAATGTCAATTCCTCGAAGGACACCGTTTACCAGGTCTTCAGCCGTGCCGACTCCCATAAGGTAACGAGGTTTTTCCTTGGGCAATATAGGATTGAGCACGTCGAGCATCGCATACATTTCGGCTTTGCTTTCTCCAACTGACAGACCGCCGATGGCGTAACCAGGAAAGTCAAGATCCATCAAGAAGCGGGCACTTTCTTCCCGCAGATCTGGAAATACACCACCTTGCACGATGCCAAAAAGGGCCTGATAGTCTTGTTTTTGAGCCTGGCGACAACGGATAGCCCAGTCATGAGTCCGGAGTAAACTTTCTTTGACATAGTTGTAGTCATCCGGCGGTGGGCACTCATCAAAGGCCATGATGATATCAGCCCCCAGATTTTCCTGAATGCTGATACTTTTTTCGGGTGTAAATCGATGTTGGGAACCGTCGATGTGGGAGCGAAACGTGACACCTTCATCGTCAATTTTTCGCGAGTTGCTGAGGCTGAATAGTTGAAAACCACCGCTATCGGTCAAGATTGGCCCATTCCAGCCCATGAAGCGGTGTAGCCCGCCTAATTCGCGAATGAGATCGTCGCCCGGCCGCAAATAAAGGTGGTAGGTATTGCTTAAAATCAATTCTGCCCCGAGTTTTTGAAGATCAACGGGGCGCAAAGCCTTGACAGTAGCCTGCGTACCAACCGGGGCAAAGATCGGTGTGTGGAGAATGCCATGGGGCGTATGAAAGCGACCAACTCGTGCACCTGTTCGAACATCAGTGGCCACTATTTCGAATTCAAACATGGGCGTTATTATACCAATCATCACCTATAAGGTGTTTTTGGATTTTTGGACCTAGAACTTTGGGCGATCTTTTAAATGGTAATAAATGGCATCTCCTCGTGGATTCAGTAAAACAGCCATCGAAAGTTGACAGTGTGTCATTTCTTTGCTACTATGTTGGCCAACAATAGAATAATATCACACACTTTTTATCCAGAGAGGTGGAGGGACCGACCCGATGAAGCCTCAGCAACCGCCACAAGGTTTGTAGTTTAATGTGGAAATGGTGCTAATTTCGGCAGATGTGTAAGCTTTCTTTCATTAGGAAGCTGACTTCTGAGAGATGACGAGTGGCTGTACTAAAATAGTTGGCCTCTTCTAAATTTCTTGAAGGGGTCGTTTTTATAACGGCTCTTCGCTCTGGATGTATTAGCGAAGAGCTGTTTTTGTTTTATTTGACGAATGCTGGGATCGCCGAATTTGATAGATTTCGTTTAACCAGCAAGCAATCGCTCCAGATGGAGGACAAGATGATAAGGCTAGCAGACCCATTTACAACGGTGACCGTTTCTGAAATAGGACAACAACAGGCAGGAAACTTGACAAAGGCGGTTCACGGAAAAATGGGCATGCGTAGCTCCCAACCTCATCACGAACTTATCACCCCATTGGCTCAAACCGCAACCTATACGTTCGCGGATACGGCCGACCTGCGGGCGTTCATGGAATCAAAGATGTGGGGGACGGACCCTTCAATGGCGGAGCGGGGAGAATATGGCCGGTATGGCAACCCAACTGTCCGCTCGGTTGAAAGGCGCCTGGCTGCCCTTGAAAATGGCGACGATGCGCTGTTATTCCCGACCGGGATGGCGGCAATAACTAACGTACTCCTGTCTATGTTATCGGCAGGTAATCACGTGATCTTTACAGACGATTGTTACCGCAAAACACGCCAGTTCTGCCAAAACTTCTTGGGCCGACTTGGAATCGAGTCCACCCAAGTCGCGATGGGAGATTATGAAGGGTTGGAAGCGGCGATTCAGACCAATACTCGCCTGATTATCAGCGAAAGTCCAACCAATCCCTATTTGCGGGTCGTTGATCTGGATCGATTGGTCCACATAGCCCGAAAACACAGAGTGAAAACGATCATTGATGCTACCTTCGCCACGCCGATTAACCAACGCCCGCTAGATTTCGGGATCGATCTAGTTATCCACAGTGCGACTAAATATCTCAGTGGGCACAACGATATTATGGCTGGCGCTGTGATCGGCGAAAGCGGGTTGATTCACGCTCTTCGGCAAAGCCAGGGCATGTTGGGCGGCGTCCTGGACCCTCATGCAGCTTATTTACTCGAACGTGGAATAAAAACTCTGGGCCTTAGAATTGGCCAACAAAATCGATCGTCCCAAGCCGTAGCAAATTATCTTGAGAGTCACCCAAAGATCCAGAGAGTCTGGTATCCGGGGCTTTTGTCACACCCAGATCATAAGGTGTCAAAACAACAAATGGATGGGTTTGGCGGCGTTGTCAGCTTTGAAATTGGACTAGTACCAGGCGAAGATCCCCTGTCGAGCACTTCGCGATTCATCGATGCGATGACGATCCCCTATATCGCTCCAAGCCTGGGCGGCGTTGAGAGTCTTATCGAGCAACCAGCGCTCATGTCTTACTACGAGTTTTCCACCCAAGAAAGATTGGCAATTGGTATAGCGGACAATCTGGTTCGCTTTGCCATTGGCATAGAAGATACAAGCGATATTCTTGCCGATTTGAATCAAGCCCTCGCCCAAGTTTGAGGATAAGGAAAATTCGATGACTTTAGTAATGAAATTTGGCGGGACATCTGTAGGAAGCTCGGAGGCGATTCAGAGGACTTCGGAGATCGTTTGCGACACACAGCGTGACTGGTCGCAACTAGTCGTCGTTGTCTCGGCCATGAGTGGCGTTACAGACTTGCTGCATGAAGGGGCAGCAACGGCCGCAGCAGGTAATGCAACCGCCTATCGTGAGGTGGCAAACAATCTTCGCCGAAGGCACTTTAAAATAATTTCCGACTTATTGCCAAGCAGCCCTGAAGGACAACAATTAACGGCCGAGTTAGATAAATTTGTGGAGCGTTATGAATCGCTCTGTAAAGCTGTTTTGGTACTAGGCGAGTTAACGCCAAGGGCTTTAGATGCAATGACATCGATTGGTGAACGGATGAGCATCCGTTTATTGGCCGCAATCCTCAGACATCAAGGTCATTCCGCTCAGGCAATTGACGCCACCGAGTTAATCGTTACCGATGATTCGTACCAAAACGCAGTTCCAGATCTTGAAAAAACGAAGGCCTCAACTGAAGCTAGATTGCGACCTTTACTCGATGAGGGTGTTGTGGCCGTAGTCACTGGGTTTGTAGGCGCCAACGAACAGGGGATTACGACCACCTTAGGCAGGGGAGGATCGGACTACAGCGCTGCCATTCTGGGACAGGCGCTTGAAGCGTTAGAAGTCTGGATTTGGACCGATGTTGACGGTGTCATGACGGCCGATCCACGACTCGTGCCCGAGGCGCGAACCATCAACACGCTTTCTTATCGAGAGGTAGCTGAATTAGCATTTTACGGGGCCAAAGTATTGCATCCTAAAACGATCCGCCCGGTCATTGAAAATGATATCCCACTAAGGATTAAGAATACCTTCAATCCTCAAGGCGCGGGTACCAGAATCATCCAGAATAGCATTCAGCGGAATGGCAAAATAAAGGCCGTTACGGCTATCCGAAATTTAAGCCTAATAAACGTTGAGGGAAAGGGAATGTTGGGTGTTCCCGGTATTGCTGCTCGAACCTTTGGAGCTGTCGCAGATTCGAAAGTTAGTGTCTTGCTAATTTCTCAGGCTTCTTCAGAGCAGTCGATTTGTTTTGCCGTTCCCACTGGTGCTGCAGATAGCGTCATCGCGAGCTTAGAGGGGGAGTTTAGCTCCGAGTTAATCAGGCGTGACATCGACCGGATTGTGGCCAAAGAAAATGTGGCTATTGTCACAGTCGTTGGGGCAGGTATGCAAGGCACCCCTGGGATATCCGGGCGGTTATTCAGTGCTTTGGGTGATCAACGGGTGAACATCATTGCCATCGCCCAAGGTTCTTCGGAATGCAGCATCAGTATGGTCGTTGAAGAGGATGATACGGCCGAAGCCGAAAAAGCGATCCATGCGTTGATTGTCAGCTGATCGATTTGCAATACTTCCATCAGCTAGAAGCATAGGCGATATCTCATTCGTGGTCAGGTCATCTAGGCTTAACCTTTGTTCAATGCTGCATATTGGGTAGGTGGATGGTATACATTATGCCTTAGGCTACGGTGGACACGGTGCGTCCGCCGCCACATATGTCGGAAGGGAAATTGGCTTACTCTTGGCTGGAGCAAAGTGCCAGAGCCCATTCAGGACGATACCTCAATCATGCCGGTTATTCTACAGCGGAAATCCCTGGTTTATTCCTTTTGTCGCCCAATATTTCCGCCTAACGGATAGGTTGACATAAAAAATAGTTGGCGTGTATAAAACTTACTGACGTAATGTTAACGGATTTACAATACGCTGTAAGATGTCATATGATATAATAATTATGTCTGGGGATGACAGGCTTCGACGGGGAAGGTTGGTCCTAGACTGCAAGCCGAGCACGCTTTACAACTCGTAAAACTGGAAGCACACGCAGAAATGCCAATCGCACAACTGCTTATAATGCTCTTCCTCTCGCCGCATAAGGTGAGTTGAATGGCTAAGGATCCTGTACGCAGGAATCCCGTCTGTCTTGACCGATCGTCGGCCGGGCAAGCCGCAGGCGTCATAAAGGCCCACGTGCTCCTCCTTGACACCGATAGGGGTGGCTAAGAGACCCTTTAGGGGGTCATCGGTTAGTTGCTATAATGACCCAGTTAGCCGGGGCGGTAGCGGCGAAATAACAAATAGGTTAACTAAGCTTGTAGAGGTTTAGAGGTCGAATTTTTCGGACGCGGGTTCGATTCCCGCCATCTCCACAATATAGGCACTCCATAAGGAGTGCCTTTTTAATGCACGAACATATCTGAATCAACCTCACATTTATGGACCCGCTTTGTCGTGATGCAGAAGTACAATTGTGGCTGGTTTCTTAGGAGAACCACTTGAGCGCCACTTGTGTTATAATTCAGAACGTTAGTTCTGTATTGCAGATCGTATTATCTTGCAAGAAGGGATGTAATTAGCTGAGGGAGATATGCCAGAATTTGACCTTCACTCTGATTTTCAACCAACGGGTGACCAGCCACAAGCTATCGAGAAATTAGCGAATGGTTTGAATACGAATCAACACTACCAGACATTATTAGGCGCTACTGGCACCGGCAAGACCTTCACCGTAGCCCAGGTCATTCAGAAAGTTCAACGCCCAACGTTGATCATCGCCCATAATAAGACGCTAGCTGCCCAACTATATAGTGAGTTTCGCGATTTTTTTCCTAACAATGCCGTTTCTTTCTTCGTCAGCTACTATGATTATTACCAGCCAGAAGCCTATGTACCCCGACACGACCTGTATATTGAAAAGGAATCTGAAATCAATGAGGAGATTGACCGGCTAAGACTTGAGGCGACGACCAATATCCTTAGCCGCCGCGATGTCATCATCATTGCTTCTGTATCTTGTATTTTTGGAATTGGCAACCCTGAAGCCTATGGCAAAGTAACGGTTAAGATGGAGCGGGGGAAGGCTTATCGGCGCGATACGGTCTTACGTCACTTAGTTGATATACAATATGAGAGAAACGATTTGGAGCTTCGTCGGGGTGCTTTTCGCGTACGAGGTGATACATTGGAAATCGTACCGGCTTATGCTGAAACAGCTTACCGGATGGAGTTTTGGGGTGATGAAATTGAACGCATTACCGAGATCGACCCGCTGACAGGTGAGGTCTTAACCGATCATTTAAATATTGAAATCTTTCCCGCCAAACAATTTATCACCGATGAAGATAAACTCACGATGGCTATCAATGACATCGAGAGCGAACTGGGTGAACGCATAGCCCATTTCAAAAAAAATAAAATGTACCTGGAGGCTCAACGAATCGAGCAACGTACGCTTTATGATTTAGAAATGTTAAGAGAAATTGGTTATTGTTCCGGCATTGAAAACTACAGCAGGCATTTGGATCAGCGACAAGAAGGTGAGCCACCCTGGACCTTGATCGACTATTTTCCTCGTGACTTTCTATTTGTCATCGATGAAAGCCATATGACCATTCCACAAATACGCGGTATGTGGGGCGGGGACCGGAGCCGAAAGCAGACCTTAGTCGAGTTTGGCTTTAGGCTACCTAGCGCTCTTGATAACCGTCCACTTAGTTTTGACGAGTTTGAAGAAAGGGTCAATCAGGCCATCTTTACCAGTGCAACACCAGGTCCATATGAATTCGAGCACTCGGCCGCTGTGGTAGAACAGGTCATCCGGCCGACGGGTGTCATCGACCCAGCCGTGGAAGTCAGGCCTGTGATGGGACAGGTGGATGATCTTTTAGGCGAGATTCGTCATCGTACCGAGAAGGGCCAAAGAGCATTGGTCACAACACTTACGAAAAGAATGTCAGAGGATCTAAGTGACTACCTTTTGGAAATGGGCGTCAAGGTACATTACCTTCATTCAGAAATCGATACTCTGGAAAGGACAGAGATATTACGCGATTTGCGGATGGGCGTATTTGATGTTGTAGTCGGAATCAATTTGTTGCGAGAAGGGTTGGATTTACCAGAAGTTTCCCTGGTCGCTATTCTGGATGCCGACAAAGAAGGATTTCTCCGCTCAGGTACATCCCTTGTTCAGACAATCGGCAGGGCTGCTAGGCACGTGGACGGCAAAGTCATCATGTATGCCGATCGTGTGACTAATTCCATGGCCAAGGCGATTGACGAAACCGAGAGGCGGCGTGAAAAACAAATTCAATACAATGTCGAACACGGCATCGAACCGAAGTCAATCATAAAAGAGGTGCGCGATTTGGCAGGCGAAATTGCCAAAAGGCAGGCTGGTGCTGTGGCCGAGGAAAAGGCGGGTTACCTGCCGACAGCCGATCTGCCAAAGGATGAATTAAACCGGATCATCAGGGAGTTGGAGAAGCAGATGAAAGCTGCTGCCCAAGCTCTGGAATTTGAGAAAGCGGCCGTCCTGCGAGATGAAATTTTGGAATTGCGCCAGATCATGGTCCTAAAAGAGGCCGGACAGAAGGGCGATTTACCTGACTGGGAAAGACAACGCATGCTCGCGGAAGCTGGATTGGAAGTGAGCTAGGTCCTCGATATTAATAGACCTTGTCCCAATCTTCTCCTGTTGTGCGATACATTTCCCCAAGTTTGGCAGGGATTTCTGCGTGATCATCAATCCATAGCACGTGTGTTCCCAACGGATCGAGGGATTCCTCTAAAGACTGATCAGCAAAATCATTGCCACTTCGACGCAGAATGGCAAAGTGCCTTCTAGCTATTCTGCTTTGCTCACTCTTTGATAACTCTTTGTGTTTCAAACTGTCCAGGCGCTCTTTTTTTGAATAATGGAGCATACGGCGTATGTTCTCATCAAACATTGACAGCCCAATGAACAGGATATTGAATTCTCGCAAGAGATAGAGAAAGGTATAATTGTAGAGTGAGTTTGGATTGTTGATAAAGTCAAAATAATCCTGTTCGGTTAGAACCACCGAATCAGCCGCCTCTGTTCCCTTATCGCCGATATTCTTCCCAGTAACCAGATATCCATGCATATGATAGACATTGATTTGGTCTCGTTCTGGGTGTGTTTCGGCCGTTGCTCTCTCGACCGTTCGAGTAATATATTTGTCGTAACGATTCTTTATGTATACCTGCAACAGTGCATCGAGATTTAAAGAGACAATGGCATGAATGTGTGGATTCCGGCGACATGAGGTTTTGCCAGGATTTCTTATGACGCATAATGAACCAACCGCCCGCAGTGTTTGGTTATTTTTACGAATGTAGCCGGCGATGCGACGACGATTGCTTTTCGTTATCGGAATTTTGTAGTAGGGATAATCCTGGTATAAGGCATCACGAACTCGCTCTACAAAGGCATCTCTATCTTGGCAATGTTCTTCGACGATGCTGGCGATGATTTCTAGGCTCAGTCCGTGCCTTCGAAGGTCATTGTATTTGTCTTCATTACCTTCTGGAAGGCACTTGGCCACTAATCTTGCCAACAACTCTTCCCAACCAGGGATATCAGAACACTTGGAGACGCCGGCTCCCAGGGCAAGCACTAACCCCTTTTTTTCATAAGTCGTATTCAGCAGGTCCCAGCTCAAAACGATCACCTCCCAACCATCAAGAGCAGCCGCCTCGAACCGCACCGATTGTATCATATCATATGCGGACAATGGTTGTCACCATCGATAATCGGTCGCGTATTATCGTTTCAACGTTATTGATTGACCGTTTCTAGGATGCGGATGGTGCCATCAAGTTCGATCTGCAACTTGTCTCCACTCGCTAGGTAACCCGCGTCCTTCGGCTCAATGACCAAGATTGGGATTGAACGCGCATACATTTCATCGGCTACGATGGAAGCCAGCGCAAAAAATGAATCAACGCTGGTGGTCAGAATCGCCAGAGGCGCCGTGTGCTCCCGTATTGCCTCTAGAAGGACAGCCGTGGTCGTCGAGGAACCTCTTGAGAAAGGAATAACGAGGATCTTCCCTGCAACATTTTGGCCGGATAATGGGTGCCTCCTGTCAGTGATCTCGCCACTTTGGTGATCGTAGCCTCCCCAAAATGATAAGGGTTCATCCGTGATTATTGCTTCTCCTCGCCCGGTGCCGGCGACGATGACTTTTCCTTCTATCACTCTTCCCATAACGAATTATCCCGTGTGATGTAACCGACTTCGGCCGATCGCACATTATCTTCTAGGCTGCCAAAAGTTATTTGAGTACTTAGTAGGCCTGGAGCATAGTAAGCATATTTGGCAGAATTCGTCATCAGCCTCTGTATCTCGGGCGGCAACATCGGCGTGGCCAAGATACAGGTATCAACTGTCACCCTGCCGCCGAATTCTTTGAGGGCGGATAGATAACCTGCCTTTTCGGCCAGCAGAACCATGGCTCGGCTGGAGGTGACAAGAAATTGGACATTTGGATGGAGGGATTTACCCTGGATTAAGGAGGCCAAGGTTTTAAACTCCGCTAGCGAAAAATGCGGACTGCCTAGCACAACCATATCCAATTGTTCGCCGTCGGCAGTCGTTAAATCTTCTCTGGCCTTTCGCAACGCCTCAACGTCGATGTCGACAACCTCTTTTGGTTGTTTTCCGTGAAAAGCTGCTTCCACCGATGGCGCTTCTGGTGTGATGCCAACGATATGGAACAAGGCAACGGTTCCTGAGGAGGCAGCTGCCGCCCCTAGAGCCTTAAATTGATCTTCATTGGGCTTTACAGTTAAGCCGGTAACAACAGGGATGCGATCTCGGGCGATTTTTCCCATCAAGTGGCCTAGGATGGGGTAAAAAGAATCGTCTTCCTGAATGGCGATTGGAATGTCTACGAGATTTAGCTGCAAGTTTCCAGCGCGATTTTTTGATAAATGCAAACCAATTGCCGGCACTCGTCCTGTAATCGCACAGCAGATATCGAGTAGATCAGGGTATCGTTCGGTTCTAGCGCCGATCACTGAATTGGCGAAGACGATGGCATTGGATTCTCCCCAGGCGATCTGTTGTCCAAAGTATGGTCGCATATCTGTTTGGTAAGGAGCACAAGTCCATGTTGGGATGCAGCCCATGCTCCGATAAGCGATCATCTGGCGTCGGGCATTACGAGCCCACTCATCTGGCACAGCCCACTCTTGCCAATGCATTTCGTCCAACCCGCTCACGTTAACTGTCGAAGGAACGGCTACTCGAGCGCCCAATTCCGCCAGACGTTCTGCGAATTCAAGACCTGCTTTTCCGATATAGATCGTGCTGTCTATGTGAGCGGCCGTGATGTCCAATAGTTGGCGGGCGCCATAGACTTCGGCCATGCGTACCTGGATGCGCATGGCCATTTCGACCGCAGGACCCATTTTTCCGGCCAACATAGCCTGATCATTTGACGTGAGCATTAAACTCATA
>JAHEJP010000110.1 GCA_024638855.1 Chloroflexota bacterium
TGAAGAAATGCTAGACGAGTCTCGTGCTACAGAAATGCATGTTGCCCAAGAAATGCTTCAACGCCTCATACGCCTGGCAAATGCCCAAGCTTAATCACTGATTAAGTAGAAAAGGAGGGACGGTGACGCCATCCAGAAATATACAAAGCCTCTTCAAATATAATTACGCTCTTTTCGATCGAGTTTGGGACAGCATTAATCTATTGACGGACGAGCAATTTGTTCAGGAAATAGATTACTCTCACGGCTCTTTACGCAATCAAATCGTTCATGTTGCCATGGCAGAGAGACGCTGGCTCATGGCGTTACATGAACATCCAGATGCCCGGGGATATAGTCTTGATCCAATGGACTTTCCAGACCAGGCGAGCGCTCAGACATTGTGGGATTCAACCACCCAGGATGTAACTAATTATATTGCTGTCCTTAATGATGATGAATTAAACCGGGTTCCATATGGAATGGAAGGCCCGGTTTGGCAGGTGTTAATCCATCTTGTCAACCATGGTACTGACCACCGGGCCCAAATTCTGAGGATCCTGCATGATTTCGGGGCGCCGACATTCGACCAGGACCTGATTCTATACCTCTGGAATAGCTAGTTCATTCTGCCGAAGAGAGTGACGGCTGTTGATATGCCGGACGATTTGCAGATAAACAAGTCGCTTTAGCCCTATCAAGCTTGTTGGATAATCCCACTATTGGCTACGTCTGAATCGTGATAATTCTCTTTATTTAACGATTAGATTGGTGTCTGACCTTCAATCCTGATCAGAATCATGAAATTTTTCGTCCAAAACCGCTGAATTCTTTTCAAGAGCGAGGGCTTCCTTAATAAATGAACGAGCTCCCTTGATGTCGCCTGAACGCCGTGATTCTTCGCCAGCAAGTTCCATGTATTCGATGGCTTTTGCTGCATCTTCTGCACGTGCCCAATGATGAGAAAGAACCGCCAGGTGTGGAGATAAATTGCCATCATGTTTTTGCTCTAGCCAACTGGCTATAGCACGATGTATTTGCCTGCGCTGAGAAAACAACATCAGGTCATAGGCTGTTTCTTGAGTCAGGGCGTCTCTAAAGGCATAACCTGGCTCCTTGGTTGATGCAAGGGGAAATATAAGGCCCATTTGTTCTGGGGTTTCTAAATATTGAGCGAGGTATTGGCGATCTTTTTTATCCGGGTAGATGCCTTGCAACATATTCAACTTAAACACAGTGCCTATGACACTGGCAACTTTCAGAGCTTGCATCGATGGGGGTGGCAGTAGATTTAGCTTGTACTTTATTGCCACACGCATAGGGCGATCGGCCGTCCACTCAAGCCGCTTATTTTGATTGGCATCAGCATTTTTGCCGCCAGGTGTAAATACTTCCACCGGATCAGGCATGCCCTTAAGCTTTAGGGATGGCTTAGGAATGAATTTTATTTGATTTCTGGCACCCTCGTACACAGATCTATCACAGTAGATGGAACCCGATGCCGCTTCCATTAGCCGGGCAGCCAGATTTGCTTTTTCACCTATGACGCCATAAGTTCTACGAGAGGGACTGCCATAAGTGCCCACTCGCATTTGACCTGAGGAAATGCCGATTTGAACGTTATTTATGAAACTGAACTCAGCCTGAGCGTTTTTTAGAACCAGAGCTGCAATTACGGCCTGTAGGTTATCGTTCTTCATCGCGATAGGCGCACCGAAGCTTATGTAGAGATAATTACCTTTATCACCTGTAGAGAACTGGATGAGATGACCTTCGTAGCGGGCCGCCACATTTTGAACCCAACGGATGAACACATCAAGTTTCTCGCCGGCAGCGTCGTCGTTATCATAATCAACACCCTCAAAACCAAGGAAGAGAGTCGTAACTGTTCTTAACTCAGATAAGAATTGGCTATTACCTCTACGAACGGTCTCAAACACCGGTGGGAGAAGCCATTGTCCAGCTTGGTCCAGAGGTATTGAGTTAGCGGGAAACTGAGGCCATGGAAAAGATGGATCATCGCCAGCATAACCGGAAATGACGGCGAATTCGCGTCCTGTTTTTAAGTCCGAGCGGAACGATTGAACCATTACTTTGTCTTCGATTTGGTTAAGGATTGATTTCCCGATCAATACTTCGCCTTTCGTGGCTAGCCCATTGCCGTTAGCCAATTCATCCAACAATTCACCAGCCAGAACCTCGATTTTGCGGACCTTGGGATCGCCGACAAGAAATCGTCTAGCCTGGCCCTCAACGACTGTCGCCTTTATTGAGAAGGAAAGATTGGTGCCTGCAGTCGTCTTCGAATCTGATATGGCGGAAATGGCCTTTTGCATCGCGAGCGCACTAGCTATTGCCAAGCGTTCAGCCGTCTTGTTTAGTCGACCGGCATCGAACCAGCAGGTTATCGCATCACCACTAAAATTGACTACAATCCCACCATGGCGATGTACCTCGTTGATTAGCGCGCCATAAACCTGATTGAGATGGCGAACGAGCTCTTCTGCACCCCGCTCAAGGCCGAGTTCTCTGGCCAAAGTAGCTGTGAGCGGTGTGAATCCTGATATGTCGGCGAATAATGCTGCTCCCTGACATCGATCGGCCAAATCGTTTCCGTTTGCCAGTGCATGGCGACGATCCATAGGCAAATAAATAGCGACCGTCTCGGAGGCAGCCTGGACAAATTCCTGCTGATCTAAACGCAATTGTTCCAGCTGCAATTGTAACCGTTGTTCTCGTGCGTGTACTTCGCTGGCCATTCGCAAAAAAACCCTGGCAAGGTTGCCTAGTGCATCCTCTCGATCGCCCACGCTGGTTAAAGTTGAGGGATCGAATTGATTGGTTTCGATAGCACGGGCAGCAATGGTTAAGGATTCAACCTGTTGAAGATATTCTATTTCTTGGTCGCGCAGTCGTTTCTTTTCAAGGCCGGCGCCCAGTCGCGCATGGAGGAGTATCGGATCAAATGGTTTAGGCAAATAATCGTCGGCGCCGAGTTTGATGCCCCTGGCTATGCTGCTGATATCGTTTATGGCAGAAATGACAATAACTGGGATGTCACGCCAGAGCTGGTCGGCCTTTAGATGGGTGAGGACCTCGAAACCGTCCATTTGGGGCATCATGATGTCGAGCAATATTAGATCGGGAGCTTCGGCCGCTACTTGTTGCAATGCTTCTTGCCCGTTGGATGCGCTAACTGTTAATAAGCCGAGATCCTCAAGCTCCTGCTCTAAATAGTCGATGTTAAATGGTTCATCATCGACGATAAGGATTTTTGGACTATTGGCCATACCGTTTTTTTTCAACCTAACCTCGCTTTCCATTCACTGTCGAACCATCAAAGTAACAAGCGACAGGTTTGGGGAGTTGAGTCGAGGGGGTTTGGAAATCACTTTATTAGCTCTTCTATTCTTTTCCTGTCAAACATGGCCGACTTTTTGATCATATCATCACGGCCGTAATAGATAGGCAAGGTTAGCGTAAAGGTCGAACCGTTACCAAGCCTGCTTGTAGCCGAAAGATCGCCACCTAAAAGTTGCGCAAGATGTAGACTAATTGATAACCCTAGACCTGTCCCACCATATTGTCGATGATTTTCGACTTCGACTTGTTTAAATTCTTCAAAAATGAGAGGTAGATCTTGGTCTGATATACCGATGCCAGTGTCACTTATGTCAATTTGAAGTTGATGGCTGTAATGGCTGGCAGAAATTGTGATTGTACCTTCGCGAGTAAATTTGGCGGCGTTACTGAGTAGATTCAACACAATCTGTTTTACTTTATCCTGATCTGAAAAGATCAGAGGCATATCCCGGTCGAATTCCTGAATAAATGTCACATCAGGCTTTATCAATGGCTGCGATGTGGCAATGCAGATCTCGATAAGCTTAAAAATATCGAATGAGGTTGGCTGGACATCCATGTGACCGGCTTCAATCTTGGCGATGTCAAGGATCGTATTTATTAAAACCAGAAGGTGATCGGCGCTGATTAAGACCTTGTCGAGATTATTCAGTTGTTTTTGGGGTAATGACGTGGATCCCTTTCGTTTGACGATTCGAGTAAAGCCAATGATGGCATTGAGAGGAGTCCGTAGTTCATGGCTGAGGTTAGCTAAAAAGGCACTCTTTGCCTCATTTGCTGATTCGGCTAAGGCACGCGCCCTCCGAGCTTCCTCAAAGAGTCTAGCGTTATCTATGGCTACTGATGCGAGTTGTGCGAATCGTGATAGGAGTTCGATTTCCTCATTTCCAAAGCCACGTTCGTTTTCCATATCGCGGGCTAAGCCAAGAACTCCTACCGTCTGTTTCTCTGGGTACTCATTACTGCTGCTTCGGGTTAAGGGAACGGCAACACTTGCTTTAGCTATGCCTTTAGCGACCTTCGGCGAACGGCCGGTCCATGTATCATAATCATCAATTACGATAGGTTCCCCTAATTTCCATACTCTTCCTGCCAGGCCCTGACCTTCGTGAATGGTATCTCCTGCTTGATCTTCAGAAAAACCAAGCCTCACCTTGAGCTTGATGTGCGTGGCACCCGGTTCGCCCAAGTAAAGGAAACCAAAGGGAGCCCCAGTCAATTGCCCAGCCCGGCTGACCAAAGCTTCCAATAGCTCCTCTAATTCTAAGCGGGAAATGAGCCCTACCGTTGTCTCATGCAACGCTTCAAGATAGACGTTTTGACGTAGCAATACCTCTTCTGCTCGTTTCCGTTCCTGGTACTCGGCCAATAGCAATCGATATGCTCGGGCAAACTCGAAATTGACGCTGTTTCTCAGCGAGACCACCAGAGCAATGCATAAGGCTACTAAGAGAATACTCATGGCCAATAAGGTTGTTTGATAGATGTTTTGGGTGCCCAGGGCAGAGCTAATATTATTGAAAAAGAGGTTTTCTTCCTGATTATATAAAGACTTAGATTGGTCCTCAGCTCTGACAAGATGATCATCCAACACAGCTACAGCGGTCTCAATTTTTTCAGGTGATCGATCTGCCTTAAGGTTCAATACGACACCGTCAAACGCAACCAATTCTTTTTGGATTTCTCTTAAGACGTTGACAACGGGTTCGTTGCCGGAAGCCTCGCTTACGGCCAACCGTATCTGATTCTCGAGCAAAGCTCTTTCCCGATCTAACATCGCGAATTCAACCTGAGAAGAATCGATTGCCAGTTTATTTGTTTCGACTTGCAAGAGCAGGATTCCTCGTTGAACCTTCACGATATCGTTCAGAACATATCCTTGCCTAAAGGCTTTGTCGGTCGCATTTACATTATTATTTGCGACGATAATGACGATGCCGATCAGGACCAAAAGCAAGCCTGCCGCAACCGCCAATAAGATCTGTATCGGCGTTAGACGCCGAATTCCAACTGTAGATAGTGAATCGGTCATCTAACCTCTATTAATTCCAAGTTCCACACTGACATGTTTCTTGCCTCGGTGAGATTATCATGGCGATCATAAGGAAAAATTATCCGAGTCGGTCCGCTATTTTCTATCGACATATAAGATCCATTGGATTGGGTTGCAATCATCACGGGCCAATCCTCAAATTCTTGCAGTGGGATAGGGACGGAATAGCCATCGAGGGCCACGGCGAAAACTTCAGTCATCGTGTTAGATGCATTCACGACTTTAAGGAGATCAGATAGCAATATGCCTGAATAGGTCACTGTTTGCTGTAGCCAGGGATCTTCCACCTCATAACCAACCAACCCAACTCGTTCAAGCGTATTGATATCAAATTCAACAACTTCGTCCGCGTGTGAAATCCCTATGTTTCCTCTTACCGTAAGTACAATAGGACCGGCTGGAGTTGGAATATCATCACCAGGTTTGATAGATGCTTCAGAGAGCGTGTCAAATTCCTTGCCTTCAGAACAGGCACTGTTAACAATTAATATTAAGATTAGGACCATAAAGAAGAACTTTCTAGTGATTGATGTGACAGAGTTCATGTCAACAACGAGCCTCCTTCCACAATTGCCAGTCTAATCCAAGCTTGGGGCTCTAAGTACAGGTTTATGAATGAAGTCGATCTCTCCCGTTTCATTGGATCTTTTTCATAGTTCAATTCGTCAGAAACGATACAATCAATCATTCAGTCAGGAATCGTTCTAACTTTTCAAACAATAATTCATCGTCTAAGGGTTTTGTCAGATAATCATCACAGCCAGCATCAAGAGCCTTTTGTGTATCGCCACTCATAGCATGAGCCGAAAGCCCAATGATCGGAATATGACTTAACCGGTCTATTGCTTTAATTTGGCGAGTGGCTTCCCAACCATCCAGCATCGGCAAAGACATGTCCATCAGTATGAGGTTTGGCTCCTCTTTTCGAGCTAACTCTACGCCGGCGACGCCATTGTTTGCCGTAACCAATTCATAGTCATCCTCTAAGAGTTGGACCAAGAGATCAAGATTTAATTCGACATCTTCAACAATAAGTATCTTCTTCATATTCCATTTGAGATTATGATTAGCGGAATTGGCGGTCTCAAAATTGAGCAGCCATCAGATGATATTTTCGCAACAACAAATTATCTCCAACATTCGTGTGATAACTTTCCGGAATATTTGTTTCAATGGGCGTGATGCTCATCCGGAACTTCCTGTAAATGCCGTTTCGAGTTCATTGATGAGAGAAGCCCGTTTCAAACCCTGTTTCTGAATGACGTTGAATACGCTATTCTGCAAAGATTCACGCTCATCGTTAGAAAGAGTCTTTGCCGTCAGAACGATGATGGGCACGTAGGCAAAATCGGGGCGCTGTCGTAATTGTTCAATAAACCCAAATCCATCTAGGCCAGGCATAAGTAAGTCGAGTAAGATGATATCAGGCTTATATTTAACAACGATTTCAAGAGCATCGAATCCATCAACGGCATCCTGAAAATCGTAAGAAGTTCCTGCCAAAAGTTGCCGTACTAAGTCAATTACGTCAGGATCATCATCCACCACCAAAATTCGTTTCAAAGAAGCACTTTTACGGGAAAGGGCTATTCTATTAAGTGCCGCAAGAACTGCAGATTCGTCAAGTGGTTTAATTAAATAGTCATCCGCACCCAAACGATAACCCAGAGCTTCTTTATCAACGATCGTCAATAATATGACAGGTATATCCTTGGTTAAATCGTCGACTTTCAGTTCATGTAAGACCTGCCATCCGTCCTTGTTAGGCATCTTGATATCGAGAGTTATGGCGTAAGGCAAATGTTTTCGAGCGAGGGCCAGTCCTTCGTTTGGATCTAAGGCTGCCATTACTTGGTAACCTGCTTCGCCAAGGTGTTCCTGTAATAAATAGATGGTGTTGGGGTCGTCGTCAATTGCCAAGATTACTGGACCTTGAGCGTCAATGACTTGCTTCATCGAAAGTTTGTGAAGTGATTGATGTGATTCTGGTGACCCCTCTTGGTAACGGATGGGCAATACGAGGGTGAAGGTGGATCCTTTTTCCTCTTCACTGCCAACGAAAAGAGTGCCACCGAGCAGATTGGCCAGTTTTTGACTGATTGACAGACCTAACCCTGTACCACCATACTTTCTTGTGGTGCTACTATCCGCTTGCTGGAACTCGCCAAATATCGCCTCCAATTTTTCAGCAGGGATACCAATGCCACTGTCGTCGACTCTTATTGCCAATAATTCGTCCGTCCCAAATTTCTCAATATCTTCCTCCGAATCGGGCTTCCACCGGGAAGCGGAAACGAGAATCTGACCCTGATGGGTGAACTTGGCTGCATTGCTTAAAAGATTTAGGAGGATTTGCTTCACCTTTTCCTGATCAGAATGTAACGGCGGTAATCCTTCCTCAACTTCGTACTCGAGCGCTACTCCGGTCTTGACCAGCGGTTGGGCGGTAATGACACATGCTTCAAGTAAGGGTTTCAAGTGGAAAATATGGGGTTGAACATCCATTCGACCCGCTTCAATTTTAGCGATATCCAGAATCTTATTGATTAGCGCCAGCAAGTGTTCAGCGCTGACTAATACTTTTTCCAGATTGTCCAATTGCCGTTCTGGGAGATTGCCTACTGCTTTTCGTTTTACGATTCTCGTAAATCCGATGATGGCATTAAGAGGTGTACGAAGTTCGTGGCTCATATTGGCCAGGAACACGCTCTTGGCCTGGTTAGCTTTTTCGGCTTCCTCTCTGGCATGCTCGGCCGCGAAGCGAGCCTCCTCGGCTGCCCTTCGCGTTGTTAATAGTTCTGTGATGTCATGATAGATAGCAATGATGCCAACTTCTTCACCATCGACGGTTACAGGCTGGGCAACCAGCTCTACGTCGACCATAGTGCCATCTTTGCGAGTCCGCTGGGTTATCGCCCGAACCACTTCACCTTCCGCGTTTAAATCACCGAATTCCGTGGCTTCATCTCGAATCTCTTTGGAAAAAGCCACCAAGTCATCAATATTCTTGCCAACGGCTTCTTCCCGAGAATATCCAAATAGTTGTTCAGCAGCCGGGTTCCATGTTTCGATGATATGTCCAGTCGACCGGCCGGCGATGATTGCCGCCGGGCTATTTTGCACCAAGGCTTCGGAGTATTTTCTTTGTCGCTGGACCTCGGAAAATAGACGAGCATTTTGAATGGCTGCACCCACGTTTGAGGCTATCGTTGCTAATAGCCGCATATCGGACTGATCGAACCGGCCTTCTGCCCTTTTACTTTGTACGCTAATGACGCCAATGGCGTTCTTCCCGTCCATGATCGGCACACCAAGATAAGATTTTGCATCGGCGCCAATTTTCTCGATATCGAGCTCTTCATGGCGACCGGAGATGTCTTCATTAATTAGCATTGGTTCAGCGGTCTGAATGATACGGCTCGTCAATCCTTCTCCGAATACGATCGATTCTAACTCTTCACCATAGTTGTATTGAAAATGGATCATATTGGAGTGGGCGTCGTAGAGCGCTACATAGACGATGTCGGCACCAAATAGGCGGCGAGTCTGTTCGCCGATGAGTTCGATCAGATTATCTAACTGAACCTCAGAAACTATGGCTTTGCTCACTGTGTTGACGGTTATCATCTCGTCTGCTTGTTGCTCTGTTTCCGCTAATAGACGGTTTGTCTCGTCAAACAATCGAGCATTTTCCAAGGCAACGCTCATACTATTAGCCAGTGTGCTTAAAAGACGGACATCAGAATCGCTGAAAGCATAGGCACGGTCGACATTTTGCAGGCTTATATGGCCCGTCACTGTATCACCCACCACGAGTGGCACATAAAGCGAACACTTAGGCGACTGTGTGCCTGGAACGACACGTAGACCATATTTGGCAATAACTTCATCCGAATGTTCGTTGATCAGAACCAGTTGGCGAGTCCTAATTAGATGGCGACGTAAGCCATCTAATGGGCGTGGCTCGGGATAATAACGTTCACCTTTCTCGAAGAGATAAGGGAAGTGTTCAAGGCCGTCATCATGTTGGAAGGTTCCAATCATAACCACCTGTGCATCGAATAATTCCCGAATCTGGTTCCCAACTAAATCATAAATCGCTTGGATATCCAGTTCCGCTGCCAGAGCTTGTTGGATGGTATTAATGACCGCCAGCTCATTATTGCGCTGTTGGGTTTCGTCCAGAAGGTGGCTGGTCTCGCCAAACAGCCGGGCATTTTCCAGGGCAACGCTCATGCTGTTAGCCAAGGTAGTTAATAATCGCATGTCTGTCTGGCTAAAGGCATCATCCCGATCGACATGTTGTAAGCTGATATAACCCTTTACATCGTTACCAACCACCATGGGGACGAAAATCACTGATTTGGGCAGTGTTTCTGGATCCCCACCGATAAATTCCATGCCGAGATCGGCCATTGCCCGAGGAATGTCCTCGTTTATAAGCACTGAGCGACGGCTCTCGATGAGGTAGCGATGCAAATTATTGAAAGGTTTAGGGTCGGGAAAAAATCGTTCCCCTTTTTCTAATAAGTAGTTTACATGACGCAAATCCGATTTGTGATCGAAGGTGCTGATCAGTACCAATTGGGCGTCAAATAGATCACGAATCTGGTCGCCAACCATCTCGTATATCGCCTGAATATCCAATTCGGCGACTAGCCCTTGTTGAACGATGTTAATGACCGCGAGTTCGTTATCGAGTTGAAGCGTTAATTGTTTGAGGTGAATTTTCTCTTCACGGAGCTGGATGTTTTCCAGGGCAACGCTTAAGGCACCGGTAAGCGCTTCTAGTGGTCCTAACTCATCGGTGGTAAAGACACGTTCCTGATCAATAGTCTGTAAACCAACGTATCCGGCCGCTGAATCATTTATTACTAGAGGTAAACGAATAAATGATTGCGGTGTGGGTACTCCAGGTAGATCGTTTAATCCAATCGTTGCAGTCGACTGAGCATAATTATTTTCAACAATTGGTTCAAGCGTCTTAATTAAGTAACGACTTAGCTGGCTAATTGCTTGCGGTTCAAGCGACTGGCGCGTGTCGTTCATCATCAAATATCGGAATATCTCAAGTTCATTCTCAAAATCAAATTCGGCGATTATCACTATTTCCGGTTGGTAGATTTCGCCTATTTGGCGGCCGACTAAGTCAAATTTGGCCTGCTTATCGGATCGGGAAAATAATCCGCCTTGAATTGTATTCAACACATTGAATTCATGATTCGATTGTGCGAATTTTTTGTCGGCAGCCCTCAAGGAAGCTGTTTTTTTATCTCGCGATGTTGTTTTAGAAGGCATACTTTCTCTGAAATTATCATCCACGCTTCATCGAAACTTCGCATAATTGAGTTCTAAACCATGGCAGGTGATCAGTCACTTTCCTTACTAATCTGGCAAATAACAATAGCGGAGCAGGAATAAGGCCGCTTTGTCACTAGAATTGTCCTCACTCATAATGGAAGTAATTATTTAACAAAGCCTTGGCGATCAATCGCCAAAGAGATTAAGTGGTCTAATCGAATCATGGCTCTTGATGATCGATAGCCTAGACAGATCTCTTTTTATCTTTAATGAAGGAGATTATGTCAGTTGTGTATACATTTCTGGCAGGCGATCAAAATAACAGCCGATGTTGAACGAGTAGCAATATTACTTTTGAGTTTAATAGTGCCAGATTCTAGGAAAGGCTATCTTGGATACCTGTTGTGCAAGAACTCGAGGAGATTGTAATACGTGCTGGCCGTTTTGGACAAGTGATTACGAGAATCCGGTTGTTTTGTATGAAAAATTTGCTTGTAAGGAGTTATCTGCGGCTAATCCTGCAGTTTGAAGAAAATGTTTCCATTTTAGGTCTTTATCGGGTAGCATATTTATTGATAGGCGAAGCAGATGATAGAAATTTCAGATCAACAATAAGATCTCGAAACGGAGCTTAACTAAATGAAGGTTTCAAAATTGTCTGAAACAGTAGATATTTGGGAGCACCCTGAAGCGAAGGAACTATATATGATCGTCGGCTGGCGCCAATGGGCGGATGCCGGATCTATCTCTTCTGGATTGCCAAAATATCTCGTCAAACAGCTCAAGGCGCGACAAATTGGCGCAATTCGACCAAATGGATTTTACCTTTTTCAATTTCCGGGAACACATGACTTGGTAAGGCCAATAGTGAAATTTGAGCAGGGAATGCCATTGTCCCTGGATGCTCCGCGGAACGAGTTGTATTATGCGGGGAACGAACAGCGCGGTCTTCTAATCCTAATTGGTGATGAACCGCACTTGAATGCAGAACAGTATGTTTCGGCAATATTATCGATTGCTAAAACCTATGGGGTCAAACGTACAATTGGCCTGGGCGGCGTCTATGGGGAAATGCCATACGATAAGGAGCGGTTTGTCTCTGCCATATATAGCCAATCACACATGCAGAATGAAATCGAACGATTGGCAGTCAATCTCTCAGATTATCAGGGTGGAGCCAGTATTGGATCATATATCTGCCAACGTGCCAGCGAACAAGAGTTGGAATTTATTTCCTTTTACGCCTTTGTACCGACTTATGATTTTTCTAATTTTACCGAGATTGGCAATTCAATCAGGATTGAAAACGATTACATGGCCTGGTATGGCATCATGCGCCGTATTAACTTCATGCTCAAACTCGATTTTGATTTTTCGGATTTAGATAAAAAAAGGAAAAGGTTGATTCGCGTCATTGAATCAAAGCTAGATGAATTGGATCGTGCTTCTCCTCAACTGGATTTGCGCCAATATTTAGCCAACCTATCCGATAGTTTCACTGAGACCACATTCGAACCGTTGGATGACGTGTGGGAAGAAGAATTTCGCCGGCTATTTGACGACGATCCAGCTGACGCCTGAGTCTCACCCAGGGGTGGCCGTTGGGCTCTTTGGAGTTGGGTAATAATTGGCAATTCGACGATCTTGATAGATGCTCGCATTGATTAGCATAAGGTGACAGCAATGGACGAAAACAACCAGGAAAATGAATCTCGGAATGCGAATGATAATAAGGACAAATCTGTATCAAGCGCGAGCGGATCGCGAAGTATTATCCTGGCCATTGTTTCGGTCGCGATATTTCTCATCATCTGTACCGCCTTGGTATTGTTTATCTTGCGAAACAGGTCCGAAGAGGAACCTGTGCCAGAACCCAGTGCGACCGCTGAGATTCAGCCTGTCGAAGATCCACTCTGGGATGAGATTCAAGGTAGGGGGCGATTGATCGTTGGTACAGCAGCAAACTATCCACCATTTGAGTACTATGATGAATCATTCAAATTGGATGGGCTTGACATCGCTATTATTCAGGAGATCGGCCGGCGCTTAAATTTGGATGTTGAATTTCGAGATATGGCCTTTGATGGACTTGGTAACGCACTACAAGTCGAACAAATCGATTTGGCTATCTCGGCCATAACGGTCACAAAGGAAAGGGCGGGATTTATTGATTTCAGCAATGTCTATTATGCAAGTGCTGATGCGCTGTTGGCTGATAGTAATTCGTCTATCACTCTAATTTCTAGCCTGGAAGATACTGCTGGACTCAGAATAGGAGTTGAAAACGGAACTATCTACGACAATTGGGCTCAAACCAGTTTAGTAGAGGGAGGGATTATTCCGGCGACCAATGTCCAACAATATCAACAAATCGACAAAGCTATTGAGGACCTAACGGCCGGTCAAATCGACTTGGTTGCTTTAGATCTCCAGCCTGCCAAGTTAATGGAGGAAGGCGGAGATGTCAAAATCGTCGCCGAAGGATTTACTCCCCAACAATTTGCAATGGCTGTACCAAAGGGCGCCCGCACTCTGTTATCTGAAGTCAATAGGGTATTATTTGACATGCAAAATGATGGCACTCTCAGAGAGATTTCAGTTGAGTACATTGGCCTGCCCGAAGATGCCTTATTGCCCTTACCAGAACCCTTACCGACAGCAGAACCTCCGTTAGCGCCTCCTCCAGGTGGCTGCATCGATTCTTCGGAATTTGTTGAAGATCTTAGTCATGCTCATGGTGAATTTGAGGATATTCCTGTGTTTTCGGCCGGTGAGCCCATCCAAAAAGGATGGCGCATAAGGAACAGCGGTACTTGTACTTGGGGAAGAGAATATGCCTTGATTCCGGTTGATGGCAATGATCCGGCCGCCAGAATGGGCGGCTTACCTATCTCGGTCGAGGGCCAAGTTGAACCTGGACAGACCTATGATTTTTGGGCCGATTTGGTAGCTCCCTTGCAGACAGGAACCTACGTTCAATATTGGTCCATGAGGAATAACCAGTCGGGACTGATATTTGGCGAACG
>JAHEJP010000472.1 GCA_024638855.1 Chloroflexota bacterium
CCGATGACTTCTCCACAGACCCGTACGCACCGGCCACACAAGATGCAATATTGGTGGTCGCGAACGAAGAAAGGATTATCATCCTGATAAAGAGAGCGGGAAATATCTAAATCATAGCTGGTTTCAGAAATGCCATATTCGTAGGCGTATTTCTGTAGCAAACAATCCCCAGCTTTATCGCAGATGACGCAGTCGAGCGGGTGATCGGATACAAACAAGTCGATGACATCGCGACGTATTCTGGAGAGTAGCTCGCTCTGACTGCAAATTTCCATGCCTTCCTGGCATTGAAGTCCACAACTCGCCGCCGGGTTGGGCCAGCCATCGATCTCGACCAGGCAAAGCCGGCAACCACCTGAGACACTCAGGTCAGGATGGTAACATAGACGGGGGATGTCGATGCCATTGGCTAAGGCAGCCTCCATCACCGTTGTGCCTGGCTGAACCTGTACCGTCTGTCCATCGATTTTTAATTCAATCATACTCTTTCTCCTCAGCAGCCATTGGTCAAAGCTGGTTAAGCCAATTCGGCGACAAATTTCCCAGACCCGCTAGATGGGTTTGGTTCGCCGTTTTGAACCAGCGATTCGTACTCATGTCTGAAGTATTTCAGCGTGCTCAAGACTGGATTTGGAGCTGATTGCCCCAGGCCACACAAACTGGTGTCCTTAACTAAGTGGCACAGCCTCTCCAACTTATCCAGATCTTCTGACACAGCCTTGCGGGCTATGATTTTGTCCAAGAACTTACGTATCTGGACGGTGCCCACTCGGCAAGGGACACATTTTCCGCAGCTTTCATCCACGCAAAAATCCATGAAGAAGCGGGCGAATTCGGGCATGGACATCGAATCGTCTATGACCACTAAACCGCCCGAACCCATGATGGATCCCAGTTTGCTCAGACTCTCGTAATCCACCGGGGCATCGAGATAGGTGTCCGGTATGCAGCCACCGCTGGGTCCACCCGTTTGGGCGGCCTTAAATTCGTGATCGCCGGGCACACCCCCACCGATCTCGTTAACGATTTCGCCCAGGGTGATACCCATGGGCACCTCAATCAAGCCGGTGTTTCTTAGCTGCCCCGCCAGGGCAAACACCTTGGTGCCTTTGCTCTTCTCGGTACCGATGCTGGCATACCACTTGGCGCCATTGTTGATGATGGAGGGTACATTGGCCATCGTCTCGACGTTGTTGATAACCGTTGGCGCTCCCCACAATCCCGACGTCGAGGGATAGGGCGGTCGGATGCGCGGCAAGCCGCGTTTCCCTTCCACGGAATGGATCAAAGCCGTCTCTTCACCACAGACGAAGGCGCCAGCCCCGATGCGGACATCGGCATCGAAGCTAAAATCCGTACCCATCACCGATCGACCGATGATACGTCGGCGTCTGGCCATGCGGATGGCCCGCCGGATTCGTTGAATAGCGATGGGATATTCCCCGCGAATATAAAAATAGCCATAGGAGGCGCCAACAGCATAAGCGCAGATCATCATGCCTTCTAGAACTCGGTGAGGGTCGTCTTCCATCACCGTACGATCCATGTACGCGCCTGGGTCGCCTTCGTCACCGTTGACGATCACGTATTTTTGGGGTGCATCTTCCTGGCGTACAAAGCGCCACTTGAGACCTGTGGGAAAACCCGCCCCGCCTCGGCCGCGCAGGCCGCTTTCCTGCATGAGATCACAAACCTCCTCAGGGGTCATCGTTTCTAACACCTGGGCCAGAGCCTTATACCCACCATGGGCCAAATAATCCTCTAAATTATCCGGATCGATCTTTCCTGTTTCGGTCAGAACGACCTTCACTTGCTTGCTAAAGAAAGGGCTATCCAGGGGGATGATGTGCTTTTCTAATCCCTTCTTCTTTCCTGCTCGCCGTAAACTGGCCCGGTAATGCAGGATATCGTGAGGAGATTGTTCGCCCTCATCTTCTTCAAGCTCCTCTGGCTCAACACTTTCACCCATGGCAACGTGCTGGGCGACGATTTGTTGGGCCACCTCGGCCGATACATCACCGTAGAGCACTGGCTCTTGATCTCGACTCTCCAGGCGGACTAATGGTCCTCGACTGCATAAACCCATGCAACCGGTCTGGACAACCTCGGCCTCATGTTCATCAGACCTGGAAGCGACCACGGCCTGCTCCATTGCCGTGTGCGTGAGCCCGGCCCCGGCTGAGAGGCAGGCTGTGCTAGTACAACAAAAGATGCGGCGTTTATATGTTTCTTGTCTGGTTAGTTCTTTTTGGCCTAATGCTTCAAGTTTTTCGTAACTCATCCTGCCTCCGCTTCTACTTCTCGGCTTTCCTTGGACAAAAAGATGGTTTCTTTAACCTGTCTCATCACCCCTTCCGGCGTTTCCTTCCCCCGCACCTGGCCATCCATGACGATGACCGGGGCCAGGCCACAACTACCCAAACAGCGAGCCGTGGTCAGGCTAAACAAGCCGTCCGCTGTCGTTTCTCCGGCCAAGAGGTCAAATTCTTCTGAAAGCGCTTGCACGATCCGATCTGATCCTTTCACGTGACAGGCAGTACCCGTACAGATGATGCAGTTATGCTCGCCCAGCGGGTCAAAAGTGAACATATGGTAAAAAGTAGCCACGCCATAAACCCGGCTCAGCGGTACTTCTAGCTGTTGCGAAACATAGATCAGCAGTTCCTCGGAAAGATAACCAAATGATTCCTGGGCCGTGTTCAATACTTCCAAAAGCGCATCTTTTTCATATTTGAAGGTCTTCATCGTGCGGTCGATCATCGTGTATCTTTCATCGCCGCTCGGGTGTCCGTTACTCTTGGTTGTTGCTCTTCGTTTGCTAACCATTTATCTACACCTATGCTGTAACAAAAAGGATCTGGCGGAGTGGGGCTTCAGATTCTGGCTCTGATGGCTCTGCCAGCGTCCAATCCAGCGCCATTACCTGCAAAATACGCTTGCACATCGCCACAAAAGCCCGTTGAGCCATCGCTACTTGAAGGACGAGGCCGGTTTTCCCAGCTGCTTCGTGGAGGGGCGAGAGGGCCAGATCATAGCGCAATTGTTCGTCCGTTAACTCTTTCGTGAAGGTAACGCCCATGGAGTTCAGGATGATATCAAAGGCACCGGCCAATTGATTAGCCGTAATAACTTCGGGCGCTTCTTGATAAAGACTGTCAATGAAAACTTGGCCAAGATGTTCGCCAAAACGTTCGGCCGATTCGGCCGTCATGACGCGATCTTTGCAATCCTCACAGCTCATGGAAAACTCCAGCAGCATATAACTGAGGTTCGCGTTTAGATCAGCTCTGGTCCCAGGTACATCACCTTGGATTACCAGGCCAAGATCTGGATCATGGCGAAGGTAGACTTCTCGCTCGTTGATTTGGATATAGCGCATATCGCTGCTGGCGATGATATAAGAGAGTAAATGCACTTCCTGGACATCGTCATCCGTTGTTTTACGCATACTCTTCTCCTCCACGATTCGTTGGAGTTCTTTTATTTTTCCGGAGAATCCTCTGAAGAAAGCTGAAGCATCGTCGATATATTCAAGTCACCAACATCAGCATAGTCCGGCAATCGGGTATCAATACAATGGTATGCCAGGGTTAGTCTCACTGGTAGTGACGGATTTCACCATGATGCCTGACAAAAGTCATTAGCTTTC
>JAHEJP010000473.1 GCA_024638855.1 Chloroflexota bacterium
TTCGAGTCAATAGCTTCGGCTTACTTCAAAGTTGGCAATCGACGACCGGCTAGAAATAAATAAGGAGTAGGCAGATGGCAAATAAACAAGGATTTGTCTTCAAAATCGAAATCGGCCGCGCCGGCCTGGTATCCGTGGATATCATTCATGCCGACGGCAGCCGCGGCACCTATGTCATCGAGGATCTCGACGCCGATCCCGAACGCTTTAACGAGCGTTTATCGAAGCTGGCTATCTTGCGTGATGCCATGAACCGGGCTGAACCGGTGCACATCGAGCACGTGAGTGGCGAGGCCGGTCAGGTGATCGAGCGGGTGGCCCGCATCAGCCGGGATGAATTGGACCCGGTGGAGAAGGTTGTGCCCGTTACCGGCCTGGTGGTCGATCTCTCGGTGCATGCCGAGAATGGCATCAGCGCCGGGGAGGAACGGCACGATATCGCCAAAGTGGTCTTGCTGACCACCGATCTATCGAGCGCCAGCCTGACCCTGGATTTACAAGCGCCGGAACGGGGTGTGGTCAGCCAGCAACTGGAAATGCTGCGGGAGGCCCATTTGTCCGGCCGGCTGGTGCGCCTGCTGGTCGACGCTGGAGGCGATGGCGCCTCTCATGATGGGATCAGTTCCTTCGGTGATTCGAGCCGCATCATCGCCGTTGCCGTGGATGGCAGCCTGGATGCTTTTGGCCAGGATAGGGCAAGAGATGTCAATGGCTTTGTGGAATCGATCAGTTTGATCAATTTGGGCATGGGCGGCACCGCCCAGCGCTTTGCCACCGTTGGTTTCACCACCGCCCCACCCTTCACCGGCGCCGGTGGCACCGTGGGACTGACGCCTTTCACCCCCATAACCTTGCAGTTATTGGTGCCGAAAAATACGCCTACTTACGATCTCTTTGAGGCCGGTCTACGCGATAATCTACGCATGCGAGCGCGGGTGATTATGCTGAAAGATAAGCGGGACAAAGAGAAGGATGAGGAAGAAAAGCGCGAGGAAGCGGAACTTAAGAGGAGAATTGAAAGCGGCGAGGTAGCCGGCACCCCTCAAGCCGAAGAGATGGCGGAGGTTCTGGTGAAAGAACGCCTGGCGCTGGCGGGCATGACGGCCGCCCATACGACCCCGCTAGACAATATCGGCCTGGCATTCACGGCCGAGTTGCTGGCCCACCTGGCTTCGGCCAGCCGGCCGGTGTGGATCGACGTCTCCCGGGAGTCGCTGGACATCGGACCAGAGGTCGCTCACTGCGCGCCGGGCGTGCCCACCAGCGATCTGACGGTGAAGACCTTGCGCGATCTGCGTATCCCCTACCCGGCCGTGTGGAACGGCGTCGGTTGCTTCAACCCCGGCGTCTATCGCTTCCAATTCAAATTACCGACGCCCTTCAGGGTATTCGTCGACGGCGAAGAGTTATGCCTGCATGATTCCGATGAGGAAGGGGTCAAGATGGCTCACGCCTGTATGAATGGCGAGCATGAAGTGCGGGTCGAGATCGAGGAATGGATCTGCGACTACGAATTCATCATGGATGTCTACCAGTTACGCTGATCTGTCTCTGATGGGTACAATAGCAAATAGGATTGATCCTAAATCCAAGTGGATCATTTATTATCTATCTATTAGTGTATTCAGCCATCTTTGCTTGTTATTTCGAGCGAAGCGAGAAATCCCTAATAGCTACTGATAATGTGGCGCTTTAGGGATCCCTCCCTAACGGTCGGGATGACAAGATAAGAAATCTCTAGCTGTGGCCGGTCTCCAGACCGGGCCACTATCCGGCGAAAGTCCAGCAGACGAGGAGTATATGCATATGGCAGAAGAACGGTCTATCATCGTCAGGCAACAGGAAGGCGAGCGTTTCGCCCTTAACCATGCTGGCCAGGTGGCCCTTCACGGCCGGGAAGACAAGCCGGCCTTGCAGCACCAATTTGGTGGGCAGGTCGTTCATACGACCGCCCAACCGTTGGTGCATATGATCTGTTGGGAGGAAGACCACAGCTGCGGGGTGGAAGTCAGCGGCAACATCAAGCTGACCGGCGATGAAAAAGCGCCGGTGGAAGTGCGGATGAGCCACCGTTTCGAGAATGACCACCACCAAACCATGCAAGTGGAACCGCTGGATCACACCCTGAACGTGCAGACCAAGCTGGCCGAACCTATCCACCACGCCCTGCAATTGCGTACGCCGGTGGAGATGCGTTTTTGCAATCCCTGGCACATCGCCTCGGACTACCTGGTGGAAATCAATGCCGGCAAGCGCCAGCTGTTTGCCATTCGCCTGACCGGCGCAACCGTCGCCCGGCCGCAACCGTGTGATGGCCAAGAGCCGTGTCCTCCAGACTATGCCCCACCGAGCACCCCCTGATTTCTTTTTGGATGGTTCATGATGGATGAGGAAAAACGGGAAGCGCCGGAGTCGGAGCCGGGAACAGCGGCGGAGCCGAAAACAGCAGCTGGTTCTGGAACTGATACAGGAACTGGAACTGAAGCTCTGATTCAGGGCATGACGGGCATGGTGACGGCCGCTATGGGTGTAGGTGCGGCATTAGCCAAGGCGACGGCCGAAGCGACGGCTCGTGGAAAACAAGTGCCCGCGCCACCTGCCGGTAGTTTCAACCCCATGAACATCATGGTCCATTATAGCCTGGCGGCGATAGTCAATGTCATGGGAGCTATGGCCGACGGCATTGGCGAAGTCAGGGGGGCCGCCACTGAGTCGGGATTCGCGCCAAATGTCGCGCCAGATGTCGCGCCAGATGTCGGGCCAGATGTCGGGTCAGATGTCCCACCGCCCACCCAGCCGCCTCAGGCGACGGCCGCACCAGATTCAAGCCTGCCCACAGTGCATTGTGGCGCGACGCTGCGCATCCCCCTTTCGGTGGAGAACCCAGGCCAGGAGGCCATGGCCGAGATGCGATTTGCCTGTCTGGAAGTGAGTGGCGGCGAGGTTAGCGCGGGGCAATTGTTGGGACCAGAAGTCTTTCGTTTCGAACCGGAGCTCTTATCAGTTGCTCCCCGGGATTTCGAGAAGCTGACCGTCTACGTCGACGTCCCCGAAACGGCCGCCCCAGGCACCTATGAGGCCAAGATCGGTCCCAGCCCAGGCGACTTTGAAATCGTTCTGCGGTTGAATGTGATCCCGGCCGTAGCCGAAACGGCTTAACCTTTATCTGAAGGCAATGGCGGCCGGCGTTCGTCAGCGAAACGCTCCAGGAAATCCAGGCCACTGGTATAAAGGATGGATCCCAAATCAGCGGCGATATCTACCGCCTGGTGGGCATCCTGGCGCAAGCGGGCGGTTACCCCCTCGGTGCGGGCCCGTTCCAGGGCTTTTTCAGATAGCGTGCTATCTCGAATCTGGGCCGAGACTTGAATGGCCATGGCCAGCTCCCGCTCGGCGACATCGACAGTCGATTCGCCCAGATCGCGGCTCGTACGCAGCAGGCCGCGCACCGCGCGGGTGACGTCTTCGAGACCGGTGGGCCTGGCAGTTGGCGGCAGTTCGTTCACGGGAATTTTCTCTGTTTTTTCCACTGTCTAACTCCACTCGTTCAAGGTTTGCCCTGAGGTCGGCTGCCGTCAGCGGCAGGGGCCAGGGTAAACTACACTCTAATGCAGCCAGGGGCGTTTGTCAACTTGATGTCTGGGAAAT
>JAHEJP010000002.1:0-33171 GCA_024638855.1 Chloroflexota bacterium
AATCATTGGAAGTGAATCAATCCGTTTAACTCAACAAGGACGCCGTAATGGTCTGATATATCATGTCCAGAGCTACTTTTTAGACGTACTATCTCGGCAGTTCCATAAACAGGATAGGCCTAATTACCTGAAAAACTCAGACAATAGTCCAAGCACTTACCTTGCAAGGATCGGGATGGACTCGTATTCTCGTTTCGCAAATAGGCCCGATTTTCTCCAGGATCTGTAGGCGTTATTCGCTCACCCACATCTCGGACAGGCCGACCACATCGGACCTCGCATTTGCCAGGTAGGAGATCAACCGCCTGAGAGCCGATTCGCGTTCATGGCCTCGATAGAGATTATCTCCATTTGGCAGCCGAAGCGGCGGCAATAGGGCCATATCTTATTGAAAAACCGTGAAACTTATTGGAAATGGTTGCCAATAGATGTTCCCAGAATGGGCCAATGGTCCAGTTTCCGGAAGAAAAAGGATTGTTCCCCCATTAAACAGGCAAATGCGGCCATAACCAGCGGCAGTATTCTGCTCATCACCGGTCGGCGGACCCAGATGACCGGTAGGTCCACCCACACTGTGGTAAAGGTGATCAATTTCGCTCATCAATCATTGAGTTTACTATGCGGGCGGTTGCTGTCAATACCTTAATCAAGAGAAGAAGCCAATTCTTTTTTTGATACGGTAAATTGACGTTTTTGCCTACTTTGTCTATACTTGCATGTTTGTTTTACGGATAACATTTGTATTAAGGATGTCCACTCAGGTTAAGGCCTATTTTCTTGGGGCTTGGGCATCGACTGTTTAGACGACATATTATTAATCGAGGTACTTGCGAATGGCGGACAGAGAGACAATCGTTGCCGAATCCCGGGAAACATCGGCCGAAAAAGCGAAGAATTTACGGAAAGCGGGTTGGATACCGGGCATAATTTATGGTCAGGGAACTAATATTAACGTCAAGTTGGATAATTTATCCTTGCGCCGCGTCCTTAGAGATGCCGGGATGACTAACCTAATCGACATCCAGGTGGGTAGTGACAAACGGACCGTGCTCGCCAAGGATATTCAGAAACACCCCACTCGTGGCGATTTAATTCATATCGATTTTTATGAAGTTAACATGTTGGAGAAGTTAGTGGTAGATGCGGCGCTCATCATGGTTGGTGAATCGCCACCTGTGGTCGATGGCCTAGGAACGACTTCCCTCGTCCTATATTCGGTTCAAATCGAATGTTTGCCTGATAAACTGATATCGGAAATCGAGGTTGACATGACCATGATCCAGACTCCGGAAGATTCCATCAGCGTCTCCGATCTTGAGGTACCAGAAGGCGTCGAAATCTTGACTGATCCAGAGTTGGTTGTTGCCAGATTCGAATACGTGACCATCGAGGAGGAAGAAGAGGAAGAAGAGGAAGAAGATCTGATGTTCGCCCCAGCTGCGGACGAGGTCGAGGTCATTGGCAAGGGCAAGGCAGACGAAGAGGAAGACGACGAAGCCTAGTCCGTTTTAAGGGTCAGCCACCGATCGCGGATGCACGACCCAACCCAATAACAACAGTTTTGAACTTTATTGGAGGGCCGGAAGTAACTTCCGGCCTTTTTTCATGGCTGTCCAGTTTTTTTTACGATCAAGCCTTTGACCCATGATTCGATCGGAATTTGCGGGGACGAGATTTCCTCTTCTTGCTATTCGACCAACCGCAAGGCTGGCGCTATAGTTTGAGAATGACCTGGAAAGCACAGCTGGCCCTCTTAGTCGGAATCCTATCTCTGGCAGCATTGCTTAGATTGTCATATCTGAAATGGGATGATTACAACCATTACCATCCGGATGAGCGTTATATCGCCTGGGTAGCCACAAGCATCGATTGGCCCGTTTCATGGCAGACCGCTTTTTCACCACAGGAATCGACCTTTAACCCTTTCTATTGGCCTGCAGGGGCATCGTCGAGGGGATTGGTGCTCGAGCAAGACAAAGCCCGCCGTTTTGCATATGGCCATCTGCCTCTCTATATGGGAATAAGCTTCACGCGTTTATTGGAATTGGCTGGACCCGGCATTGGTCCCTTGTTACCTGAAAAATGGTTGCTAACCCAAGACCTGCTCAACCAGGCTCAAATGATAGAGTTCCGCCATATAACTGCTGCAGGCCGTGCGCTTACGGCCATTCTCGACGTTGCTTCTGTTGGTCTGCTTTTTTTGATCGGGCGGTGGTTATATGGTACGGCAGTTGGCCTGTTGGCGGCCACCTTCTTAAGCATTACTGTTTTACATATCCAACTCGCCCGATTTTTCGCAGTTGATCCATTTCTGACCTTCTTCATTTTGTTGGCCTTGGTTTTTATGGTTTTAGCCTTCCGGCAAAGCAAGTCTAAGGTTCGAACTGTTTTCTTGCTGATTGCCGGTTTTACTGTCGGCCTGGCCGTTGGCTCAAAGTTCAGCGCTGTTCTTCTAGTTTTACCTTTGGCAGTCACAGTATTCTTGTTGCCCGACCGCAAGCCAGAGCGCAAGATAGGCTTACTTATCGCGGCCGTTTTCTTGGCGTTTCTAGCATTTTTTATTACCAATCCATTCGCTATTTTGGATAGCAGTTGCCCCGCGAGCAATGGACCACAACTAGGTTCGTTGACATTCCTGACGCCCATTACAAGATCTTGCTATTTACAAAACGTGGTGTCGCAAGGTTTAATGGTTAGGGGAGTCCGGGATGTTCCATTTGTACGCCAATACTTAGGCACAATCCCATTCTTATATTACATGGAAATGCTTTTTAAATGGGGTATGGGACCCCTCTTGGCGATCGCCGGCTTCGCCGGCCTTGCCTGGGCTTCCTGGCGCGGGATTAAGGCAGGATATAAGGGTTGGCTGAACTTATCTGGCCAATGGTCCAAAATAACCAAAAGCAAAATTCTCAGCGAAAAGGGCCGATTCCCGTTCAATAATGCTGAGATCGTCATATTGAGTTGGGTATTGCCCTTCTTCTTTACCACTGGTATTCTCCAAGTCAAATTCGCCCGTTACATGCAGCCGTTGCTACCCTTCTTGGTACTTTATGGCGCGGCAATGCTCTTAAGCATTCGTCGAGTTACCTTGCGTAGATTAGCTGTAGCCCTGGTTCTGATGGTCACGGCGATCTATGCCTTTTCCTTCACCAACCTTTACCGGCAAGAACATCCCTGGGTAGTCGCTTCGCGGTGGATATTCCAAAATGTTGATGAAGGGTCAGTGATCGTTAGCGAGATGTGGGACGATCGATTGCCTGATAACGTGTTGGTTGGTGACGAATTATTAAAACGGGAGATTTACGAAATTAGAGACGTGAATTGGCTTTCCGGCACCGAAAAATATGATGGTGTCGAGAAGCTAGAGAAGAATTTGGATCTCATCGCGAACGCCGATTACCTCGTCTTGGCTTCTAACCGCAACTACGGCGTGATTCCACGATTGCCGGAATACTATCCTTTGTCAAGCCAATATTACCAGGCTTTGTTCGACGGTAAACTTGGATTTGATGTGGCTTATGTCGGAACCCGCATGCCCAATCTGTTTGGCTTTGCGCTAAAAGGCGATTCATTTTCCTGGCCCGAATTGAATCCGCCCGACGAGGTGAGCGCCTATCTCGCAGGGGTGAATGGTCTCAACATGGGTCGATTTGACGAGAGTTTTACCGTTTACGACCAACCATTGGTTATCATTTTTGAAAACTCGGGAAATCTATCGGCCTCGGATATGGTGAGCCTTTTCCAAACTGATTGATATCGATGTCCAAGAGAAACCTTAACAAGTGAGTATGCCAGTTAACGAATTGAAAATCCAAACCCACCCGGAATCATATTCTCGTTTTTACTTGTACCTGACGGTGTTTGTTGCTGGGATGACGACATTGGCAGTGGAATTCACAACAAGCCGTTTGCTCCAAACCGTATTCGGAACCTCAAACATTGTCTGGGCCAACGTCATTGGACTGGTATTGCTTTTTCTGACACTAGGTTATTTTCTGGGTGGCCGTTTGGCTGACCGTAATCCTTATCCCAGGGTATTTTACTGGCTGGTTTCGTTGGCTGGTTTCTGCTGCATCCTCTTTTTACTACTTACCAGCCTGATTTTGCGTTCGGCGGCAACTGCTATGGCAGCCGTGAATGTTGGCGCCATCATCAGTTCGTTAGTAGCGGTATTTTTTGCCCTGGCCGTGCCTGTGACCTTGTTAGGCTGCGTATCGCCCTTCGCCATAAGACTGGCCGTACGGGATGTTAACGAGGCCGGGCGGATCAGCGGCCGTATCTATGCCGTATCAACTTGGGGAAGTATCCTTGGAACCTATCTGCCGGTACTGCTGGTCATTCCGCTTGCTGGAACACGTCTGGCGGCCATTGTCTTTGGCTCGGTCCTACTCCTGGTTGGATTTGGCGGCCTCTGGCAAGATGGACGGCGAAAGAATTTGGCTGTATTAATATTGCCACTAATATTGGTGCCGGTGATCATTGCCTGGAGTGGCGGCCGGATCAAAAACAATCCAGACCAAATATTTGAAACAGAATCAGCTTATAATTATATTCAAGTAATCCGCCAGGGGGACTGCAATTTTCTTCTACTCAACGAAGGCCAGGCTTACCATTCTTACTACTGTGACGAAGGACGGGTTCCCCGGATTTCCGTCTGGAGCATTATGTTGGCCGCACCATTTTTTAATCAAGGGACCTCCGTCAAAGATATTGAGAGCCTGAATGTGATTGGTCTGGCGGCCGGGACCATCCCTAAGCAGTTCAATAGAGTATACGGGGACATTGCGATTGATGGCATCGAACTAGATCCGGCCATCGTCCAAGCAGGTCGTGAATATTTCGATTTGAAAGAGCCTAACATTGATGTCATCGTTGGCGATGGTCGTTATGAGCTAAATCAGTTGGACCGAAAATACGATGTTATTACGCTGGATGCCTACAAGGTGCCTTATATACCTTGGCACCTGACAACCAGAGAATTTTTCACTGAGATCAGGGATCATTTGACAGGTTCAGGTGTATTGGCAATAAATGTAGGCCGGGGACCGGGTGACCGACGGTTGGTGGAAGCTGTAACGGCAACTTTGTTGACCGTATTCCCGTCAGTTTATACCATCGATGTTCCTGGATCCTTCAATAGCATCGTAGTTGCGACCGCAAAACAAAGTGAAAGCAACAATCTGGTCGAGGCTTTGAACAACATGAATTCTGACACCCATCCGCTTCTGAGAGAAGCAATGAAGACTGCGGCCGACAATTTGGTGCCGACGGTAGCGTCAGAAGTTATTTTCACTGACGAGCGGGCGCCGGTCGAAACGATGATTGACTCCATTGTGATACGTTTTTTACTTGAAGAAGGTGCTTCTGGTCTTCCCGGTTTAAGTGGGTGAGATCTAGATCAACTGAAGAAAAGTTTGCCCGGAGGTAGTCATTGAAACAAGCGGAAATTGCAAAAATCGTGCGTTGGATAGTAGCCATCGCCATTCCATTTTTCCTCACGCTGGTTACACTTCGCTTGATGATTACCTGGCAAAATCCCAGCTATCCTGAGTTTGAATATCCTCGCATCGGGCCAGATCCTTTCGGTTTTACGTTTGATGAACGGCTTGATTTGGCAGAAGAAACTCTTGCTTATCTCCGTCGATCGGAACCGGCCGAGGAGGTCATCTATATCCTTGAAGATTTACGTTTGCCAGGAGGAGAAGAGCCACTTTACAATCAGCGGGAAATCGGCCACATGCTCGATGTCAAGAGTCTAGTTGACACTTTTAGGACGTTTACCTGGCTTCTGGCAATCATTGTCATTGGAGGGTTGATCTTTCTGCTGGCCCGTTCCGAAACCCGGTTTCTGGGCTATAAATCAATCATGTGGGGGGGCTTATTGACCACCGCCATATTATTAATCATGTTACTCTTGATCCTGTTGTCCTGGAATTTGGTATTCACCCAATTCCATGAAATCTTATTCCCACCCGATACTTGGACCTTCTATTACTCTGACTCGTTGATTCGCTTGTTTCCAGAAAAATTCTGGTTTGATTTTGGTCTCTTGTGGACAGGGGCCATTTTTTTGGAAGGGATCTTCCTGGCGGTGATTGGTTATGTCTTAGTGCGGCGAGGCGGCTAGTGTCTTGGGCAGGTTAAATCTGGGGACAGCGAATAGCTAACAAACAACATCTGGAATCAGAAGTCGCGAATATGCTACCCATAAACAAATCCGTTAATTTTCCAGGGAGATCTCTACAAAGGCTGTTTGGTAAGGGTATACCCAAAACTCCGCTTTGGTCTTATCCTTGCCGGTACCCACTGATAGCTCATAATAGCCTGCCGATACGTCATCAATAACGAAATTCTCAAGCCACTTCTCATCTGGATTTACGCTATCGTCAGAGTAGGTGGTGGTAGCGGCATAAGGGGAGGGAGCATCGATTCGCCTCAAGGTAACAGGCACATCACGAGCTGGTGAGCCACCTGCACTGGTTATTAATCCGGCGACCACGGCTCGATCTGGGAATGGATAAAGCCAGAGCAGAGGATTGCGGGAGTGTTGGTAGCTGTTTTCGCCGACCCGGACTTCAAAATGCAGGTGGGGGCCATCAGCTACACCACTAGCACCCGAGTGGGCGATAATATCTTGAGCTAAAACATCTTGGCCGACACTGACCAATATTTGGGACAAGTGGCCGTAGAGGCTGTATACTGGCTGTCCGTCCCAGACGGTATCGTGCTCAATGACGACGACGTTGCCGTAAAAATCCGGCATAGCCCCAAGCTGTACTTCTTGATCATCTCCTGCAATGACCACCGTTCCGCTAGCAGCTGCCGATACCTGGGTACCCTGGGGAACATTAAACTCAACCCCATGGTGGGTGCGTAGTGTACCCCCACGATTACTTCCGTAAGGGTAGGCTTTGTCGGTCCAAACTGTACCGCCTTCGGGCACCGGTCGGCGTAACCAATAATGTTCCCATGGTGAAGTTTTTGGTAGAGCAGGAGGTGTGAACGTTGGCAGCGGCGTCGTAGTCGGCGGCGCCTTACTTGTTGTAACCACTTCGGCCGATAAGGATCCAGCAGATGAGTTCGAATCTACCGCCTCGGCGATAGTGCTCAGGGCAAAATTAGTTGCCGTCGCTGCGATATCCGCTGCAGCCAAGGGCTTGAAGGACTTCTGGTCTCCCGGTGCGGCAACGGTGACCATTATCGGTGGCGGCGCGGCCGTATCTGCTTGAACTACCTGTTCTGCCTGTGAAGGTAGATCAGATATGGCCGTGGCTTTAGCCTGGCAGCCGCTAATCAATATGAGTAGAAACCCTGCGATAATGGTCGAAAGGAAATAGGCGACCAAGGCTCGATGATGATCGACCACTGGCGAATTAGGGAATTTCGTCGCCAAGGCTCAGAAGCCCCCTCGCTGGGCAGCGATTAACATTGTTTCCTCAGCCAGGACACTGGTTTCTTCCTCAATCTCCGCCAATTCTCTAAGCCATGAGTTGGTGAGTCCTTCATCATTGATGGAAGTCATATTGATTTTTACATTCAATCCGGCGATCTGGACGGCCGAGCGGGCCAGGACGGCCGCCGCTGCAGCATCAGTGACGGCATTGGTATTTCCTCTCTTGGTGATTCTCTTAGCAAGCTTAGCCATTTGCCGGCTAAGCCGAGCGACTTTCATAGGGACTTCAGCAGCATGAATCGTAGCCAACTCAATTGCTTTCTGCTTTTCCTCTTCGCTCAGTTCGGAATTTCTCCATGATGCCATCAGTTGGTTAAATGCTGCCGAATCTTCCATGATGGCGGCAGTTAGTTGCTGGCGCAATGGTAGTGCCTGCTCTAGTATTTGACGTGCCTCTTCCTCAAACTGGGCGTACTTCTTCCGGCCGACGGTGAGCTTGGCGACCATTTCTGTCAGAGCTGATCCTAGTGCGCCGACCAAAGCGGCCGAAGAGCCTCCACCCGGCGTAGGCGTTGCGGCTGCGGTCGCATCAAGCATGGTGAATGGCGTGATATCCGAATCCGTGTTCTCTGCCAGTCTGATCTCTAGCACTTGCTCGTCGGCCATGTCATTTAGCTGAAGGTAATACATTGCCGAGGACAACAACGCTTTTTGTGGTATGAGACCGACTAACTCGGCTTTCGTGATAACCAGACCGTACCGAGCAGCTTCTCGGCGGACCAGCTCCTGAACTCGGTGGACCGGAGTTTTTTCAAAATTAGTCAGATTCATACTGACTTGTGCTTGGCCATCGACCAGAAAGCCCAAAGCTTGAACATTCCTGAGTCCACCACTGCTGAAACGTACTGCTCTAGCAATTTGATTGACAACATCAATATCATCGCTGTCAAGATAAAGATTATAAGCGATGAGGAAAGGCCGCACGCCAATGATTGTTGCCCCCCACGACCTGGCCTCGGCCGGCCCATAATCGGGTGATCGACTGGGATCTTGGCCGATTTCCTGGCGCCATGCTTCATATTGGCCGCGGCGAATATTGGCCAGTTTCTGTCGATCAGGCCGGGAGGCTGCTGATCCATATAGATACACGGCTACGCCCAATTCTTCACCCACCCTTTGGCCTAGGCTTTTTGCTATGCTGACGCAATCCTCGATACTCACCCCTTTAACAGGGATGAAGGGACAGACGTCGGTTGCGCCAATCCGGGGATGCTCGCCTTCATGCTGATCCAAATCGATGAGTTCAGCTGCTTTGGCTATGGCTCTGAAAGCGCCTTCTTCTACAGCTGCCGGGTTGCCGACAAAGGTAATGACGCAACGGTTATGATCGGCGTCGGCGCTAACATCCAGCACGTGGGCGCCTTGCACGCCGCGTATCGCATCGGCAATGGCTTCAATGGTTTCTGGCCGGCGGCCTTCACTGAAGTTTGGGACACATTCGACTATTTGTCTCATAGAATCACTTCGCTTTCCGATTCTAATACTTATTCAATCGTAGATATTGCTTCCCTGATGTGTAAACCAATCCTCCGTGTATCAGTCAAGACGATATTCGAGTCAGCTATTGAATTAGTATCTGCTTACTCTGAAATCAAAACAAGGGATTGTATCAAAGGGCCTGATTTGCTCAAATCAGGGGTCCGACCATATTGTGGCTGGCAGGAAATACGTTATGCATCGTCGAATATCAGGAATGTAAGTGCAGAGTGAGTCAGATAGTAAAATTGCCAAAAGACAATCTATCGAACTTTGTCGTGATTATTTCCAGGGCATTTCCCAACATGCGCTATGATATCCAAGATAAAAGAGACTCGTTGTTTGAGCGGCTCCAGGACACTTATGATGATCCAATACGTAATCTATACGGTTTGTTTAAGGTTGGCGAGCTGCTAGGCGGCATGATGGTTTATGACTTCACCATGAATTTTCGTGGCACAATGATTCATGCCGGTGGGGCGGGTTGTAGTTGATTTACTACATAAGAGACAGCACGTGGCCAAAGAAATCAGCGTATTTAAGGTCGACCAGTATCGCCAACGGCAGACTCCGATCGTTCTATTTTACCCATTCCGGCCCGTTTTTTAAAAAAGGATGGGTTTTGGTTGCGGGACAAAAGTAAGCCAATATCGCATCGATCCAGCTTCCTTCTCAAAGGGGCTATCAAAATCCAATGTGCGCTATCTGGGAAAAGAGGACAAGTTAGCAATACTCGAAAACGAAGGTAGCATTATCGTGAACTTTGCCGGCGGAATACCTCGATTAGGGAGTAATGATTACGAAGTCGCTATCAAATTAGATGTGGCAGAATTACAATCCTATTATTCGGATCCATCACTTTCAAGAAACTCTACGAGTACGGTTTAGCGCAGATTTCAAACGAGGGTTACTTGGTAACAGTTAATCAATTTTTCATTATCGACGGCAATCCGGTTTGTTTAACCAGATCTTAATAATGACACCATCTAAATAGAATATGAGCGATAAAAAAAGCCGACGACGAACGGTTGAAAAAGTTTCCGGCTTCGTTACCAGGGATAGGGAATTAGGACGGGAGCTACTGGTTGTTCGCCATCCACTGGCAGGAATACAAGTACCGACCGGAACCGTGGAATTTGGAGAAACGCCCGAGCAAGCCATCGTCCGGGAAGTTGCCGAGGAATCAGGCATCAAGCAAGTAAAAATCTTATCCAGATTATTCGAATTGATTGAGCCCATGCCCGATGGTCAAAAGGTGATCCGGCGAATGACCAAGATATTTGACAGCCCAAATAGCGATGCTTCATCAGCTGGGGGCTTTGGACTATCAAGGGGGAACCCTGTTCGCGTGACGGGAGAGGCTGGAGCGTTCTCTGAAATCGTTTGTGAGGTCCTTGATATGAGTCATGATCCACCGGTTAGTGTACCCGGGGTGAGAGGTTATGTGCGCACATCAATCTTAGGCTCGGAAGTCAAGCGTTACTTGTACCACCTGGCATCTCTCGAGCGAACGGCCGACAATTGGCCCATCTTTGTCGACGGCCACGAAATTCAATTATTTTGGATTCCTTTGTCGCCCCAAACACGGCTAAATCCGCACCAGGATCACTGGTTGCGCTCAGTTTATCAAAGCCTGATCAGGCCGATTAAAAGCTGAAAAGTCGAATAGTAGGCAAGCAACCTGCAAGTTAATATCATTGCAAGAAGGAGGATCGACTATGCCCCGTTTTCGAGATGTGATTGATTTCCAGAGTAGCCTGAGCCCGGGAAATTCCAACGGCATCACCGACGTAGAAGGTATTTTTGTTGGTCACTACACTCTTTACGAGGGTGAAGGAGAGTGGCAGCCGGGACGCGGACCTTTCCGGACCGGGGTGACAACAATCCTGCCTCATAGAGATAATCTATATGATCAAAAGGTGCCGGCGGCCGTCCATACCATTAATGGCTTTGGCAAGGTGATGGGGTTTGAGCAGGTACGGGAACTGGGTAATCTTGAGACACCAATAGCCTTGACTGGCACTCTAAATGTCCCTCGTGTCGCCGATGCTTTGATAACCCTGGCGATCGAAGAAAACCCACATATCGGTATCGGTTTTCCCGAATCGGGTCGCGAAGGGTATCTAGTGTCAATGCGGTAGTGGGCGAAACAAGCGATGGTTTTTTAAGCGATCTCCAGGCCCGGCCGATTGGCTTGGCCGAGGTTCGCCAGTCAATCGTCTCAGCCAGCGAGGAGAGGGTAGAAGAAGGGGCGGTTGGTGCCGGGACTGGAACCAGTTGCTTTGGCTGGAAGGGGGGAATTGGTACTTCAAGCAGGGTCATTCCAGCCGATCATGGCGGATACACATTGGGAGTTCTAGTGCAGACGAATTATGGACGGCCGGAGGAATTGATCGTTTGTGGCGTGCCGGTCGGCAGGCACTTGAGACCGCCAAATAACAGAACCCGGCCCGAAGCGGGTTCGATCATGACGATCATGGCAACTGATGCCCCGCTCAATAGCCGCCAATTGAATAGGTTGTGCCACCGGGCAGCTTTTGGCCTGGCACGAACGGGAAGCATCTGTCATGGTGGAAGTGGAGACTTCGTGATTGCCTTCAGTACGGCATACCGGATCTCAGATCGCAGCGCAGGTTTATTGTCAACGCGACTTGTCCTGGCGAATGAGCAAATAACCATTGGCTTGCTGTCTCTTGCGGTCGTCGAGGCGGTGGAGGAAGCTATTTATAACAGCCTGTTTATGGCCCGAACTGTAACCGGCCGAGACGGCAATACACGCCACGGACTACCGGTGGATAAAGTTGCCGAACTAGTCAAGCGATTCGGCCGGGTTGATATAAGGTGATAGAGGCGAAGTTGGGCAAAGGAAAACCCCAGATGGTATGGCAAGGAGGTCTGGCTTGCCAAGATTTTGGGCGGAAAACTACTCGCAAGTCTCTTGGTGGCCTATGACATTATGTTGCTCGACCGCATCAAACGGTTATCGGAGCATGCAGGCGCACTATGGGAGACTCTATGACGCCTCAGTGTCTGACTGCCGCCTCTTGTTCCATCTGGGGTATATATTAATTTCATTATAATTGGGAGTGATGTTCCATGTCAATGAAAAGAATCTTAAAGAATTGACCGGCCAATTGTGCCTGTTATAATCGCTTTTGGCAGCTGACCGTTGTCGTCGAAGGTTCACAAGTAGCATGAATAGAACAAGAAACTTTTGGTTGCCATTGTTTATTGTAACCGCCCTGGCACTATCGGTGGCGGGTTGTGACTCGACGAACAAAGGCGATGAGCCAGATATCGTATCAGCCCCACAGCCACTTGGTACAGCAGATCGTATTTTGCCTACCATTTACCCAACGGCGACAATGCTCCCGGTCGCCACGGCGACAACCACTCTGACCCCTGAACCAACCCTGCCGCCTGATACGCCGGTTTCCTTCGACCAAGTAGCCGTAGATCTCCGTTATTCGATACCCGCAATAGGCCTGGATCGCCGTATCCAGGCTAATGTCGCCAACCAAATTGAAATCACTGACATGACGACAGGTGAGTCTGTTGTGCGCAAGGACCAACCAGGCATCCTACTCGAATTACAGCAGGCGTTTACCGGTTTGATTCTGAATGATGTGCCTGACGGCTGTGATCGGTGCGTCCAGATTGAATATGAAATTCCACTTTCAGAAACATCTGGATCGGGTTGGTTGGAAGATGTCCGGCTATTAGCCAGTATGGAAAATTATACTTCGGTTGTATTGGGACCCTACTTTCCACCAGAAACAATTGCCGCTCTCCATCGGAGCGCAACACCGTTCCAGGCGGCACATACTGTGGCAGTTAGTGGTGATGGAACGCTATGGATTTGGAAGGTCGCCGAGGCAGAGATTGAGTCTCCGCAGGCAATCGATGTATTTGAACTTGGACTGGTCGAGTCGCTGTCGGCTATCGAAGACTCGACAGCGCTAGAAGACAGTTATATGGCCTCCTGCCTCAGCAGTCCTGGAAGGGAAACATTATTTATTGGTGGGGAAGAGCCAAGAACTGTGAACTTTTCGTGCCCCGAATTAGCTATGCCATCAAATTTAGTCTCCCTTTACCAAATATTAGATGGATTGGCGGCCGATTCGTTAGCCGCTGAAGCGGATGACCGGCCTGATCCGCCATTGCCTCTGGAAAGTTTACTCTACTATCAGCGAGAAGACGGTTACTATATGACAACCTTCCAAGATGGTCGAGCGATAACGATTGATACAGATGGCCAGGCTTATACAGGTACGATTACATCGACCTTGGCGATCAGCCTGACTTCTGAATTAGTCGATACCGGGCTTTTTGTCCAGGGGGCAGAGGCACTGGGGGCAGGAAGATCAGGTAATATCCTGGTTGTACGAACTGACCAGGGCATATTTGAGGCGAGCTGGCAAAATGAAGCCGAAACAAACTTGTCTAACCTGGTCGGCCGTCTTGATGAATTAATGGACGATATTGTCGCTCTATTTGAGTTAGATGAGGCTACCGCCAATGGTTCACAGACGCCCAACCCGACATTTGAGGCAACACAAACACCCTGATTAACCTTGCCGTGCATAAGGCGTAAATCACGACTAATAAATCCATGACCTATTAATCCTTGGCTTGTAACTTAAGCGGTGAATCATGCAAGCACTTCTGGTAAAAGACGGCAAGATATTTTATGAGAGAGATTTTCCAAAAGCCGAACCGGGGCCTGGTGAAGCCTTGATTCGCCTCCTCCAGGCCGGCATATGCTCTACAGATATCGAGATCGTCAAAGGTTATGCTGCCTTTGAAGGTATATTAGGTCATGAATTCGTCGGGATTGTGGAACATGCGCCGGACAAATCCTGGGTGGGAAAACGTGTTGTTGGAGGTATAAATTTGGGTTGTAGTAGCTGCCATGTGTGCCATTCTCATGGGCCGGAGCATTGTCCGCAGCGTACGGTGTTAGGCATAATAGGCCATGATGGCGCTTTCGCCGACTACTTGATATTGCCTCAGGAAAATCTACTAATTGTGCCGGATGACGTGCCTAATACCTTGGCTGTTTTCACCGAACCATTGGCGGCCGCCTTACGGATACGAGAGCAGATTATGGTGGCGCCATCTATGGCAGCTGCAGTTGTAGGACCTGGAAGGCTGGGCCTGCTTATTGGTCAGGTCCTGGCTTTGGCCGGCACACAGGTGACTATGATCGGAAGACGTAAAGAATCCCTCGATCTGCCGGCTAGATTGGGCCTGAATACTGGCCTGGTTGATGATTTTCCCGACGATGCCTTTGATCTGGTTGTTGAAGCTACCGGTAACCAAGCCGGCCTGATCAATTCGCTTAGAATGGTCCGGCCCTTGGGCACCCTGGTTCTAAAGAGTACATTTGCCGGATCAACAACTTTGGATTTATCCAAGCTGGTTGTGGCTGAAATCAATGTTGTTGGCTCGCGCTGCGGACCATTTGAGCCAGCCCTAAGACTATTAGCCAGCCAGGCCATTAACCTCGAACTAATGATCGAGGCTGAATATCCTCTATCGAATGGCATCAAGGCTTTCGAGCACGCTTCTAGCCCCGGCGTGCGAAAAGTATTGCTACGGCCGTAAAGCTGAATTCAACGACCGAAGTCCACTCCCGTCGAATCCCATTCCAAATTTTCCTATAGATATTGATATTTTTACCAATTCGTATAAAATAGAACATATGAGCTATCGTGTCATTCAAGCGAGTGAAATCGTCGAATACATTTATTGCCGCCGGGCCTGGTGGCTGCGGCGAATAGCGCAAAATAATCCACGAAATACGGCCCAATTGGCAGAAGGGCGGGCATACCATCGCAGTTACCGAGGCCGTGTGCGCCGGGCTGGAATTGCCCGGAACCTGGCGCTGATCCTTATCTTCCTGGCCGTGAGCATCATCGTTTTCTGGTTTGTAACTTCATCATGAATGAGGATGGTGTTTTTCTTGGTTGGTTGGCGGCCGCCTTCGTTTTAGTCGTGTTAGCACTGGTGGCCTGGTTCTGGTCGCGCCAGGTTAGGGCTGATAGCGGCTTGCCAGACGGAGAAATCATTTATAGTGACCATGGGGCTTGGGTGCCCCAGTCTGAGCCACTCTACTCGGCCCACTATCAGCTAGTCGGCCGGCCTGATTATCTGGTTCTAGAGAATGATGGCGCAATCGTCCCGGTCGAGGTCAAATCCGGCATAGCTCCTGCTGAGCCCCACGAAGGACATGTTTTGCAATTGGCAACCTATTGTCTGCTTGTAGAAGAGATCCACCAGATCAGACCCGAGTACGGGATATTGCAGTACCGTGATAAGGCTTTCGCCGTGACTTACACCAAGGAGTTAGAGGAAGATCTGCTCCACTTGCTCACTGAGATGCGCAATGACATGGTTGAAGAAGAACTGGATCGCGATCATGAAGATTGGGGCCGTTGTGAACATTGTGGATTCCAGGAAATTTGTTCGCAGCGATTGGCCTAACAAGCCGCAAAACAGGTTTCAATGATTTCTCATCCCAACCTGTGACGAGCGTAGCGGCACTTGGTCACTTTTGAGCCAAATTTTTCCCAATCCTCACATTTGGGCGGTGGCATTCCCCGAAATTAATCTTACCAGTTGGCCACAATCCCCTGCGAGTTATAATAATAGCCCAAGCTGAATCATCCATATGGAGGAATGCTTTGACAATACGACGCGTTACTGGCATGCAAGATGTTATGCCTGAAGACCGCCACTACTGGGATTTCGTTTTAGAAAGAGCAACGAATCTTGCCTGGCGATATGGCTTTCAGAGAGTAGATATTCCAATAATTGAATATAGCGAGCTATTTAATCGTGGTGTGGGAACGGCGTCGGATTTCTTCGTTAAGAAGGAGATGTATTCGATTCAAGAAGATGATGGCACCAGCATTACTTTGAGGCCGGAATTCACAGCTGGTCTGGTCCGGGCTTATCTTGAGAACGGCATGGCAAGCTGGCCTCAACCAGTGAAGATTTATTCCATTGGACCTGCTTTTCGTCGCGAGCGACCTCAGGCAGGTCGATACCGGCAGCATAGCCAGTTCAATCCTGAGATATTGGGTGAATCTGATCCGGCTGCAGACCTTGAAATCATGATGTTGACGGTAAATCTTTACCGAGAATTGGGATACAAGGAGTTGACCTTTCAATTAAACAGCACAGGATGTCCAGTCTGCAAACCTGACTATGTGGCCTCATTGAGAGAATATCTGGCCGAATACAAGGATGACTTAGCCGAGGTTGATCGCGAGCGTATGCGACGCAACCCTTTGCGAGTGCTTGACAGCAAAGAAGCGAAAATGGATGTGATCCTGGCAGGAGCTCCCCATATCATCAATTATTTGTGTGAAGATTGTGCAACTCACTTCGCCGATCTACGAGCCTTGCTAGATGTGCTGGGCCAGTCGTATGAGGTGAATTTTCGTCTGGTAAGAGGTATCGACTACTATACCAAGACTGTATTCGAACTTTGGGACACAGCCATCGGTGCCCAGGCTTCCCTAGTTGGTGGCGGTAGATATGATGGTCTGGCGGAAGCTATTGGTGGCCCCAACACGCCGGGAGTCGGCGTTGGCATTGGAATCGAAAGGATTGTTTTAGGACTAAGACAGCAAGATATCGAATTGCCGTCTGCGCCGGTTCAAGCTGTGCTGGTCGCCCATACAGGGGGCGATACTAAGCATACGGCCGTGAAACTAACTTACCGGCTTAGGGATGCGGGCATCGGGACTCGCCTGGCCTTTGCTCGTGAGCGAAGAAGCCTGAAAAGCCAGATGCGGGAAGCAAATAAGCGTGATGTCCAATACACCATCATCGTAGGGGAATCGGAATTAGAAAATGAGGTTGCTGCCATCCGGAAAATGACTGATGGCCAGCAAAACGATGTTCCTCTGCGCGATGTCGTCACCTGGATCCAATCAGACAATGTTTGAGGACTATTCAGCAACCCATGGATGAACTAGGCATTCTGTTCAACCCCAGAGTCTCGAAGGCTGAACCGTTGGCCCATGATGTCGCTTCCTGGCTACGACAACGTCCGTCCGAAGTCTGGATCAACTCTACGGTCTGTGCGGATGATTGTCGCCAAAGAGTGGCTAAGTCTGACCTGATTATTGTTTTGGGGGGAGATGGGACAACACTGACGGCTGCCAGATTGGCCGCGCCATTTGAGGTTCCGATATTTGGCATCAATCTTGGTCGCGTGGGATTTCTCAGCGAAGCGACGCCAGAAGATTGGCCCGAGAGACTTAGCCAAGTTCTATCAGGAGATTCATGGCTTGAGCGACGGCTCATGTTGCGGGCGGAGGTATTGCACCGTGGAAGAAGAACGGCCGATCTCATTGCTCTAAATGACGTCGTCGTGAGCCGCGGCGGACAAGTGAGGGTCGTTCGTTTCCACCTTTATGTTGACGCTGACCACGTGACCACATACACGGCCGATGGCTTAATTGCGGCGACACCTACCGGATCGACCGCTTATTCGATGGCTGCCGGTGGTCCATTGCTGCCACCCCAAATTCAAAACTTTCTTGTATTACCGGTCGCACCCCACCTGAGCTTTGAACGACCCCTGGTTTTACACCAAAATGCAGTTGTAAAGATCCGCGTGGAAATGGAACACGAAGCCTTCGCGACAGCCGATGGCCAAGATGCGGTAGCCCTGCAAACAGGCGACGAGGTGGTTATCACAAAACATGATCACGATAGTCTGTTTGCCCGAGTCAACGGACCGGGTTATTTTTACTTACGATTAATGCAACGATTGAGTTATTGGTCTCTTAAATAGGATTGGTAAAAGACATGGAAGCATCGACGCCGCGCATTCGTTCAATGCTCAGGCAAGCCGACAAGGTAGCGGACGCCGGAAAAAGGGCGGCGGCCACAAAATTATACCGGCAAATTATTGACGAAGCGCCGGATACGGTTGCGGCCTGGATCGGTCTCGCAGGAGTAATAAGTGACGAAAATGAAAAAGAGTTGGCATATAGGCAAGCGCTGACTCTCGATCCAGGGAACGAAGCCGCACAAAGAGGCCTAGATAGTCTATTGGGGATAGAAGTTCCCGATGAAATTGAGTCGACTGATCCAGATGACGCCGGCCGGAATGGCGCTATAGAAGAGAAAGAATTTAAGAATAGCCAAGCGGCGATCATTGATTTGCCAGAGGATGCCGAGAAGTTGACAAAGCGCGAGTCTACGAGTGGACTTACGACAGAAGTTTTGGGTAGCGATGGTCAGGTGAATGCAGCCGGGGATGATCCTCATCTTGGCCACGATCACAGCGGAGAAATTACGGCTGTTGAAGACATTCTATTTTGTGCAAATCATCCGAGCCGAAAAACGCATCTTCGTTGCAATCGCTGCGGAAAACCAATATGTAGCAGCTGCGCCCAACCAACCCCGGTCGGTTATCGCTGTCCAGAATGCATTCGCGAACATGAGGATATCTTTTATACAGCAACCGCTCTTGACTATGTGATTGCCGCGCTTGTGGCCGTGCCCCTTAGCCTGCTGGCGGGTTGGTTGGCCACATTCCTTGGCTTCTTCACCATTTTTTTGGGCGCCTTTGCCGGGAGCCTGATTGGACGGGTGGTGTTCCGGGTCGCCGGGCGGCGGCGGGGTCGTTGGATGCCGCAGATGGTTGGCGCTATTGTCGTCATTGGTGGAATCTTGCCCGCCATACCTTTCTTATTAGCCATATTCTTCGGCGGTTTCAGTTTACAAATCATCTGGAGCGGGATTTATATCTTTGCAGCGGCCGGTGCGGCTTACTACCAGATGAGGTAGTACACGGCGGAGGCGTCGCTAACCCGGAATTGATGGTATGTTAGCCGAACTCTTCATCCAAAACTTTGCAATCATCGACGAATTGAGAGTCCGCTATGCGCCGGGCTTAAACATACTTACTGGTGAGACAGGAGCTGGTAAATCGATCATTCTCGACGCTATGGCTTTGGTGCTCGGCGAAAGAGCCGACACAATGATGATTCGTGAAGGAAGCCAGAAAGCCTATGTCGAGGCAAATTTCGAGTTGGACTCATCCAAACAGGCCTTCTTTGCCCCGATTTTGGAAGCGGAAGGGCTCGATAGCGACGAATATGGCTCTCTACTCATGGCCCGCGAAATCAGGGCCAATGGCCGGAATATTTGCCGGATCAATGGGAGGGCGGTAAACCTGTCTCTACTGCGAGATATCGGCGACCAGTTGGTTGACATTCATGGTCAGGGTGAACACCTCTCACTACTAAAGCCGCGATCACATATGCCATTGCTCGATGGTTATGCCGGTCTTGATGAAGAACGAAGGGCGGTGGCACTTCTCGTACAACAGCTCCAGGTCGTCCGCCGGGAACTACGCAAACTTCACCAAGATAAGATGAAATTGGCTCAACGTCTAGATCTACTCCGATATCAGGTCGAAGATATCGAGGCAGCGAAGCTAAGACCAGGGGAAGAGGATGATCTACGAACCGAGCGGGTGCGAGTAACAAACGTTGAGCGATTAATGGGAGCGGGCAATTCGGCCTTAAAAGCCTTAATTGGTCTTGACGACGATTCGCTCTCCGTCAGCGACCTCTTAGGACTAGCTGAGCGCGAGGTCGAACAGCTCGCCCGCCTTGATCCCACTAAACGCGATTTACTAGAGCGATTGCAAGGTCTAAGTTATCAGTTTGCAGACTTGACCGGCGAATTGGCGGACTATATTGAAGGTCTTGAGTTCGAGCCTATGCGGCTCGATTACCTGGAAGAAAGAATTGAACTCATTAACCAACTTAAAAGAAAATACGGCGAGAATATTGAGGCCATAATAGCTTATCAGGAAACAGCAAAAACGGAGCTTGATAGTATCGCTCAAAGCGAAGAACGAGTTGAACAACTATCTGACGAAGAAGAACAGTTATTGCATCAAATTGGGGTAAAAGGCCTACTTCTATCGAAGAAACGCCGTGAAGCCGCACAAAAACTATCCAGGGCAGTTGAGCAAGAATTAGCCGATCTCCATATGGAGCGAGCGCAGTTTGAAGTTAGCATCAAGCAAGCAGCCATCGAGGATGGCGCATATGCTAGTAATGAGAGGTTGGCTTTCGACGAAACGGGTATCGACCAGATCGAATTCCTGGTTTCCGCCAATCCGGGTGAATCACCTAAGCCATTGGTTAGGGTCGCCAGTGGCGGTGAAACATCTAGACTCATGTTGGCCTTGAAGACGGTCTTGGCCAGGGTGGATGCGACCCCGACGTTGATATTCGATGAAATCGATCAAGGGATCGGCGGCCGGGTAGGGGATGTCGTCGGCCGTAAATTATGGGGATTGACAAATCCGGCAAATCATCAGGTCATCGTCGTGACACACTTGCCCCAGCTTGCCGGCTATGCTGACCGACACTACCACGTGAGCAAACAGCTTGCCAATAACCGGACGACGACGATGGTGGTCGAATTGGATGAAGGCGGCCGGATTGATGAATTAGCCGCCATGCTAGGCACTCAAGATGTGCATGCGACTGGGGGTGCCCAGTCGATACTACGAAATGTCAGCCAGATAAAAATTGGCTAAAAGGATTGGCCGGCTATTGGCTCTCAATAGTCGATTGATCTAGAAGATAGTCGATGGCAGCTTGCAACTGGCTATCGCTGAATGAATCATCAGTAGCTTCAGGTAAGGTAATCCTCACATCTGGTTCCAAACCATCTTTATGAACCCAAGTGCCATCCGGGGTGATCCAACGAGCAATAGTGATGCGAACGCCTCCTCCGTTGCTAAGCTCTTTCCAGGATTGAACGGTTCCTTTGCCAAAGGAGGTATCGCCGATTAGCGTCCCTCGCTCCCGATCTCGGACAGCGCCGGCTAAGACCTCAGAAGCACTGGCGCTACCCTGGTCAATGAGAATCACCAAGGGAATATCTTGGGCCAAACCCTCATCGTCAGCATCGAACAACCTTTCTCTCCCATTTCCAAATCGTTCTATCAAGATAGGTCCTTCGGCGAGAAATTGATCGGCAACAGAAACAGCGCTGGATAGGCTGCCGCCAGGATTACTACGTACGTCCAGAATGAGGCCCGTGGGATCTTGTGAAATCAATGATTCTAAGGTTTCTGATAATTCCTCATCGGTATCATTGGAGAAACGACTTAACCTCACATAGGCGATATTTTCTTCGAGCAATTCTCCACGGACACTAGGAATATCGATTACATCGCGGGTAACGTCGAACTCTAGCAATTGTCCATCTCGTTCAACGAGCAAATGAACGACTGTGCCGGCCGGGCCGCGAACCATGGCGGCCGCTTCGCCGACATCTAGTCCGGTTAAGATCACACCATCGGCTTCACGTAATATGTCACCTTGCAGCAGACCAGCGATCGCCGCCGGTGAACCTTCATAGGGTGCGACGATAACAATCGCTCCTTCTTCGCTGGTCACTTCGGCGCCAATACCCTCCAGATTACCCTCAAACGCTTGCCGGGCAACTTCTTCGTTTTGAGGTGATAGATAGATGGTATTGGCATCATCTAAGGTCGCTAACATGCCTTCGAGAGCACCCTCAGCAAGAAGGACATCGTCAAGAGGTTGCTCAAAGTAATCAGTATGAAGAAATTTCCAGGTCTCCCAGAACGGCCGGAAAGCTTCCTCCGCTTGGCGGGGAGTACCGGAGGCAGCTCCTGTGAGTTGAACGGGGGCGATTTGTGATTGACCTAGTAGATATCCACCCGAAAACAGGATGAGTCCCAAGAATAGAAATGTAATAAAAAGCAATATTTGTCGTTTTGTCATCTCTCTTCTACCGTGACTTGATTGGAGCTTCTTTATTAGTTCACTGCCTAAATTGTAAGACGTCAACATAAAAATGTCATTGGTGGTCAATAAACGTCGGATGAGCGCTCAGATCGCGTTTAGTAGCCGTCTTTGAGGCAATGTTTGGCTATGCTAGAATGTGAGCTGTGTTCGACTTAGCTATCGTCATCGTCAACTATAGTGTTCGTGATTTACTTCGCCGCTGTCTGAAAAGCATTTATGCCAGCCGGGGTGAGTTCAAGATGGCTGTTTGCGTAGTCGACAATGACTCAACTGATGATAGCGTTAATATGGTGCAGAACGACTTTCCTCAGGTGAAGCTGATCGCGAATAAACAAAATGTTGGATACCCAGCGGCTAACAATCAGGGTTTGTGTCATCTAGGTGTCGATAACAGGCCAACCGAGGAAAGGCCTCGATATTGTTTGTTACTGAACCCGGATACAGAGGTGCCTCCGGATGCCTTCATGAAGATGATCGCCTATCTAGACCAAAATCCAATGGTTGGGGTCGTAGGTCCCAAATTAGTTACGCCTGATGGTAAACTTGACCTGGCTTGTAGACGATCCTTTCCTACGCCCGATATCGCCATGTACCGGATGTTAGGTTTGAGCCGGGTATTTCCCAACTCGCGCCGGTTCAGCCGCTATAATATGACCTATTTGGACGAAGATGAGTTAGCTGGGGTCGACTCCGTCGTTGGCGCCTTCATGATGGTAAGGACAGAGGCGATAGACCAGGTTGGCTTACTCGACGAAAGATTCTGGATGTATGGCGAAGATCTTGATTGGGCAAAAAGGATCAAAGACGCTGGCTGGCAAATTATGTATAATCCAGAAGTCACCGTTCTCCATGTGAAGAGGGCATCAAGCAGGCAGAATAAAAGAGCGGAGGTTGAATTTTACCGAGCAATGTTGATCTTCTACTATAAACATTATCAAGCGCATACACCCAGATTGTTACATTGGGCAATATTGCTCGGACTAGCCTTAAAAGGTGGTCGGCCGGTTCTGGCCGATGTAGCAGCGGGAGATCGAATTCTCCAACCGGAATTACAATAAGATTGGAGCTATCATGTCTAGTCAAAGATTGCGGCCAATTTATTCAATCACCTTGATGATCCTTGATGCTTTCATGGTTGTCACGGCATTTGTCTTGGCTTACAAATTACGGGCTATCATCCCCTGGCCTGCGCCCTTAGCAAATAATATACCTCTCGTCCGCTACATGGGCCTCATTATGGCTCAGATTTTTGGTGTCATCATCGCGTTATTCTTTTTCCGGCAATATTATTTGCGCCGGGCAGTGTCCCGTGTTGACCAATTTTACTCTGTGTTTGCCAGCGTTTCTATTGGCACCATGATCGCTGTAGCGATCTCGGTCTTCAGTTTCAAGAACAGCATTTTCGAGGTTGATTATCCCAGGGCAATGATTATCTATGCCTGGATCCTGACAATCATTATGATTATCATTGGCCGCACGGTTCATTTGATCATTCGCGATCGACTCCGTGATGGTGGTCTGGGGCGGGACCGATTACTGATTGTGGGCACTGGTGAGGTCGCCCGAATCATCGTCCAGCGTATCTTGTGGTCACCTCGTTTAGGCTATGAGCTGATTGGGATCATAAATGGCGAGGACAGTCAGGAGGACTTGTTTGGGGTACAGGTCTTGGGTCAGCCAGAAGATTTGCCGAAAATAATCGAGGAACATCAAATTGACGAGGTCATTATTGCTTTGCCCGAGAAAGGGCATCGGGAGGTCGTGCGAATCATCTCCTACTGTGAACGCGGAAGGGTGTCGATAAAAGTTTTTCCGGATTTCTTTCAATTCGTCGCTTCTGAAGCTGACATCGATGATCTGGGGGGATTGCCTCTATTATCAATCCGCAATTACGCCATGCGAGGTTATTGGCTACTTTTCAAACGGCTGATGGATTTTTTCGGAGCCATTATAGGGCTTATCTTGTTCTCGCCCATCATGATCTTGACCGCCTTAGCTATAAAATTGGAATCCCCTGGACCGGTTTTCTTCATCCAAGAGAGAATGGGCCTAGATGGCCGGCCGTTTTATATGATCAAATATCGTTCGATGCGGCAGGACGCTGAAAGCAGTGGACCTGGCTGGACTGTAAAGAACGATCCCCGGCAGACAAAATTAGGTTCAATTCTACGAAGAATCGAAATGGACGAGCTACCCCAATTCATTAATGTCCTGCTAGGTGAAATGAGCCTGGTAGGTCCTCGACCAGAGCAAACGTATTATGTTAATCTATTTCGGGAAAGCGTTCCTCGTTATATGGAGCGGCACCGAGAAAAGGCTGGCATGACGGGCTGGGCGCAAGTTAACGGATTGAGAGGTGATACTTCTATCCTCGAACGGACTAGGTATGATATTTGGTATACTGAAAACTGGTCAATATTACTTGACATAAAGATAATTCTCCGTACATTTTGGCAAATCATTCCTGGTAACAAACACGCCACCTGATCTAACATTCTTCTTATTTGACGCTGAATTTGCGGCATGTTAAGATTACAGAAGTGACCTCTTAGCACTCTCGAAGACAGAGTGCTAATTTGCATTATAATCAAGGCTAGCAATTCAAATTCTAGAGCGTTGAGCCTGACGACGATTTAGTCACGTCGCCAAAGTAAAGAACGTCAAGTAAGTCAACAAAATGTCTTTGAGTGAGCGCCAGGAAGAAATCTTAGGATTAGTGGTTCGCAGCTATATCGAAACCGGTCTACCGGTTGGTTCGGGAAGCCTGGTCGAACATTATGATTTAGACTACAGTCCGGCTACGGTCCGAAATGATATGGCCAAGCTGGACGAACTTGGTTATCTGGATCAATTACACACATCAGCTGGAAGGGCTCCGACCGAGTTGGGTTATCGGTACTTCGTCCAGCGGCTGGTAGGTGAGTTTGAATTACCATTAATTGAGCGCCAGATGATTCGTCACCAATATCATCAAGCGCGGTTGGATCTAGAACAGTGGATGCGTTTATCGGCCGCCGTCCTGGCCCACACGTCAAGGGGAGCGAGCATTGTCACTGCCCCACGACCTGCATCTACTAATCTGCGGCATCTACAGTTAATCTCTACCCAGGGACGACTGGTATTGATGATCTTGGTCTTTGTCGGAGGTGAAATTCAACAACAAATGCTGACTTTGGCCGAGCCGGTACCTCAGGCGCGGCTAACGGCGGTTGCCGAAAAATTGAATCACCTGCTTGAAAACGCAAATTATCAAGAGGTTTATGCACGTTCGAGCCAGCTAGATGACCCTCTGGAACGTGATATTAGCCGCTTGGTAAACGACGGCATGAGTCGGGCGGACCGTCGAGGTTACAGCGATATCTATCGTGATGGCTTGGCAAATATCGTCGAGGATGAAGGCGCTCGCCAAGCCGTGCGAGTTTTGGAAGAAGGACCTTATTTAGTATCTGTTTTGACAGAAGTTCTTGACCCAAGAATGACTGGCGTTCAAGTGGTTATTGGTGGCGAAGGACGATGGGAAGAACTGCGGGAATGCGCCATGATAATGGCCCGTTATGGCGAGATTGAGCATTTATCTGGTGCCGTAGCTGTATTGGGCCCGACGCGTATGCCTTATGGTCGCAACATTTCGGCCGTTCGCTATGTCTCTGACCTGATAAGCAGATTTGTAAGCGAATATTATTACGAAACGAGGTTGGGTACAGATACGACATTGCCCATTGATGAAGAGGTATTGGATTGAGCGAAGAGATTAAAGCGAAAGGGAATGTAGAAGGTAACGATCGTCAACCTATACCAGAAGTATCAGTTGACGAAGAACAGGCAAACGATGAACAGGACCTACCTGAGGCCGAACTTTCCTTGGAGGGGCAATTGGCAGAAGCCGAGGCAAAGGCAGCCGAGTATCTGGATGGATGGCAGCGGGCTCGTGCTGAATTTGCCAATGCAAGGAAGCGCTTGGAGCGCCAGCGGTTGGAAACCTACAGCGGTGCTGCGGTCGATTTTGTCCGCCAGCTTTTACCAGTGTTGGATGATTTTGACAGGGCGATAAACAATGTACCAGAAGCAATCGAGATCGAGGGTTGGTTTGAAGGCATTATACTCATGCAAAAAAAAGTGAATGGAATATTGGAGCAAATGAATGTTGACAGAATCGATGCCGTTGGTGAACCGTTCGATCCTAACTTTCATGAAGCATTAGCCTTGTTAGACGCTGAGGGAGTTGAGAGCGGCATTATTATTGATGAATTGCAGGTCGGCTACCGGATAGGCGATCGCGTAATTCGACCATCATTGGTCAACGTAGCTGCGTGAGATCACCGCGATGCGTTAGTCTTACCTGAAGAGATAAGTAGAATTGTCCTTTGCTATTAAACAATCTCCTGATCTGAGATATAAAAATGAGAGGAGTTCATCACAAAAATGAGTAAGATTATTGGAATTGACTTGGGAACGACAAATTCAGTTGCAGCGGTAATGGAAGGGGGCGAGCCTACCGTGATACCCAGTGCGGAAGGAGGCCGTCTCTTCCCCTCGGTGGTTGCCGTGAATCCGAAGACGGGTGAGCGGCTCGTTGGCCAGGTTGCTAAACGGCAAGCAGTGGTTAATCCCGAAAATACAATCTTTTCTGTAAAACGATTCATGGGTCGAAAATTTTCTGATGCACAGGTCAGGAAGGCGCAAGAATTCGTTCCTTATGATGTGCGAGAAGCGCCCAATGGTGATATTAGAGTGTTGATGAATGACCGGGAGTATTCACCGCCCGAAATATCGGCCATGATTTTACAGAAAATCAAGACTGATGCGGAAGCCTATTTAGGCCAGCCGGTTGTCCAGGCTGTCATCACTGTACCGGCATACTTCAACGACAACCAACGCCAGGCGACAAAAGATGCCGGTAAGATCGCAGGTTTAGAAGTCATGCGAATTGTCAACGAGCCGACGGCCTCTTCTTTGGCATATGGGCTTGGTAGCGATCGCGATGAAGTGATCGCTGTTTATGATTTAGGCGGTGGTACATTCGATATCTCCATTTTGGAAGTGGGCGAGGGTGTATTCGAAGTGAAGTCGACTAATGGCGACACTTTTCTTGGTGGCGATGACTTTGACCAAAAAATCATCACCTGGGTAGCCGACCAATTCAAGATGGATCAGGGTATTGATCTACGTACCGATCGCCAGGCGTTACAGCGACTTCGAGAAGCGGCCGAGAAAGCGAAGATCGAATTGTCGACGACGATGCAAACAGAAATCAATTTGCCTTATGTAACAGCCGATGCGAGTGGTCCCAAACATTTGACGATGACGCTAACTCGCTCGAAATTCGACCAATTGACTGAAGATCTAGTGGCTCGCAGTATCGAACCCTGTAAATTGGCGCTGAAAGATGCCGGCCTAAACGCTTCCGAAATCACTCAGGTGGTTTTGGTTGGCGGGATGACGCGCGTGCCGGCCATTCAAGCGGCAGTAACAGAATTCTTTGACCGGGAACCACATAAAGGTGTGAATCCCGATGAAGTCGTTGGTATTGGCGCGGCCATCCAGGCTGGTGTCTTGGGCGGCGATGTTAAGGATGTATTACTGCTTGATGTAACCCCATTGACGTTAAGCATTGAAACATACGGCAATGTCGCAACGCCTTTAATCGAGCGCAATACGACGATACCGACCAAAAAGAGCCAGGTCTTTTCCACAGCTGCCGACATGCAAACCCAAGTGGAGATTCACGTCGTTCAGGGTGAACGGCCGATGGCCATGGATAATAAGAGTCTAGGACGCTTTATCCTTGATGGTATTCCCCCGGCACCCCGTGGCGTACCTCAGATTGAAGTGACCTTTGATATCAATGCCGATGGCATTTTGAATGTCAACGCCAAAGACAAAGCGACCGGACGAGAACAGGCTATGCAAATCCTGCCGTCAAGCGGACTTGCTGATGAAGAGATCGACAGGATGGTCAAAGAGGCGGAACAACATGCCTCGGAAGATGCTGAAAAGAAGGCGGCCGTGGAAGCCCAGAACCTGGCCGACTCGTCAGTATACAGCGCCGAAAAGTTCCTACAGGAAAATGGCGATAAATTGACTGAAGCTCAAAAAGGATCGATCCAAGCCGAGGTAGATGCTGTCAAAGCGGCAATGGGCAGCTCCCCACAGTCAATTAAACCGGCTGTAGATAGGCTCCAGCAGGCGCTGCAAGAAGTTGGTACAGCTATGTATCAGCAACAACAGCAGGAGGCAGGACCAAATGGTGGCCCTGCCGGGCAGACAAATGATGCCCCGGCGGACGACGAAGATGTCATAGAAGGCGAGTTTTCCGAGGAGTAATCGCTAATAGATTAATTGAAGACGCGCGATCTTCAAGGATCAAGACTTTAGCCTAATCGTTGCGTATTGTCTTATTCTCTCTTAGCCGAAGTTGAGAATTCGACTGTACGCAACTCTCTTTTAGAATTTATGACTACGAAACGCGATTACTACGAAATCTTAAATGTAAGCCGGAATGCCTCTAAAGAGGATTTAAAAAGCGCTTACCGGCGCATGGCTCGTAAATATCATCCAGATGTCAACAAGGATGATGGAGCCGGCGAGCGCTTTAAAGAGATCAATGAAGCGTACGAGGTTCTGTCAAATGACTCGACACGTTCGGCTTATGATCGATTTGGTCATGCTGGAGTTCAAGGAGCCGGCGCTGGTTTCAATGATTTCTCGGGTTTTGGCAGTGTCGCCGATATTTTCGAAGAGTTCTTTGGCGGATTCGGAAGTCGCCAGCGCAGAGGGCCCAGGCGAGGAGCCGATCTTCGTTACGATTTGTCCATCACATTCGAAGAAGCAGTCTTCGGTGTAGAAAAAGAGATCGAAATCCGGCGCCCAGAAATATGCCCACAATGCCACGGATCTGGGGCGGAGCCGGGAACAAGCCCAGTGCGGTGTACTAATTGCAGTGGCTCTGGTGAAGTACGTCAGATGCGACAGTCGTTTCTGGGATCATTCGTCAATGTTACGACCTGCCCGGTTTGTAACGGAAGCGGTGAAACGATCAGCAGTCCTTGTACTGTCTGCAATGGCAAGAAGCAGATCCAGCAGATGCGTACCTTGAATGTCAAGGTGCCACCAGGTGTTGATAATGACACCCAGATCAGGTTATCGGGCGAGGGCTCACCCGGTATTGATGCTGGTCCGCCAGGAAATCTATTCGTCGTACTACATGTTGAGAAGCACGAATATTTCCGTCGTCGCGGAGATGACATTCTACTGGAAATGGAAATTAACATCGCCCAGGCTACTCTTGGTGACGAAATTAATATCCCGACGGTGAATGGCCAGGAGACGTTAAAAATTCCCGCTGGGACACAATCCGGCACCGTGTTTCCTTTACGCGGTCGAGGAGTACCTCACTTGAGACGTTCCGGTCGAGGCGATCAGATGGTCATTATCCAGGTTGCCATTCCGAAAAAGATGTCGGCCGAACAGAAAAAGCTTATGGAGCAATTGGCCGAGACCTTGGGTAAAGAGGTCATTCCCCAGCAAGATAAGAGCATTTTAGGACAGCTCAAAGATGTGCTTGGCGACTTTTTAAACACGGCCCAGTGAAAATTCAGTGGGGGGATATGGTGGCTGAAATTCCGAATAAAAAGGACTTAATAAACAAGCTAACATGTACTGGTTAGAAATCGGCGTCACTACTGATGGCGAGGCGGCCGAAGCAGTATCGGAAATGCTTCGGCCTTTTGCGTATGATCAGGGTGTGGTCTTTGAGCAACTAGGTGATGCCCTTAGCCCTGAACCCGATGCGCTTAAATCGGAGATAACTGTAAAAATATATGTCCCAGAGGAAGAGGACACCCCTGCATTAAGGCATCATATCCAGGAAGCCATCTACCATATGAATCGCTTGTACCCTATACCGGCACCGGTATTCCATATTTTGAAAGATGAGGACTGGGCAACAGCCTGGCGAAAAAATTACGTGCCATTTCGTATAGGACAGAACCTCTGGATCCAACCAAGTTGGCAGAAAGTCGTTGAAGCGGATGATGAGGGTATCGTTATTACACTGGATCCGGGCATGGCATTTGGCACTGGCCTCCATCCAACTACGCAGATGTGCCTGCTCGCTCTAGAGCAGTATGTCCAGCCTGATGACATCGTCATGGATGTGGGAACGGGCTCGGGTATTCTATCTATCGTTGCTGCAAAACTAGGAGCGAGACGAATCTTGGCCTTCGATAAGGATCGCCAGGCAGTTCTGGCTTCCCGCGAAAACGCCATCATCAATCGGGTTATTGAGAAATTGGAACTTTTCCAGGGTACGTTGTGGTCGATTAAACCAAAACCTTGGGACGTGATCTTAGTCAATATCCTCGCTCCCGTTATCATTTATTTGTTAGATGAAGGTCAATTGATGGCCAATCTGGCACCGAGAGGAAAGGTTATTCTCAGCGGAATTATCGAGGATCAAGCGAATGAGGTGCAGCAGGCAGTGAGTCGGGCTGGTGGCAAAGTGTTACGCCAACTATCCGCCGGCGATTGGATATGCCTTATCGTGGAGCATGAAAATACGCCATGACCGGCGCCGGTCATGGCGTATCGTATACTCAATCTATGATAGCCGAAAAATGAACTAATCGGCGCTTATTCTTATCTTTGGAGTTGCTGGCGCCGATATCGATAAGTGATTCGGCCACGGCTGAGATCATAAGGCGTCATTTCAACTCTGACCCGGTCTCCTAACAAGATGCGAATATAATATCGTCGCATTTTGCCTGAGAGATAGGTCAAAACCTGGTGACCATTGTCCAATTCAACTTTAAATTGCGTATTGGGCAACGCCTCAACGACAACCCCTTCGACCTCAATTTTCTCTTCTTTTTTAGCCATATTTTGCCTTAACGGTTTGACGACGTCTCATGCGGCGTATGGCTTTTTTCTTCTGGATTCGCCTGAGTTCGCTTTTTGAAACGTGCCAGCGTTTACGACGAACGGTACTCATAACTCCTGCCTTTTGTACTTTCTTTCGAAACCGGCGCATCAGACTTTCGTCAGATTCATTCGGCATTTTTGTTACTGTCGGCATATAAGACGATAACCTCCAATCATACACTAAAATACTACAGCACCGCCATTTCAGACGATATTACTCTTCTTCTTCGATCAGTGAGACAGCTTCGACCAACAAGTCCGCTTCGGCTTCAGCTTCTACAAATTCGGCCGATTCATCTACACTATCTGAACCTTCTAAATCAGCAGCAGCTTCGGTTTCAGCAGCCTGTTCCATTTCACGGCGCGTCATCCACTCAATTTGTTCGGTAGCTGTAACGCCTTTTAGACTCAAACCGATGCGCTGACGGTCTGCATCCATACTAATAACGCGCAACAAGTGGGTTTCCCCTTCGCTGATGAATTCACTGGCATCTTCAACATTATCTTTAGACAGTTGTGAGATGTGCAGTAATCCTTCCACGCCAGGTTCTATCTCTACGAAAGCGCCATAAGCTACGATCCGAGTGACCTCACCTTCAACCAGTTGGTTGACATGGTATTTTTCTTCAGCCAGCGACCAGGGATTTGGCAGAAGACGCTTTCGGCTAAGAGCGATGCGTTGTTCATCTTTGTCAAGGCTAAGAATATAAACCTCGATTTCATCTCCGACTTTCACCACTTCCCTGGGATGATTGACTCGATACCAGGCCAACTCAGAGATATGGATCAAGCCATCAGCGCCGCCCAAATCGACAAATGCGCCGAAGTTACGCAGGCCGCTGACATGGCCCGTTACTACGTCACCTTGTTGCAATTGTTCGATGAGCTGAACCTTGCGGCCCTCCTGCCATTCCTTCTGGGCGTCGCGTTGGGAAAGGACGAGGCGGCGGCGACGACGATTTACCTCAATCACTTTGAGAGGCAACACCTCATCCCGTAACTTCGACATCATTTGTTGTCTTTGCCGGTCATCCATTCCTCGTCTTAATTCGATAAGGTGAGAAGCCGGAACAAAACCACGAAGATTGCCGAACGGGACGATCACGCCCCCCCGATTATAACCAATAACCGGAACTTCCAGGATCTCGCCACTCTCGAGCATTTCTTGTGCCCGAATCCAATCTTGATTCAGACGCGCCTTATGAATCGATACCAACAACCGATCCGGTTGGCTCGTGTCAACCACAAAAATTGGGACCTCGTCATTTAAGGCAAGGGCTTCCCGTTCTTCAGGGTCGAGTTCGGCAAGATCAGTTGGTTGGACCAATCCATCCCGTTTTAGACCTAAATCAACGATTACGCCTTGTTCAGATATCGATACGATCATTCCAGTGCGAATATCGCCAACGGAGGGCATGTCATAATCATGCTCGTCCAAAAATTGGGCCAACTCTTCAGCAAAGTCGGTTTCGGATTCGACGAGATTCTCAAGTTCTTGATTATCAGTTGAAAGACTCATTCAGTATTTTTTACCTGGTTCTATTTGTCAATTGACTCCTGACACAAAAAAACTCGGCCAATTGCTTCGCATAGCGCAATGCACAGCCGAGTCGCGGTAAGGTCTTAAACCGTTATTAAGTGGCTTGTTTACCAAAGTTTCATAACAATGGTCGCCCTTAACCCGCTAGCCGCGTGGCAGATTAATGAATTCGAGAATTCGGAAAGGAACTACCTTTTTAAAATGCTATGCCAACCGACAATTCAGCGTGGACTCGGAGTCACCCTGTCGGATTATACCACCCGCAAAGGCTTTGTCAATTTGGGCGTCAGACATAAATCTACTGATTACAGATAGAAATCACTTCTGTTTTAGGCCCATCTCGCCGGCATAACTCGATTGGTTGAAGAAAAATAATTACGGCTTCACGTCTATCCAAGAATTATCAAGAGGCACAACTTCGAAAAATGTGTTTCCTGGCGCAAGGGGCAAGATATTTCCGTCAAGATCGTAAAATGAAAGCATGTGTTCAGACTCAGATCGGTGCCAGCGCCCATCATATCGTTGGCCATCTCTGAAAATGGTCGCCGGACCCGATTCCCAAAGTTTAATCTGGATTGATGGGTGGCCAGCGTTATCTTCCACAATTTCCGTGTTGAAGTGCTCTGCAGCAAGCACGATGACATTCTTAAAACTGACTATCTGGCCAGTATTCGCATCCAGGTGCGCTTGACCATCGTTCCAACGCTCATAGCGTCCGTTACCAGGATTGAAACTCCAGAAAACATTGGTCGCGATGTAGTCGATCTCAATTTCTGTTGCCGGCTTTCCTCCAGGAGGAGTATCGGCGTGAAAAGCCATCCCGGCTTGCAGCTCTGGTTTTCTTTCAAGTCCGCGACCGTCCAGTATCCACCTGAGCAGTTTGGTATCGGTAAACATGCTATCTACATACTTTGTACTAGGATTATTTGAATCCAGAATCCGCTCAAAACCAC
>JAHEJP010000002.1:33271-44584 GCA_024638855.1 Chloroflexota bacterium
CTAACGGGTCCGGCGTTGCCAATAATCCTTTGGGGCAATTGTAACTTGTTCTTCGTTGTGGATAAAATCTTCTAAGAGCCGGTTAAATACGGCCGTATTTTCTAACATGGGGAAGTGATTACAGCCTTCAAGCATCACGACATGGCGGTTATCGTCCAAGAAGGCTTGTGGCACGGCGCCATTTTCTGGTACCTTGATGATGGCATCGCGATCACCGAAGACCAGCATTACTTGGCAAGTAATCTGCTCTAGATCTAGGGCAAAATCATAATTCAAGAGCTGGCTGGCAACTGCGCAGATAGCCGACAAATCATGTTTCCCAGACTCTTGTTCCAATTCGGGAAAGGCGGCTGACTTTGTTAAATATCGGCTGACAAAGGATTCTGTTTTGCCGTTGGCGAGATTCTGGTTAATAGCGTCGGTGCCGACTGGTAGAGAAACAGCCACGACCCGTTCCACTAAATCGGGATTTAGCCTGGCAAAACGTAAAGCAACGGCCGCGCCGACATCATGACCGATCAGAGTTAAGGTTCCTGAGATACCCAGTCTCTCAACGAACTGTTCCAGCATGTCAAGATAGGCTTCAAATGAATATTTGCTGGTCACCTTGCCAGAGTCGCCGAAACCCCATAGATCATAAGCGAAAGTCCGGTTGTGCTTGGAGAGCGCCTGCATACTTGGCCACCAATAACGCCAGGAACCAAGCCAGCCGTGCAAAAAGATGACCGGTTTACCCCGTCCGAAGACTTCGTAGTGGACGAAATTGTCATTGATTACGGTTACGCTCATTGCTTTTCAGTCGTGCGGCCTAAGGGAAGCTGTTTAGCTCCCTTTCGCCGCCAATATCTGCTTTAATTCATTGGCCAATGCTCCCGGAGCAAATGGCTTTAAAATATAACGATCCGCGCCGGCCGAAATCCCTTCGTCCACCTCCGTATCTTGACCTTTTGCCGATAAGAAAACGATGGGCACGTTCTTAGTCGATTCCATCAATTTCAGGCGACGGCAGGCCTCATAACCCGTTAATCGCGGCATGCGAACATCGAGCAGAATGAGATCGAAGTGGTCATTTGATGCCAGTTCTACTGCTTCGGCCCCGTCAGACGCGCTGACGACTTCAAAGCCATTGAACTGAAGGGTCAACTTTATAAGTTCACGAATATCTGGTTCGTCTTCGGCTACAAGAATTTTGGTCAAATCAGCCATGGTAGTGAATTCCGTGTCCCAACAGCTTTTGCTTCAAAATCGTTAGACTAGGAAACATCATGCCTCTTCCGCTTGAACGACTGGCACGGTAAAGGTGAATGTGCTGCCTTCTCCAAGGTTGCTTTCGACGTCGATTTGACCGCCGTGCATCTCAACCAGGCTGCGAACGATCGCTAAGCCCAGTCCTGTGCCTGGAACTTCCTGAATTTCTGAATCCTCGACTCTGAAGAAACGATCAAAGATCTTTTCTTGGTTATCTTTGCTGATACCTACCCCCGTATCGCTTACGCTGATGGCCACGTAACTACTATTGAGGCGAGTGGCGACGGAGATGTTGCCGTCGGCCGGCGTGTAGTGAAATGCGTTATCCAACAAATTAGTCAAGATCTGAGTTATCCGATCTGGATCGGCGCTGACCATTGGCAATGTATCCGAGATCTCGGTTGTAACATTGATCGGCTTGTCTTCATGCTGGATGAGCCCTTGCAAATGTTCGTTGATGACCTGACTAATAGTTTGGGAAAGATCAACAGGCTGCAGTTCCAAGGTCGTCTTACCCGATTCTATGCGAGAAATGTCCAACAAATCGTTGATTAACTCGCTCATCCTGTCAGCATTGGCAAGGATAACGTCGATATATTGTTTTTGAGCATCGCTCATCGATCCAGCCGCACCCAATAACATCAATTCGGCATAACCTTTAATCGACGTCATTGGCGTTCTTAGCTCGTGAGATACGGTGGAGACGAATTCACTTTTCATGCGGTCGACTGCGACTTCCTGTGTGACATCCCGGAATATTGAGACAGTGCCAAAGAATTGGCCACCGGCGAATACGGGGGAGAGCAGTACGCTAACGAATTTATCTTCGATAGTCAATCTTTCGGCTTTGAACTGGGGTTGTTCTTCCTGTTTGGAAGCCCGGGCCCATTCCTTTACCGTGCGCATCCAATTATCACCGGTAGCGGCATACAGGCCGAGCAATTCGTTAATCGGTTTACCGTTGAGCTGATCTCTTGGAATTTCCAATATCGAACTCGCCGAATAATTTGCCAAAATTACTTGACCATCGGCGTCGGTTACCAGTACGCCGTCGGCAATACTTTCGAGAATGGATTGATTTTTTGCAGCTTGGACATGTTCGTCCCGTAACATACTGCCCAAACGTTCGGCCTGATCCCTGATGAGGACATATAGCTGGGAGTTGCTAATGGCGTTGGCAACCTGGCTGGCGGCCGCTTCGACGAGTTCGAGCTGCTCATTCGTGAACGCGCCTGGTTGTTGATGGAATAGCGTTAATACGCCAATCACCTCGTCGTTGGCAATGAGAGGGACGGCCATGACTGAGCGCAATTCCGAGTTCTCGGGCTGGGCGACCCAACGCTCATCATTCAGCGTATCGTCGATGATTAGCGACGACCGGTACCTAATGATCCATCCGGCGAGCCCTTCTTCTGGCTTGATCCCCAGATCGACCCGTGGCAGGGGGGGCAGCTTGTGAGTTTCAAATGCCGAGGGATAGATTAATTCGCCGGTCAAGCTATCGACAAGCAAAATACTGCCATGGGTAGCCTTTACGATTTCATTCACCAATTCTAGCGCTCTAACCAATACTCGATCTTGGTCGAGACTGGCGGCAAGCTCTGAAGTAACACGCAGCAGATATTTGACCCGATCCCGCTCCTGGCCCAAAGCGTGCGTTCGTTCGATGACGCGCAAATCGAGCTGTTCGTTCAGTTCGCGCATATCAGTCAGCAGCTGAGCGTTTTGGATAGCGATGGCAACCTGCGCTCCGAAATATGTGGCTTGCTCAACATCGGACAGAGAAAAGAGACCACCGTTCTTGGTATTAACCAGTTGCAGGATGCCTAATAGGTCTTCATCTTTCCGCAGTGGGACTGCTAAGGAGGCTTTGGCAGAGGCTTGCCAAAGATAGCGACGCGCGTAACGCTCGTCATTTTCAAGGTCATTGCTGAATAAACCAACCCCTTCTGCAGCGACTGCCGAGGCTAGGGTCTTTTTTTCCGAAATCTTGAGCTCCGTGCCGATGAAATCATCCTTGGCATGACCTTCTCCGGCGACGCCAGCAAGCGTATCATCTTGTTTCTGCCAGATGTAGGCTCCGTCCACACTGAACAGCTCACGGCTTTCCTTGCAGATTAGTGACAAAAGAGTGGCTAGATCGACTGTTGCATTGATGGCAAGCGTTACCCGTCCTAATGCCCCATAAAATCGCTCTCTCTGGATGGTATCCTGGTAAAGTTGGGCATTACCGATGGCCGTGGTAGCCATATTGGCCAGGGTCTGGACAAATTCGATCAAAGACTCGTCAAAGTAGTTCGGTTCACTGCCATATAGGCTAATAAGTCCGGCTACAGATCCTTCATACAAAATAGGCGCCGCTATGGCTGATTTTGGGTCACCGCCAGAATTTAAGTTATCCTTGACCGAGACGCTGTAGCTGCCGAGGACCTCCTTTTCTATGTTCGAGACGACTGAACGTGGTGGTTTAATTCCAGATTCAAAGCGTGGTACAAAGGAATTATCGGCATCGCGATAAAGGCTAATATGGCCACCGTCAGCATTGCTGCTGGCCATCGACTCACGAAAAATCACCTGCAGAACATTACTCAAATTATATCCAGATGCTAACTGTTCGGCGACGCGTGCTAGACTTTCTACCTGGTTATTTTGAAAATCTTCTGAGCTTATTGTCAATTCGCTTTGTAACATGTTTACAAATTCCACAAGCCTGAATCGTTGTTATTGGCCGGTTCAGATTGCTGCCTCCGCCTGATCGTAGAGACGCCTTTCGGCCGCCGCCTCGGTAATTTCGCGAATATCCACAAAATCTTCCATCTGATCAGAGACCGTACCTATTGAGAGGTTCATGAGTGGCACCAATGTGCCGTCCGGCAGAAGAATGCCTCCTTGTTCGGAGTCCATAAAGCTGTAGTGAGTCCGTATCCCGGATTCGAAGCGTTCTCGCAGGGTATTGATAAGGGCGGGGAAATACTCTGTAAAGGTCATCAGGACAAATATTTGTCCACCAGCATGGCCGATAAAATCATCGGCCGTTCCTCGTTCTTCGACTAATTCGTTTAGAAGGAGAGCGGTGTAGCGTAATACTTCATCCGAAGCAACAAAACCATATGAATCATGAAATGGCTGCATATGCTGTATGGCAATTTCAGCATAATGCCATCCATCCTTTCGTAAAAGATTTCTCAATTGTTCTTCAATTAGCCTAGCTGCTGGCAAACCGGTCCTGGGATCGGTCATATTCATCCGTTGGTGGCTAACAATGGCATTCCTCACTCGTAGACCAAGCTCTTCGATATCAAACGGTTTAGTGATGTAATCGTCGGCGCCTAATTCAAGGCCAGCGATTCGATCGCTTCTTTCATCTTTCTGGGTTAAGAATATGATGGGAATGTGACTCGTTCTTGTCGTCATTCGCAACTCACGACAGACAGCATAGCCATCCATGCCCGGGAGCATGATGTCCAGGATGATCAAATCCGGTAATTGCTGCCGGGTAATGGTTAATGCCTCGGTTCCGCGCGTCGCTACTTCCACCTCACTGCCATCTGCAGTGAAATAGGCATGAAGCAACTCTGCTGTATCTCTGTCGTCTTCTACTACCAATATTCGACCCTGACTCATAGGATAATCTCCTTTGCCTTCATCTGAGATTCACGCGGCTAATCCACATAATAGGCGTCGCGCAGCTTTTGTATGAGCAATGATCGAACAAAGCCAGCAACGGCTGACCGCCGAAAAATGTTCCCATATTCAAAAGCTGATAAATGCGCTTCTACCGGTTGCTACCTTACTGATTGGGCGACAAGTAAACCATCAGACAAGGGCACAGCAACGACGACTGCTGATCGCTTACTACTGCCTTTTACATTCTACCATGTTGTATGTGGTTAATAATTGGCACTTCCTTCCCATTCCTCCCCTGTTTTGAATCATTTTAGGCGTATTCTCGCTGCCGCGGATATAAACGCGGATACTGCTCGCTGTTCCCAATTCGGTGATGGCTGCTGTCCTCGTAATTAACATCCCGGGTGATATAGTGATTGTTTGCATCGGCTAATAAGACCACATCTGATTCAATTGTGCGGGCTGGATAAATAGTCAAGCCTGAACTAAGCCTACAGTGGTGACCAACGCAGCCGCCTAAGACAAGCATGTTGGTCTCTTCAAGATTGCCCGCGCCCATTGAAGCCCTTAATTTGCCTGGCAGCAGTTTAAAATCGGTGAACGTTGTGCCTGCACCTATGAAGGTATCACGGCCGACGACGCACAACTGGAGACACGTATTTTGGGCCACCATCGTATTCTCCATCAGGGTTGTCATAAACAAAGAGGCACGGAACGGCAGAAAGCAGCCATCGCCGATGACGCTAAGCATCAAGTGACAGCCCTGGGCGATATTCACATTATTGCCGATGATACAATTGTCGATGGTTGCGCCAGGTCCGATTGTGACATTATTGCCGATCGTCGTCGGGCCATGAATCACGGCCGATGGATCGATAATCACATTCTTGCCGACTTGCACAACTTCAGAACAGTCCAGGACTTGTTTTTGTTCCATGATCGCTTTGGTTAATATCCTGAGCCGGTAAAGCCAGCTTGAATCGGCCCGGTCTTCTAGATATTTGCCCCTATTGAAGACGCCGAACAAGATATCGACCACGAATAAGTGAACCCAACTTTCTATGGATACGAAGGCTTTTCGGGGTAACTGGTAGGTTAGATCACCAACAGCAGTAGCCATATAGGGCGGGACATGGTAGTAGCCTACCTCCCTTGGCTCGGTATCGATGATTAAAGGCTCAGCCTCATTTTTCTGGTCTAGACCGTCTGGCAGGTACCAGAAATCGGCCAGTATCAGATGCCCGCGTTTCTTAAAATTATTAGCCATCGGCAAGATGTGCTGGGCGACGGCCGGATCATTTTCACGAAAGGCAGCCCGCACGGGTTTATGGGCTATTTTGGCTCTTTGAATGAACTCGGCCAGGAAGGCGATGTTGAAGAATTGATTGTCCCGATGAACCAGGGTCTCAACTTGTTCGCCCGATTCATACGTGTAGGCGTCACGCCAGCTGGCATATTCTCTCTCTTCGACGACAACAGCGGTCAGGCTATCGCGCTGCCATAACCACAAAGGCATATTATGAACGCGCAAATCGCGGGCCGGTTCGTTGAAAGGATGGATAAATTGTTTATCTTGGATAATTACGCGACGCATATCAAAAAAATTATGAGCTGGGTTTCTTTCTAATGGCAATCACACAATTAGAATTACCGGCGGCGAAACATTCGACCTCTTCAACATGAAAATCGCGACCGCTGCTAACCCAGGACAGTGATTGCCTGAGCAGTCCTACAGCGAGATGGCAGCATGGCGTTTCGCTGATCCGTGACCAGCAGACAGGGCAGCGCTCGATAATCCAAAGATGGTGAGTGTTGTTTTCGCTCAATCGAACCACTTGGTCGGTAAATTTGTTGAAGGTTTCAGCGAATACTTCCAGGCCAATTCTAAGTTTAAGACCCAGGTGTAGCGGCCGGAAGGCGAGATCTGCGATACCCAGGACTGGCATAAAATCTTTCAATGCATACCTGAAAGTTTCACGACCAGTTCGAAAAGCAACAGCGCGACCACCATTAGGGCCGAAAATCTCGTCCACGGCTGCTTGAATGGCACTCAATTCTGCAAATTCAAAGGCTCGTTCGAGATTGTTGGGCGGATAATTGTTGACCAGGTGAGGCAGTTGGGCCAGGTTCAGGGTGGCGCTAACACCATGTGGTCCCATGATGTCTTCCATGGCAGTCAATACAATTCGCCCCATCCGGTTGGGGTAATAATAAGCTTCGGTCGCCTCTGTTATCGGTTCAGATTCTAAACGTGAAAGCATATAAATTACCTAACTTTTGCCATTGCTACGCAGGAATCCGGTTAATGCGCTAACGAATTCAAGCGGTTGATCACTCATCGGGAAATGACGGGATTTGTCCATCATCGCTACTTGGGCGCCGCCGGTGCCAGTCGCCAATAATCTCGCGTTGGCAGGTGAGACGATGTTGTCCCGGGAGCCGTAAATTCCCAGAGCCGGCGGCGACAAAAGGCCGATTCTGGGTCTTAGATCTGTGTCCCGAAGATCGCCAATACTGCGAAAAAAGGAATCCAGGCTGGTACGCTGCACATCTCGGAAGATCATTTGCTGTACCCTCTGTGAGTCGCCAGATAATAGAATATGCATAATGGTTGAACGAATCACTGGGAAACGCCAGACAACACGGGCGATCCAACCATATCCGGCTAATTTCAAGAATGGGTTTAGGGACGAACCAACTATGGGTGAGCCGACGACCACGATTTTTTCAGCTCGTTGCGGATAATCCAAGGCGAATTGAAGGGCAACCGTTCCACCCAACGAATGGCCGACGATTGGGGCCTGAATAATGCCCAGGTTGTCCATAAATTCCAGGACCATATCGACGTAATTGGCGATCTGAAAGGACGATTCCTCGTCAGATCTCGGTTTTGCTGAATCTCCAAAGCCCCAGAAATCTAGCGCGAACACCCGCCGCGGGGCTGCTCCTGCCGCCTGGGTACTTTTAGAAAGCACCAGCATCGACTCACGCCAGACCGCCCACGAGTTGATCCAGCCGTGTAGCAAGATGACCGGCCGACCGCGGCCGATTGATTCATAGTGCAAAATGCCTTGTTTAGTGACGATGCAGCTCACGTTAACCTCGGGAGCAATGGTCCGTCCTCATCATTGGGCGGAGAAAAAATTGTTAATTATCAAGTTGGTTAGCTAGCCGCTGGCACGGTAAAAAGCACGAGTGAAACAGCCATTCTTTTTCAGGCATCAAAACGAGCTAAAATCGAATATAGTAACTCCAGTAATATATTCTTGACGCTATCCTTGTCATGAGCGATACAGGGCAACACTTTCGTATCGGAATTCAAGCGTAATACGATCTGAATGTCAGTTGGTTCCCAAGCATCGTCCAGGTCCTGCTTATTGGCGGCTACGACGAATGGTGTATGGGAGAATTCCTGAAAGGTCTTCATAATCTTCTTAGCTTCTTTGAAAGTTTCAGGTTTGGTGCTGTCGACCAATATAACGAAGCCTAACATGCCCTCAGATAAGATTTCCCACATGAAATCGAACCGGCGCTGACCCGGCGTGCCGAAAAGATAAAGCACCAATTCCTCATCCACCGTGATCCGACCGAAGTCCATCGCCACCGTCGTCATTTCTTTCGTCGCCGCTTCTGCAAGACTAGTAGCTTTTCGTTCCGTAGATACGACATCGATTTCACTGATCGAACTAATGAATTCGGTTTTACCCGCAGAATACGGACCGGTGACAACCATCTTAACCGCTTGCATGGATCTCCTGCAGTGCGAATAACCTAATTTACCAGCAGGGCTATATCGCAATGCCTACTATAACTTTCACTTAAGCTTATCAGTCTATGAACTGGTAAGAAATAGGATAATAGACCTGAACTTTTGGTACCGAAATTTGAGGATCAGCTGACTCTTGAAAAGGCCAAAACCTGGCGCAAAATATCGAGGCTATATCTTGATTGGAATGACCCAAGAAGGTGGAGAGAGAATGGATGAACCGGTTTGGTAGACTAAAGTCGTCTAATTCGATCGATCAGCTTCGTGATAACTGATCGTTTGACATCGGGTTTCTGTTCGGCCGCTGGTTTTTCTTCGACGATTTCTCGTCTCGCCCCGTTGACCTTAATAACTGGCGGCGGTTGATCGACTATTTCGACCAAGCCAGCCTGCAGCATGCCGTAAACAATACGCCGGATTTGGAACTCATTCAGATTTACAGCCTGGGCGATCTCACGTATGGAGTTGCGTGGATTAACGAATGAAACGACACGCCATTCTTCAACTGTCAGATTGACGTTGCGTAAACGAGTATCTGGTTTGCTGGCGAAGCGCAAAGATATTTCGAGATTAGGCAGCTCGTTTTGGAGTTGCTGCCATTCTTTCATTCTCCGGCTGCCTTCCATGATCACACTTTCCAGGTCGATAGGCACGGTGATTCTGTCGGTCGGCGGAATACTATTGGCATCGAAGCGGAAAAGACCATCAATCCAGGTAAACATCTTGTAGACGACATCCAAAATATGGTTGCGGACGCTCTGGATAATGTCACTTTGGGTGACGTATCCGGCCTGAATGAGCAAATGGCCAAGTTGTTTGTCGCCGGTGCCTTTGGCACGAGTTTCGATGACCTGACCCTGTTCAGTGGTCAATACACCCGACCTTTGAAGCATGTTTGCCAGACTATTTCCATTATCGCCAAGAGTCGCGAAGATTAGCTTTCCTTCGCGAAAAGACATCCGTGCAACTTGCGATCCTTCAACTGTCAGTGTGCCTGTTTTACGCGCCAAATTTATGAGGTTCAGCAACTGGGCAGTGGTGAAATCATGAAGGTTGCCTTTCAGGGCCATATATGCTTACTAATTCTCCTCGATTACAGACCTAAAATTACTTCCGACAACATGCTTTCTGCGGAACCGGAATTTTATTTCGGGCCGGAAAATCTCCTACTCATTCAAGTGAGTTTTTGAGGTACCCCTCAGAACTCGCATTATACTCACCGCAAATACGAGGGTCAATAATGCCTTAGAACTAGTACACGAGTCAACCAGCGAGGAATGTTTGTGCGAGGAATGTTTGTAAGCCATTCCTATCGGCGGTACAATACGAACCGTCTGGAGCGGCTCCAGAAATTGGCTAGCTGCGAATCCTGTTGGCCAGGGGCGGTGGCGAAACGGCAGACGCAGCGGACTTAAAATCCGCCGGGGTAGTCCCCCGTGTGGGTTCGAATCCCACCCGCCCTATAAATATTTACTTCGCGCCTTAATAACCCCCACATATGGTGGTAACCAGTGGAGGTGTATTTTGGTTACTGCCAATCAAACACAGCGGACTTCCTGGATTGCGGCCGCGGAAGATGACCTGCATCAGCAAGTTGATGCCTTATTATTAGACCGCCGAATACGTGGCCTGGCCCCAGGCACCTTACGCTTTTACCGTCAAAAGTTAGCCCTATTCCAGACCTATTGTGACGACCAGGGCACCGGCATGGTCTCTCACATTTCCCCGACGTTGATTCAGCGGTTCCTGCTCTAGCTTTTGGAAACCGATCATAATCAAGGGGGCGTCCACGGCTGCTACCGGACCTTACGCGCGTTGTTGAATTGGTGGGAGGACGAATATGAGCCAGAGAACTGGCGCAATCCAATTCGTAAGGTGAAGTGGCCGAAGGTCTCGTCCGAACAACTACCCCCGGTCGACTGGGAGATCGTCAAGATTACGGTAGAAACTTGTAGAAAAAGTACGATTGCCTCTCGAGACCGAGCCTTGATGCTTTTTTTGGTAGATACGGGTTGTAGGGCAGGGGAGGCATTGTCATTAGATATTAACGGCTACAATCCGATTACTGGAGCCGTTGCCGTAGGCAAAGGAAAAGATGGCAAAGCCACTGGTGTTTATGTCGGCCGAAAAACTTGTCGTGCAATTCGAAAATATTTAAAACAACGAGCGACAGATGGGCCGTTATGGCAGACAGTTCACGGCACGAGACTGAGCTACGATGGTCTCAGGGCAATAATAACCAGACGAGCAAAACTGGCTTCTGTTGAGCCGCCAAGTCTTCGTAGCTTCCGGCGTCTATTTGCATTGGCCTGTCTGCGAAATGGAATGGACTTGCGACGCCTTCAGGAGCTAATGGACCATTCCACACTACATCTATTGCAGCGATACACTCAGCTAACAGACTCCGACTTACAAGCAGCACATCATGAAGCTTCGCCCGTGGATAGGGGATGGTAATTTAATACCTGTCGGCACGGATGTGAACCGTAAAAACGGAGAGCGAGTCATTTATGTCATTCTACTCGTGTTAGAATCCTTTAACAAAAGGCGGTTTTGAAAGGAACCGCGAGGTCTCATTTGCAACGTTATTGTAAATCAGCCTATCGAGCCTAAATCGATATATCTTGTCGATATTCTAAGCCATCAAATCAAGTGTCAATCCCGCTACAGAA
>JAHEJP010000111.1 GCA_024638855.1 Chloroflexota bacterium
TTCCTAGGACACGCGTACTAATTGGACGGAATAATAACCAAGTTTAAGAGCCAAGTCAACCGAGTTTTTAAACATAACGTTAACTGTACGTGAAATTTGGAACAAAATTTAACATGTCACAGTGAAGTAACGTTTGATATACTTCGAAGTATGAATCAGGATCAAATACGAAATTTCTGCATCATCGCCCATATCGATCATGGTAAGTCAACTCTGGCTGATCGGCTCTTGCAAATTACCGGTACGATTTCAGATCGAGAAATGCAGGAACAAGTTCTCGACGATATGGAGCTGGAACGAGAGAAGGGTGTCACAATTAAAGCCTCAGCTGTAAGGATGGCTTACCAGTCCACTGATGGCCAGATCTATCAAATAAACTTGATTGACACGCCTGGACATGTTGACTTTGCTTATGAAGTTAGCCGGGCGTTGCAAAGCTGTGAAGGGGCGGTTTTAGTCGTCGATGCAACTCAAGGCATCGAAGCTCAGACATTGGCAAACCTTTACCTTGCCTTGGAATCAGATCTCGAAATCGTGCCAGTCGTCAATAAAATTGATCTACCGGCAGCCATGGTGGAAGATGTAGCCGTGGAACTGGAAAATTTGTTGGGCGTGAATCCAACCGATGTTATATGTATTAGCGCAAAAACTGGAGCGAATGTAGAAGCGGTTCTTGAAGCTGTTGTTCGTCAGGTTCCCCCACCGACAGGTGATATTGATGATTCGCTCCGTGCGTTAGTTTTTGACTCGCATTATGACTCGTATAAAGGGGTTATTGCGTATGTCCGTGTTGTGGACGGTGTCTTAAATGACCGCGAGTGGATAAAAATGATGTCGAACCAGGTAACGGTCGAACCGATAGAGGTCGGTATTTTCACACCTGGAATGACGCCAAGAGGACAATTGAGTGCGGGAGAAGTAGGCTATATTGCGACTGGGTTAAAAACAGTTCGCGAGTGCCGTGTTGGAGACACAATTACCTTAGAAAGCAACCCATCAGCAGAGCCTTTACCAGGATATAGTGCAGCAAAGCCAATGGTTTTTGCAGGTTTTTATCCGTCCGAGGGAGAAGATTACCAGATATTGAAAGAGGCTTTGGAAAAGCTTCAACTCAATGATGCGGCGCTGGTATTTGAGCCAGAGACTTCGAACGCACTCAATTTTGGATTTAGATGTGGATTCCTCGGTCTATTTCACCTTGAAATCATTCAAGAGAGACTGGAACGGGAATACGATTTGGATATCGTGGCCACGGCACCTAGTGTGCGTTACGAAGTTGTGCGTGCATTTACAAGTGATGTTGAAATTATAGAAAGCCCGGCCGATCTTCCCGATCCAAGCCAAATTGAAGAAATTCGCGAACCTTGGATGGATGTCCATATATTCACTCCGAACGAATATTATGGAGTCGTTATGGACTTGGCAGTAAAACGTCGCGGCGAACTCACCGGCCAAGAATATCCAGCCCCTGGCAGGATTATACTTCGTTATAATCTGCCACTATCGGAAATTGTTGTTGATTTCTACGACAAACTAAAGAGCGCTACCAGGGGTTATGCTTCGATGGACTATGAGTTCAAGGGTTACCGATCATCAAAACTTGTAAAATTGGATATCTTGGTCAATAAACAAGCAGTCGACGCACTGGCCATGATTGTTCATGAGGATGATGCTTACAATCGAGGACAGAAGATGGTTACGGCACTTCGAAAATTGATTCCGCGACAATTGTTTGAGGTGCCTATCCAGGCTGCGGTTGGCAACAAAGTAATCAGCAGGGCCAATGTCAAAGCATTAAGAAAAGATGTATTGGCTAAATGTTATGGTGGTGATGTTAGTCGAAAGCGAAAACTTCTCGAAAAGCAGAAGAAGGGCAAGAAACGAATGAAAATGATTGGCAATGTTGAGGTGCCCCAGGAAGCATTTATGGCAGTATTACAACTGAAAGAGGATTGATGACTTTGATTTACCAAGTCGATTCGAGCCTTTTCTGTCTCATCGTTGCACACAACTGGTTGACGATAGATATTTGAATATTTACAGAGGATTGGTCTTCCCCGTACTACAGAGGTTCGATGCCGAAGTCGTTCATGATCGAACAATTCAGTTATTGGAACTGGCTCAGCGGGCATCCATTGGCAGGAGAGTGCTACGATCGATCAGAGGCACCATACCAAAGCGTCCGATTAATTTATTTAACTTGAGATTTGCCAATGAAATTGGATTAGCAGCTGGTTTCGACAAAGATGGTCGCGTAGTTGGGGGGCTTGCATCGCTTGGATTTGGGCATATTGAAATAGGCACTTTAACTCCCAAGCCGCAGCGAGGCAATTCGCAGCCACGGATTTTTCGTCTTATAGAAGACAAGGCAATTGTCAATCGCATGGGTTTTCCCAATTGTGGTGTAGCTGAGGCCGCATATCGTCTTCGTTTGATATCAAAATCAAGACAAGATTGTATTATTGGGGTGAGCCTTGGGAAGCAGAAAGAAACCCCGCTTGACGAAGCTTGGAGAGATTACAGCCTAGTCATGGCTGGAGTTTTTGATTCGGCCGATTATTTTACGGTCAATATTAGCTCTCCTAACACACCAGGACTTAGAGAGTTGCAAGGACGTTGGTATTTGAATTCTTTGTTGCACGAATTATCAACTGCAAACAAGGAATTAGCGGTTAAATATGAAACACGACCAAAACCACTCTTAGTTAAGATCGCACCTGACCTAGATTGGCAAGAGCTCGATTCAATTCTAGAGCTAGTTCTTGACCTGTCGATCGATGGCATTGTCGCCACTAATACCACCTTGAAGCGTCAAGGATTACTTAGCTCGCGAGCACGGGAGGTTGGAGGATTAAGTGGAAAACCGCTCAGAAGATATAGCACCGCGATAATAAAATATATCAGAGCGAGGACACAGGGCAGAGTGCCTATTGTTGCTGCTGGTGGTGTATTCACCGTTGATGATGTTTTGGAAAAACTGGATGCAGGTGCTTCACTCGTCCAAATATATACAAGCCTTATTTATGAAGGACCAGGTATCGTTGGAAGATTAGTCCGTGAACTATAGGAAGATTCTCCAAGACCAAAGACTGAATTGATAGCTGGGAAGTCAATCAGGTATAATTTCTCAAGATAGGTATGGAATTCTTTAGATAGATTTGCATGGAATTGGCCAGATTGATTCATTCTATTTTAGCTTGTTATGAAACGGTTAGAAGCAAATATTCGAGGACGTGTCCAGGGAGTTTCTTTTCGTTACTATACTCAAGTCGAAGCATCACGCTTAGAATTGACCGGTTGGGTTCGTAACGAGCGTGATGGCTCTGTAAGTGTTGTTGCCGAGGGTACAGAACTGGATTTGGAACTGTTTTTGACTTTCTTAAAGAATGGCCCGAGATCAGCACACGTAGAGCAAGTCTCAAATAGCTGGTCAGATGCTGTGATGGAGTTTAAGGATTTTTCAATCCGCTGGGCATGAACGACCGCCGTACGCATTTCGCCTGGGTTATCATACTCAGTAGTTTTCTTGCCTGTATTGGTCTCATTGTAATCGTTCCAATTGGCTTGAATGCGACGATTCAAGGAGCGACCCGCTCTTTGGAGATCACAGTCCAGGCTAATCAGGGAACAGTCGGAGTCCGCCAGAGTGATGGCGAGCCGGTTGCGATCTTTGCTGGCGATCCTCCACAGAGCTTAATTCCTACAGGTTCAATATTAACAAATGCAGCAGATACAGCCTTGCTATTGGCAAAAGCGCCGAATAGTGAAGAGTTAATCGCTCGGATTCAAGTATATGGAAATACGAGCATCAATGTATTAGAAGCTAACACGCCACGATTCAGTTCGAGCTCGGCTGATAATCAACTCTTGCTGAGCTTAGATAGTGGCCGGGTGCAGCTGACCCTACCTCAAAACGAAGGCCGACCGGTTGATGTGGGGATGCGAACCCCACAAGGTTCAATCAAGATTCAGGAACCGGGTCAATACTCAATATCCGCTACCAATTCTGAAGCTCAAATTGCCGTAATGCAAGGTCGGGCAGAGGTTATCCAAGAAGAAGAAAACCTGGTTATAGAAACAGACAGTCGGGTCGTGATTCCTAGCGACAGTTCACCAATAGGCCCATTGGGCACTGAACGAAATCTAATCAAGAATGGCGATTTCAAAGGCGAATTTGACGAGTGGGTCTTATTGGCGCCCAATATTGAACTCGAGGATCAATCTGAGGTCGACGTACTGTTTGAGCCTAGCACTGACGAACCAGTAATTCAGTTTAAAAGGGTCGGTATCGGACATGCAGATGCCGGAATGCGACAGATCATCAATCAAGATGTAACCGATTTTGAGAGTCTGCAATTAGTGGTTAGCATGTTAATCAGGGAGCAAAGTCTAGGAGTTTGTGGTGAACAAGGGAGTGAGTGCCCACTGATAGTGCGCATTGAATATGATGATATTAATGGTGTTAGCCAGACATGGCAGCAGGGATTCTATTCCCTGGGTGAAATCAGTCCAAGCACCCCCGACATTTGTGTTGCCTGTCCACCACCGCTAAATGAACATCAGAGTGTACCTTTTCAACAACTTGCTTTTTACGAATCCGATAACTTGATCGAAAGACTGGATTTGATAGGCATCTTGCCTCGAAAGGTCAAGTCGGTTACGCTCATCGCTTCTGGCCATACCTTCGAAACGAAAATCGTCGACATCGCGCTAGTGGCAAGAGAATAATCTCAGCATCGCATTTCAGTCGAAGCCAAGTCCCCGTTCCTTTAGCGATACATACCGCTGTTGGCCAATAATCACGTGATCCAATACATCGATATCGAGCAGCGCTCCACCTTCAACAATTTGACGTGTGACGCGGATATCTTCAGGCGAGGGAGATGGATCGCCTGATGGATGGTTATGAGCCACAATCATAGCGGCAGCGTTTTCTTTTAGTGCAAATCTAAATAGTTCACCGACCCGGACTACAGAGGTATTCAGGCTACCAATGTAAACTGTAGGTGTTGACAAGACATTATTTCGCGTGTCTAAAAGAACTAGGCGGAGGTGTTCTTGTTCTAGAAATGACATCTCAGTCATGAGTAGATTTGCCGCATCGGCAGGACAAGTAACCTTTGGCTTAAGTTCCGGAGAACTGGCGACTAATCGCCGCCCCAACTCCAGAGCTGCCTTGGCCTCGATTGCTTTTGCCGGACCTATACCTTTAACAACTTGCATCTCTGTTACCGACGCCTTGGCCAATCCTGGTAGTCCGCCGAAATGAGCCAGCAGTCTCTCAGATAAACGGAGAACGTTCTCTCCACCGACTCCAGTGCGAAGAATAATTGCTAACAATTCGGCCGAGGATAGCGCCCTTTCGCCAACCTGGAGCAGCCGTTCTCTCGGGCGATCTCTTTGATCCATATCGCGAATCATAGGTGTGTAGTGAACCACTGAATCTGGTTGCATAATAGTCACTTTCCTGTCAAATACAGAGAGTTAATGTGGTCCCTGTTTAATGCATTAGCTCTTATTGGCCTGGGAAATTAGGACGACAAGTTCTTCCCACTCTTCGGGAAGCAGATGGAGGCTGATTGTACCCAGTTCAAGGTGATATAAATAACCGATATCTTCTTTGCTACGCCAGATGATTAGGTTATCTGTTTCGGAAACTACATCATTCTGTTCATTGGTCATTCCAAAGTTCTCCTTATAAGTTGAGAGTTATTTGTTGTTGGTATGGGCTGTTTGTCCAGCTAACGCATCAAAGAGAATACAACTTTTGACGTTGGGCAGCAATTACTTTTGATAAGACAGTTTTGGCACGATGATCGACTGCTTGCGCATGATGATTAGTGGACTTGGTCCTTTGCACCATTTTTACTGCAAATCTATTGAATGAATCTTGAAATAAAAAAAGCCCGATTCGTCTTGAATCGGGCTGTCAGTATAGTAGGATTACGGTTGTTTATCTTCGAGGACCGCGACGATTTCCCCGACCGCCTCGATGTCCACCGCTGCGAACATTATCCTTGGATTGAGCCTCTTCCAACGTCCAGCCTTCGAGTACAGCCTGGCGGGATAGGCGGATCTTGCCATTTACTTTATCTACACCTGTAATCATTACCAAAATCTCATCACCCATACTGATCGCATCTTCAACTTTGTCTAGCCGTTCTGATGACAACTGAGAAATGTGAACCATGCCATCTTGGCCAGGTGTGAATTCGACAAAGGCTCCGAAGTCGGTGATACGAACAACCCGACCAGAGAAGATCTGACCTAATTCCGGTTCGCGTGTGATATCTCGAATCCTTTCTAGAGCCATCTCGGTTTTTTCACCTTCCACACCGGCAACGTAGACCGTTCCATCTTCCTGTATATCTACTGAAACATCGAAGTCTTCTTCGAGACTACGAATGGTACTACCGCCCTTACCGATGACTGCGCCGATTTTATCGGGATCGATCTTGATTGATAACATTCGAGGAGCCCATCGACTGAGTTCACTGCGTGCAGCAGGTATAGTAGCGACCATGTTATCTAGGATTTGTAGCCGACCGGTTCTGGCTTGCTCTAGAGCCTGGGCCATTAATTCTCGAGAGAGACCGCCGATCTTGATGTCCATTTGCAAGGCTGTGATACCTTCGCTGGTGCCTGCAACTTTGAAATCCATATCACCGAGATGATCTTCCATTCCCTGGATGTCGGATAAGACGGCATATTTACTACCATCCGTAACCAGGCCCATAGCAACACCGGCAACCGGCCGTATCATTGGTACGCCACAATCCATAAGGGCTAAGCTGGAAGCACAAATACTTGCCTGGCTAGTGCTACCATTTGACGAAAGGACTTCGGAAACGACCCGAATAGTATAGGGGAATTCTTCCTCGGAGGGAACGAGGGGAGATAAGGCTGTTTCGGCAAGCGCACCGTGACCTATTTCTCGTCGTTTCGGTCCCCGAAGGAACCATGTCTCGCCAGTGGAGTAGGGGGGGAAATTATAATGGTGAATGAAACGCCGCGTGTCTTCTGGATAAAGGCCATCAAGCTTCTGAGCTTCTCGTAAAGTACCGAGCGCTACGATGGACAAGACCTGTGTTTGACCTCTTCGGAATAAACCGGAGCCGTGAGCGCGCGGGCTAATGCCGACTTCTGATGATAATTCGCGAATGTCGGTATAACTTCGCCCATCTGGCCGTATACCTTCATATAGGATACGACTACGAACTTCTCCCTTGAGAATGTCCGAGATTGCATCACGCACAATTTTTGGGTCAGTTGTTTCATCTTCACTAACGAATTGTTCGACAATTTCATCCCGGATCACATCGACAGCAGCATTTCTTGCAGCCCGTTCGGTATTATCGATAACGACCTGTCGAATTCGCTCTCCAACGCGATCACGAACTTGCTGAATGAATTCTGTGTCGGTAGTTGCGAGACTAATGTCGCGTTTTTCTTTGCCAACAGCATCCCGCATCTGTATTTGCATATCAATAAGTGGCTGCAGTCCTGCATGGCCGGCTTCAAGCGCCTCAATCATGATCGCTTCCGAAACCTCGTTGGCTCCAGCCTCAACCATGATAATTGCATCGCGAGTGCCAGCCATCCGCAAATCGAGTTGGCAGTTATCCATTTGTGGTATTGTTGGATTGACCACAAATTCACCGTCAATGTAGCCAACACGAACGGCACCAATTGGCCCATTCCAAGGGATGTCTGAAATCGTCAGGGCCATGCTAGCAGCATTAAGCGCTAAGATATCCATGTGATGCTCACTGTCCGATGATAACGTTGTGATGACAATCTGTACTTCATTGCGCATACCATCAGGGAAGAGTGGCCTTAAAGGACGATCAGTCAGGCGACAAATTAGAATTGCGTCCGTACTGGGTCGCCCCTCTCGACGGAAGAAACTGCCAGGTATACGGCCGGCTGCGTACATTTTTTCTTCATAATCCACGCTTAAAGGGAAAAAATCAAGACCTTCACGGACGTTTTTGGACATTGTAGCGGTAGCCAAAACCATGCTATCGCCGACCCGAGCGCTTACAGCACCACCGGCTTGTTCAGCCAACTTTCCTGTAGAAACCACAACCTCGTGGGCTCCAACCCGCATTGAAAAAATCTTTTCTTCTAACATTTACGTGATACCTCCGAGTATCGAGCGAGGCTATTTACAGGCAAGCAAAGAAAGCCACCAAAGACAATGATTCTACAGGTGGAGTTGCTTGCCCTTTTTGAAAGGCGACTCAATTCGATTGGATTGGCCAGTAATATGCCTCTAATAATTTGGGAACGGAGGGATTAGGGACTGGGGACTGGCTCGCATGAAAGGCCTATTTGCAACCTGATGCGATTCAATACCCAATTCCTAACTGCACGCCCCGTTCTCACAATAAATAAACAAAAACACGCAAATGACAAAGTAACTTGCGTGGGAAAAAGAAACCTTAACGTCGCAATCCTAATCGATCGATTATGACGCGATATCGATCAGGATGGGTCTGCTTGAGATAAGACAAAAGACGACGGCGCTTACCAACCAAGGAAAGCAAACCGCGTCTCGAGCTCTCATCGTGTTTATGGGCAGACAGGTGATCCTGTAACTGCTTGATGCGTTTATCAAATATGGCGATCTGCACCTCAGGTGATCCTGTATCGCCTGGGTGTGTCGCAAACTCTTCAATAATTTCGGACTTCTCCGTCACATTTAACGGCATTTCAAATCATCTCCTTCTAGATTATGTGCCCACAGTGCCGCCGTGCCGAATACGTCATACACTTGAGCAATGTGAGATTATAACTGACTATGATTAGCCGTGCCAAATTGGAGTAATTCCGACCGATATCTGATAAACTGCCAACAGGATTTGAAAGTCATCGATAGTACCCTTTGTCATACAAAAGTGCCTTATGATGATTTAGAAATCCAAACCGGATTGATATATTTATTGGGAGTTGCATGAATAATCCGACAAAGGTACAAACCCTCTAGAAGTCTGTCTAACTACTTTCGTTTACGAAAAAAAATTGATGGCAAAGCGATCGGTAGCCACAGTAATTTTTAATCCATCTGCGGGGATGCTTGAGTTGAGACGAGCGCTCCAAGATGTTGTGGTATTCTGGCAGGAAAAGGGCTGGATAGTCTATGTTGAAGCGACGCGGTTTGCCGGTCATGCAGAAACACTGGCCCGCGACGCCGCCAACCGAGGACAGAGGATGGTACTTGCTGCAGGCGGAGATGGGACGTTGGGAGAAATTGCTAATGGCCTGGTGCACAGCGATACAATCTTAGCTCCTCTTCCGGGTGGTACAGGCAATTCCTTCACCAAGGAACTTGGTTTACCCATAAGAAGGGTTTTTGGACAAAGGGACCTGCTCCGCGCCTGTAAAGCTTTGTTTGAAGGCCAGGTATATGAAGTTGATGTCGGTAGATTCGATCGAGATAAATATTGGCTGCAATGGGCTGGCGCGGGAGTCGATGGAGATCTTATCAGGCGTGTTGAGCCTCGCAATGGGATGGTTCGCAGGTTGGGAATGCTCGGTTATTTCATTAAGGCTATTCCTTCATTGATCTCATTCCATGGTATGCAAGCCAGAGTATGGGTCGATGACTTAGTCTTGAGCGGTAACTATTTGTTGGCGACGATGTCCAATTGTCGGCGATTTGTTGGTGGATTGGCGGAGCTAAGTCCACAAGCAAGCTTGGACGATGGATTCATGGAGATCTGGTTGTTTGAAGGAAATACGACGACCACCTTGATGAAATATATCTGGTTGCTATTACGTGGTGAGCACATAGATCATCAGGGAATAACATTGGTACAGGGTAAGGAGGTCCGAATCGAGACCGAACAGAAGATACCGGTCCATCGTGATGGCGACCCTTTTGGATTTACACCCATCAGCTGCCGGGTTAATCACCGAGCACTAAATCTTCTTGTGCCCAGTACTGCCTCCAAAAACCTATTAGTTCATCCGGCAAAAGCTGGCTTGTGAGACTTTACCAACAGGGCTGTTTGCCTTGAAATAGCGGCAGATATATTTCGGCCGTCAGGCCAGGAGGAGTTGGCGGAGCTGGTCCTGAGTTACGCGGAAAACTAACCTTACCGATGTAAGTGCCCCAAAGTCCACTGGGGCTTCCCGTATTTTTACTGAATTGACCCAAGTACCATAGATCTAAACCATTCGGATCACTGGTAAAACCGGTATAGTCGCCCCACCTGTATGGGGCTCCATCGAATGCTGAATACGGTACGTTGCTTAACTTTAGTGGCAACTCGGGTCCGAGTAATCCTTGTGGGTCGCTGACTTTGCGACCAGAAACGAAGATACCTGGAAATCCCCAACTGTTATCAGAAGGATCTGTCATCGTGAAGCCTAAGGCCATGTCGCCGCAATCATTGACAGCCAAATCGGAAAAGAATCGATAGTCGCCGTTGCTAGCGAGCACGCCAGCTTGAACGACAGTGCCATTTGAAGGCTTGACCTGAGCCCAGCGAACGCAATCAACGGTGCCTGTTCCAGGATTGCATGATACGGTGTTAGTTGTCCAAAGGTACCCATTTCGATATTCTGCGTCTTGCGGCCTCCAATCGTTGGCTAATATAAGCCCACCGCCAGGAGGCTGGGGAACGTCACTAGGAATACCGGCCGGGACGCCTGTTATCTGATCAAGGTTGAACGTTCCCGTTTGGTAAAATGAATTTGAGGAGAATGGAGCTTGCCAGGCAAAAACTGAGTAATTCTCACCCTGGAAATCCGAGCCCGTGATAATAAAGTGCGGACCACTAGATGGCCATTTACCCTGTAGATAACCATGCAAATTAGCTGGCTGGGGGGTATGATGGGATGTGCCTAATGAATGTTCTCGCCAGCTGGCGCCTGCGCCCGCATACATCGCCCATTTATCGAGAGCGAATACTTTTGCACCGGCATATGCGCTGCCGCTAAAAGTATTACCGCCGATGTAAATTGCATCCCGACCAATCCCGGCATGGGGATAGTCGAATTCTACTCCGCCACTATTAACCGGGAATCGATAGCGAATCCACTGGGTGGTTGGATCTGATGATAGAGAAACCGCGGCGCAATAGTAGATTCCGTCCGCATCTATACCTAGCATGTAACGATCGGCCTGCTCATCATAGAGCACATTTGGATCAAATAACTGGTTTCCGATTGTACAGCCGGAGATGCCATTGAAAAGTGTCTCAAAGGTTATTGGAGCAACGAGTGTATTGCCCGTTTTGTCATAAATCTCAAAAGCAGCATTGACCACGGCGATGATATGATCGGGACCGACAGCTAATTCAGGATCGGGTGGAACGAATGCTCCTACACCACAACAATCGGTGATATCCAGACTGTCGAACGAGGTTCCCAATACCATGCCCGTATTAACCGCGACAGACATCCCGCTTTGGATACTGGGGCTCGATTCAAGCTTCTGAGCAATCAATTGCTGTTTCTGTTTCTCCTCCCGGCTGATAAATCCTTTCCCTGGTCCAGGTTCATATTCCCCTCGTAACCAGCGCAGATATCGATTTTCAGAGTTGTAAAGATTTGGTGGCAGGTCGACCAGGTTGACTATAGACGCTTCAACCAATGATTGAGGTGTTCCAGGATCGACTTGGCTGAGGCCTATGTCGGGTTCAGCATTGATTCTTACTGACTGTGGTCCAGCTAATTGCAGTGGGCCATTGATATCGGATTCCTGTCGGCCGAATAATTGGCTGATACTAGATAGAAATACGAGCGTTAGGAATAGAACCAAATATTTTCGCATGTTTCTCAGTGCTTCACCCAAAGTCAAAAAAGTAGATGTTAGAAGTCATGATTATAATGTTGCTTGCTGGCGGTAACCAAACGACTCCTTGCCAGCCGATTTAATGCGATGATCTCCCGGTCGCGATTTGCAAGGTGACTCAATTCTCCCAGTTAACGTTACACACGCGTAAGGTAATTCAAAATTATTGCTTTATAGAGAGGAACGTCGTATACTGAAACTGTCGCAGTTCTGTATAGGAAATCAAGTATTAGCCGTCCAGACTTCGAGCGCCTGGACGGCTTTTTTGCTCTGATGACCATACAACTTTAGATTAAATAGGAGATAAATTAAGATGACAGATGAACAAGAAACAGGAACCGTAAAATGGTTTGATGCCCGAAAAGGCTATGGTTTCATTCAACGAGATGGCGGGAACGATATTTTCGTCCACTCATCAGCAATGGAAGATCCTTTTGCTAAGCCGTTGGAAGATGGCGAACGCGTTTCTTTTACGGTTGGTGAAGGTCGGAAAGGTCCGGCAGCGCAGAATGTAAAACGCGTTTCCGAATAGAACTGTCGTGAATGAAGAAGGGCTTCTGGTAGCAGATGATCGGCTGGTTACGCTTGCCTACGAGCTTCGGTTCGACAACGGCGAAGTATTCGAACGATCTGAAGATAAGGAGCCATTACAATTTATTCAAGGACAAGGTCATATCATTCCCGGTTTGGAGAATGCCTTGTATGGTATGTGCATAGATGAGGAAAAGGAAATAGTTGTCATCCCAAGCGAGGGGTATGGAGAATACGATCAGGAAGATCTGGGTGTGATGCCTCGAGAGGCATTTCCTGATGATCTGGTATTGAAAGAAGGCATGGGTTTGCGCTTGAGAACGGGTGAATCCGATGAAGCCTTTACCGCCTATGTCTCTCAGCTCAATGATGACGAAGTTATCTTAGATTTCAACCATCCCTTAGCAGGTACAACATTATACTTTAAGGTGCGAATTCTCGAGATCGGCAATGCTGATCCTAGAGAGCTTGAATAACCTCCTGGACCTGAGCTCACTGAAGATTGTCACCCCAATATGCAATGGCTCTTCAATCTGTTTAGTTCTGGCTGTATGAACCGTTGCATATTAAGTCTGGGTTATTGGTGCCATCGTTCCTAATTGATTGGCGATCTTTCTGGGGGAGCCAAACAGCATCAAACGAGCAGAGCTATACCCAGGCAATAGTTCTGTATGGGATTGTTGTGTTGGTGACTTAAAAAGATGGTCTAGTACGAAAGGCTGCTTTATACACGGCGGCTAGCTACGCGCCGTTCCTGCAACATACACATAGTATTAGCCATCATCACTGAAGTTGCCAAAAACTATAAGTGAGGGTTGAATATTGCTCGCGCCATTAACATTATCGCCAGTAATTCTCGGATGGTCGTCCGAGTTTCATCACTGCGTAGCTGCATTCCTTACCCCAGATAATATCATCCACCAGCACCCAGCCGTTTTCCAAATAGTGTCCCCTTAGCTGGTCCAGAATCCGCTCCCGATTGGCATCCCCACTACGTTCGGCGAACATGTCCTTGATCGACCACTTGGGCTTAAGCGTAACAATATCGTATTGAATTTGACCCATTTCACAACTCTCCATCTTCAATCAAAATGAAGACAATCCGAATTCAGGTAGGACAAACTTCTTTAAGATATTTTATAGTACTATGATCCTATTTGTCAATGCCTTAGTTTATTGGGTCTTGGGCTTTTCGACTTGTCTTCCAACCCATGACTGAAGCTGAAATTACCGCGTTATGGCCCCACAGATTGCTCGTTTAGATAGAACAAATGTGGTAAAATTGAGGGGTT
>JAHEJP010000474.1 GCA_024638855.1 Chloroflexota bacterium
CTCCGATCTATTGCTCCACTTATTAGATTTACATAATGACGGATTATTGATGCTCTCTGAAAAACGCCAACAGAGTGGGGGGAATGAAGATCTCAGCGATCTATTAGCTAGAGAAATCGACGATAATCTCTACTTCCTGGGTCGAGCCGCTCTGCTGAAAGCTTAAAATCACACTACAGCCCTGAGTCCAGCGCCGGAAATATAGCCAATCGCATTAACGATATTTATCTGCTCTCAACTGGCGCAAAATGGTGCCACGCTCTACCAGCCAATAAGTTCGGAAAGCCATAGCCCTCTTGTCATAGGACTATCTGGCAATTGAGCCGGGACGTCGAGAGACGTACAATGGGACAACATTAATCTGATAGTGGGCGTGACCGAATCGTATGCAGTCACATCACTACAACACCCATCAAGGACTCATCTTGGAGGTCACTATGGACACACCTTCAGATCCAGAACCGTCGACCAATTCTTTCGAATACATCACGGTTCGCGATCTGCAGGCGTTTTTGCGTCGAGTTGGCCATCAACGTATCTATCGCCCAAAAGAAGAGGGCGATGAGACGTACGACGAATATGCAGAACGCTACATGAGGGCAGTGCGTCGGTTCCGATCGATTAACATCGCCGACAATGGATCAAATCCAGAGTCAGAAGCCGGCACTGAAAACAAGTCGTAATAACAACTGAAATTTTGCAGAGGTGCTGAAATAGGATGCTTATCAACTAACTATCTCTCACCTTCTTGCCTGAAAATGGATAGCAATTTTTTATTGTGTAACGGTGAGCCGCCCATATCTTTATGGAATATGGTAATTTGTGTCTTGCCGGGGTTCTAACTGCCTTCAATTACGTTAACGGTTGTTAGGCGTCAAGACGCGGCAAGAGCGCTAGGTAACCAATTCCCCGCTTTTACCGGTTGGCAACCCGAAGTTTCCAGCTAATAGCTGGATTCGATCCATGATCTCATGACGATGCCACTATGCAATTAGCGGCTATCAGGCGGTGGAGACTACTCTGACTCGGAAAATGTGAGGCTGAATTACAGTTCCGCACTCTCCGGTCTGAGGGCAGCCAGAACGATGCCAATGATTACCAACACGCTCGCTAAGGCAAAACCCAAGGCCGCCACGAGCAAGCCGGTATCGTCATTCTGAACCACGGTCGATTGCGTTTGAAAGAACACAAATAATAATGAATACATAGAATCAACCTACTAACAAATTTAGTTGTTGTTTGTGGCTGCTACAATGGCCTATGGGGGACATTACCAGAGTACTAAAACACCTCTGTTTGCGTTAAATACACGTTAATGGTGCATATAGAAATCGTTAACGGCGACTTTTAGATATATAGAATCCAAGTGATGGCGATGTATTAGATTAAAGAGGACTTTTGTTAGGTTTTCCCGGCCGCCTGGGATAATTTTCTGGAGTCGAAGCTACTTTTGGGATAACGATCAGGAGGCGGGTCTCCCCCCGATCAGAAGGGCTGGCATCAACAATCTGGACTTCCCCTCCTCCCAGATGAGTAATCGCCCTGTCAGCATTTAAAATTTCTACTGGGGCTTTTGGTCCTTTTTGGGCCAGTGCATGGCCGCCGATTTTGCAAAGTGGTAACAAATATTCGACCAGTATGCTCAGATTCGCCACCGCTCTAGCAACAGCCCAATCGAATTGTTGGCGAAATTGTTTCTGTTGGCCGACAATCTCTGCCCTTTCAGTGACGATTTGGACATCATCTAAGGATAAAGCTTTGGAGACTTCGATTAGAAATTCTGATTTTTTCCCAGTGCTTTCTAGCAAAGTGAGGGCTAAATCTGGAAAAACGATTTTCAACGGTAACCCTGGAAAGCCGGCCCCGCTACCTACGTCGACAAGCTTCTGGCCGTCAAGATCGCCGGTGGCTAGGATGCAGCTCACCGAATCAAGGAAGTGCCGCTCTTCAATCTCCTTCGGGTTGGTAATGGCTGTCAAATTGAGTCGATCATTCCAATTTATCAGCAACTGTTGGTACAGCAAAAATTGTTCTATTTGAGCCGGAGTCAGGCTAATCCCAAATTGACTTGCCCCTTTGGACAGCGCTGCCAGGCTATCGGCAGTCACCGGTTTCTTTCCAATGCTTTCACATCGGCAGCTACACGGTAGGTATCATATTGTTCCCCCCCGAAAGAAGCTGGGACGAAAGAAACCCAACCGTGGCTTAACACATAATCGGCCCGTACATAGAGGGGTGAAATTGGCTCGACAGCCTCTTCGCCAAATAAATCGCGCTCGATCTCTCGATACAGTTCCCAGCGATCATCGACCGGCATATTATCGTTTGCCTGCCGGATCTTATCGTCAACGGAGCTACAAGGCCGTCTCTGCCGATTTTCGCTGTCAGCGCAGTGCAAAACATCACCTAACCAATTATTCTCATCTGGGTAGTAGGAGGCCCAACCCAAATCCCAAAGATCGGGACGGTTAGCCCCTGCATCCGGACGAGTGTTGGCCAACAAATTCCCGAATTGCACCTGTTCAATGATGATTTGTTCTTCGTTACAGCCGAGTTCTTCCATCCACATCTCTCGCAGAATTTGGGCTTGCTGCAGCGCCAGGTCTGATGAACTTACCAGGTAGGTTATTGGTGGCATCAGGCGGCAGTCGCCATAAATGCTGCTGTCCATCATGAGCCGCGCCCGATCAGGACTGTATCCTGTGCCTACCTCGTCGATAGGTGGCGCTCCTATTACTCCCGGTGGTCCAAAATGTCGCATGGGTAAAGCCTGGTCTCCATGTACCTCTCGGATGAGCCTCTCGCGGTCGATGGCCCAACCAAATGCCTGTCTAATTTCAGGATAACTAAAGGCCGGACTATCAAAATTATAGGCCAAATAAAAGACTGCTTGGTTTGGTACCAATCTCGACTTGAGTTCGTGCCGGCTTAGGATGGTCAATTGTTCTTCGACCGATACAGGACTCATATCCAAGTCCCGATCTTCCCACAAGAGATAGGCGTCCATTGGGTCTAGATGCAAGATATTGACCTGATCGACATTGCCCGTGAACGAAGCTGGCCAATAGGGATTACGCTTTAAGACTGTACGAGTTCTTCTTACCGTTCCTGGGCCAAAGGCGAAGGGGCCGCTTGTCCACAAATTCTCAGGCAGATGCCAATCTTCACCCATTTCCTCCACTAACTCGGCCGGGACAGGACGTAAAAGCCACATGCTGGTCAGAGATAGGAAGTGGCTAGCGGGCTTTGTCAAATTGATTTCGAGCGTATGGTCGTCGATTGCCCTGGCTCCAATTAATTCTAAGTCGCCTTCGCCTACTTCTACCAGCCCATTGACCCGCTCGCATCCTTCGATAATGAATAATATGAAGACATCTGGGGTTGGAAAGCGGGGATCACAGGATCGTTGGATCGAATAGACAACATCACTGGCCGTCACAGCTCGTATCGGCCGGTACTGATTCTCATCATTACCGATCAAACCACTCCTATTCGTTTCCGACTGAAGCCAAAAGATGTCTTCCCTCAAATCGAAGGTCCATGTCCTACCGTCGTCGCTGATTTGCCAACTTTTCGCAAATTCTGGTTCGATTGTATCGGTCGACAGGTTGTA
>JAHEJP010000112.1 GCA_024638855.1 Chloroflexota bacterium
TATGGCGTAAATCTCACCGCGGTATATTAGGAAGCCCCAAATTGCTAAGGTCCTTGGAACATGATAAATCGCCCTGGCGCTAACGCTAACCCAACGGTGGCACCACGCCCAACTGCTGCAAAAAGCCCAGGTAGTCTGAATGTTCAAACTCCTCGACGATCTTGCCGTCGAACACATGGACGACGACGCAACCGACCAGCGTAACCTCTTTGCCGGTGGGCGGAACCGGCAACGTGGGTGATTGTCCGGTATGGCGGCCGCGGAATGAATAGCGGTAGGCGATGCTGTCGCCCTCGGCGACCATCTCGTCATAGGACATATCCAAAGGAGAATAGGCTTCGCGCATGTCATTGACGCTTTCTTTTATCGCTGCTAGTCCACTGATATCCGGAAGGGGCGGCCGGTGCCAGATATAATCTTCGGCATAGACTTCGTCAAAGGCATCCAAATTTCCTTTGAGCCAGGCTTCTTTTCCGGCCCATTCGATCTTGTGTTTCATTTCTTCCATAGTCATTATCATGTCCTCCATACAACTAAGCTAGCGTTTGTCAAAATAACCTTGATTCGTTTGTTTAAATTAGAGGCGACCGATCACCTTGAGCTGTCGCTAAACCAGCGGCGGCACCACGCCTAACTGCTGCAAAAAGCCCAGCAGATCGCCATATTCCCACTGCTCGACGATCTGGTTCCCTCTGAAATGATAGACGCTGGTTCCTGCGAAGCTGACTTGCTTGCCTGTTGGGGGGATTCCCAGTGACGGTGAAGCGCCGGTATGGTTGGCTGCCCATGTCCAACGGATGGCTGCCGTATCACCATCGACGATTATCTCATCCAAATTAGAGCGAACATCGCTGAACGCAGCTAACGTACCAGCATCGGCCTGCATATTGGCTTCTTTGCCAACTAGGGGTGAAAATGGGAGGCGATGAAAGACCACCTCATCTGAGTAGATCTTGTACGCCGCATCCAAATCCCGCTTATGCCAGGCATCGTCATTCATCTTTGCCAGGGCTGCTTTCATCTCTTCGGGTGTCATCTTTCTATTTTTCCTTACTTTGAAGGAATGACGCCAATCTGTTGCCTGATGCCTGGCGCAGCGTTGAGCCCCCTGTGTGTACCCAACGCCGTCCAGTTGGCTACCATCTTGTCCCCTCCAGAGAATACGTCGTCGATTAAATGAATTGTCGGCGGCGCCATGCTTCATTCATTCGATCATAACGGGCCGCCTATCCTACGCTGACCTCATAATGCTCCGTTATGGGTCGGGCCGTTAAGAAATGGGCCACTTTGGCCACCTGTTCTTGCAGGTATTCGCTTTTCTCGCCCGCTAACATGTCGGCCTCGGTTTCCCACAACGAGATGGATAGGGCCTTTCCCGTTGCCTGATCTGTCAGGAGGTAGCCACCCGTACAGCCCTTTTGTTGCTTGGCGACTGGATCGATATCTTCGCGAAAGATGGTGATGGCCTCGTCCATCATTTCTGATTGAATTTGTACGGTAACAACACGAGCATACATGATTTCTTACTCCTTTAATTGACTTGAGGGTTGATAGTTAATTGTGTTATTGGATCGATCGCCCTACTTTTTTGAAACCACAATCCTAATCATAGCTAACGAGCGCAAGGAAAACGCAAGGAAACGGCCCTGGAGAGGGTACTTTATAATAGGATAAAGCTGGCAATATGAGGATGGAATTACTTAATTTGATCATGGTAATCCCCTAGAATCTTATTGGATGGTAGGGCATTGTTCCGTGTGCAAATAGATGCGGCACTCTTCGGCCGTCAGCGCCCGGGTCACACGCTCGCGGGCCAGCTTGATTAGCTCATCCATCTCCAGGGTGTAGATGCGTGCAGTTCCATCGCCGCCGGCCGTTGCCAGATGCCGGCCGTCGGGGCTGAAGGCCACGCCAAACACATTGCCAGTGGTACCGAACAAGGTCATTAGTTCCTGGCCGCTTTCTACATCCCAGACTTTTGCGAGACTATCAAAGCCCACCGAGGCCAATTTCGAGCCGTCATCACTGAAGGCCAGGCGTAGAATGAGCCCGGCATGCGCGGCGAGTTGGTGCAGAAGCTCGCCTGACGTTATGTCCCAGAGTAGAACTGCCCCGTCCTGCCGTCCTGCGGCCAGCAGTTGGCCATCCGGGCTCACAGCCAGGCCATAGATGTCCAATCCCGCCCCGTCAAATCGCTGCAGCTCCTGACCGGTTTTTACGTCCCACTGATGAACAAAGTCGTCGTCGCCGCCGGTAAACAGATGCTTACCATCCGGACTGAAAGCCACGCCGCTGATGGCCAAACTAGCGCCAAGATCATCCTTACTGAATAGGGTAAGAATCGCCTCGCCCGAATCGAGGTCCCATACCTTGGCTGTCCCGTCCCAACCCGCGGTGGCCAGTTGCTTTTCGTCTGCGCGCAAGGCCATACCCGTTATCGGAGCCATGTGCGCCGGCAGCGTGAACTTAATTCGCTCTGTGGTCATATCCGTCACGTATATCGTGCCGTCCCAGCTACCTAAGGCCATCACTTCCCCGTCCTGACCTAAGTCCAAACTGCTCAGGCCGGACGATGCATTTTCTGGAGGCAGCGAATGCGCCAGAAGCCCGGTGGTCAGATCCCAGAGCTTTGCCTTGCCATCAAATCCAGCCGTCGCCAATCGTAAACCATCTGGGCTGTAGGCGATATCGTAAACCTGATCGTCATGCGCCGCTATGGTGAGCAACTCGCGGCCCGGATTGATATCCCATACTTTTAGTGTGCCATCATATCCTCCGGTGAGCAGGAGGTTGTTGTCAGGACTGGCGGCAGCACTGATAACTGTGCTCGTATGACCGGCCAGGTTGAGCAGCTGCTGGCCAGAGATAGGATCCCAAATGGTGGTCGTGCCGTCCTGGTGGGTACTGACCAGGCGCTTGCCGTCCGGTAGATATTCGACGTCATATATCCCCGAGCGTACGGGTAAACTAAACAGAGGCTCGCCGCTGGCGGCATCCCAGATTCCCAGGCGAGCATTATCGCTGGCCACGGCCAATTGTGTCCCATCGGGACTGAAGGCTACGCCGTGAATGCCACCCCCATGGTCGAAGCTGAGCAGTTCCCGACCATCGTTCGCGTCCCAAGTTTTGATGGTCCCGCCCGTATCACCCGTGGCCAGCTGCTGGCCATCAGGGCTATAAGCGATAGCCTCGCAAGCATGGTCATGTCCGGCCAAAGAAAACAGCTCGGTCTGGGTAGCCAGATCCCACACCCTGGGTAGGCCATCCATGCTGGCCACCGCCAGACGTTGGCCATTCGGGCTAAAGCCTAGTCTCCTGACGGTGCCGTCGGTCACCCCGGGCAAGACAAAAAGCCTTTCGCCGCTTACGGCATCCCAGAGGATCACCTGTGTGCTCCAGGTAGCGGCCAGGCGTTTCCCGTCTGGACTGTAGGCCACATCAAACCCCCATTCCCCCGCATCTCCAAGTAGAGTCAACAACAGCTCTCCAGAAGCCGCTTCCCAGATCTTAATCGTATTGTCTACGCCGGTACTGGCCAGGCGTTTGCCATCTGGACTGACAGCAATGCCGGGCACGCCGCCGGCGTGGGCAGGAATAGTGCGCAAGATATGAAGCTCCGGCAGCGCTTGGTGCAGGGCGTTGCGCGCTTCCAGACTATCGGCCGTCTCCAGCGCTTCTAGCGCGAGTAATACGCTGCGCTCTGGGTCACGCTGTAAATTATTCACCGCCGCGGCCGCCAGCTCGCGCGATGTAGCCAGGCGCGTCAGTTCCTGCGCCTCCTTGGCATTGCGGTTTGCCAGTAGTCCCAACCCGATGGCGGCGAGCAGCAATACCGTCAAGCTGCCTAATGCCAGGGCGAGCCAGACAGCGCGTCGGCGCAGCTTGGCCGCGGACTTGGCCTGCTCTTCCGCGCGCTGTGTTTCCGCCTCCGCTAGTGCTTGAGCGGCTTTGAGTTCACGCTGACGGCGAGCGGTCGTAGCTGCTTCTTGCGCTTGCTGTTCGGCCAGGCTGGACTCGATAAAGAGACGTTCCTGGATACTCAATTCGCCGGCTGTGGGGTTAGGCCACTCCGTAAATTGGGCCAGGCGTGCGCCGCGATAGAGTGCGCTGGCATCGCGGCCCGATCTTTCCCACTCTTGGGCAGCCGTGGTAAGATGGCGGCGCAACTGTAACGCTTCCCGGTTCTCATTTAGCCATGACCCTAACCTGGCCCACTCGCGAATCAACGCTTCGTGGGCGACTTCGATCGTCTCCTGAGAGATGGTGACCAGCCGGGCACCGGCCAGTCTATTCAACACCGCTTGGACATCTGCCGCTTCTTCCGGGCGCGGAATGAGCTCGGCCAATTCGGCGCGACGGCGGGTGAAGAGGGCCGGAAGTTTTTCGTCAGCGACAATTTCGCCAGGTTCGGTCAGGCGCAAAAAGATGTTTCGGGCTATGAGCTTCTGTTCGGGCGAAAGTTGATTGAAGATCGTCTCGGCCGTCTTGGCTATGGCGCCATGCACGCCGCCTGACTCCTGATAACCGGAGAGGGTGAGGGTGCGTCCGCGCCGCCGCTGCCACGTTTCCAGCAGGGCATGCGACAGCAGTGGCAGCGCGCCCGGCTCGTCGCTCACATCGCGCAGGAGCAGATCGACCAGACCCAGTTCGAAGGTCCAACCGCCACATCGGGCCGGTTCGGTGATCGCCCGGCGTAGCTCCTCCGAATTCATCGAGCCGATGTATTGCTGTCGCTCGCACAATGCCTGGCGCAGGTTTTCGAATGGAGCGCATTGGGCGTAAAAGTCGGCCCGCAATACAACGATGACGATAATCGGACCGGGATTTCCGGTCGCATAGAGCAAATTGTCTACGAACGCTTTGCGCTCTCCCTCGTCCTGGCACAGGCTGAATAACTCTTCGAACTGGTCTACCACCAGCAACAAGTGACCACCGCCATTCAGATGCGCCATACGGGCAGCGGCCAAGTGCAGGCAACGCGGATCTCGAGTCATGTCATCCAGCAGCCTGGCCGTCTCCGTTACCGAGCCGTCCATGCAGCTCAAGCCGACGGCAAGCGCTTCGAGAGGGCGAGCCGTCGGCGTGATCAAACAGATCGGCCCCTGGAAGGGTGGCTGCAACAAGAGGCCATTGGGCGCGTGTGTATCTGCAGAAGATTCTCTGCCTTTGAGAGCCGGAACAAGCCCAGCGCGCGTCACCGATGACTTACCGCTGCCAGAGGCGCCGATCACGGTCACGACCCGATCGCCAATCATATCGGGCGAGAGGCACTTACTTACCAGGCTTACCAGTTGAGCGGTGAGCCTTTCCCGGCCGAAGAAGAGATCAGAGTCTACTTCGTCAAAAAAGTTCAAGCCCTTGAAGGGAGGTTCACCCGGGACCGGGGGGCTTTCGGGCGTCTCCAGCTCGCCGTGTAGCATGATAGGGATTGGTTTGAGTGTGTCCGCACGGATGCTTTCGTACAGTTCAGTCGTCTCTCGCTCCGGGGCAACACCCAGCTCTTGCATCAGCACACGGCTACAGGTCTCGTATTGCATCAGAGCAGAACTACGCTGGCCGCTGAAGGCCAGCGCTCGCATCAATTGCCGGTGAGCCTCCTCAAACCAAGGTTCCAGTTCCATAGCCTGTCGAGCGTGGGTGATGACCTGCTGGTATTCGCCACGTTCCTCGTAATGGACCGCTAGGCTCTGCAACGCCTCCAATAACTGGCGATTGACCTGCTCGCGTTTGTACAGCATCCACTCTTCAAAGGCAGGGCTATCTCCGAGAGAAAACCCGTCTAAGAAAGTGCCCCGATAAGCGCTGACTGCTTGTTCTAACTGGTCAATTGATCGGCCTGGCAGGTCCTGCAAGCCTGATAGATCCAGTGAATAGTTGCTGGCAGTGTTGAACTGAAGTGTGTCGCGGCTGATGAGTAGAAAAGGCGGTTGCGCCTGGCGGTCGCCAATACTCTGGCGTAGATTAGCCAGCGCGGAGCGCAAGTTGTTGAGAGCGGAGCGATGGGGGTAATCGGGCCACAGCAATCCGGCTATAGTTTCACGCGCGTGCGGTCGCTCAACTTCAGCGACCAGGTAAGCCAATAGCGCCTTTACCTTGGCTGATTCGAACCCCGTAACCAGATGTCCATCCAGAGTTACCTGGAATGGTCCTAGCAAAAAGATCGACAGGCCCGCCATATCCCCCTCGATGGTTGGTTAGAGCTAAAGGGCCCTGACGTGTCCAGGTTAAGACTATTATAAATCTTTTTCTATCGCTTCTCAAGCTTTAACGATTTCTTGGCGTTCTCATACCGATCCTACTTTGTTCTTTCTGCTGGTAATGCTGGCGAAAAGCCCACATTTTCCTTGCGACCTCCTGGCGTTGTAGTGGTACGATGCAGGTAGTTTTGTAGGTAGTCGGTGGGTAGCTGCCGGTTTAGCTGGTGTCTGACCAGACCCGGGAAGAGCCGCCGGCGCCCCTAACATTCTTCTTTAGTGGAGGTAAACCATGAAGAAATCTGCATTGTTTATAATTGCAACCGTTTTTGTTGTGGCACTGCTGCTGGGTTTCACCTGGCAGGCCAACGCGCAGGCGACCCGCATCGAAGGTCTCACTTCCCATGAATACGACTGTGCAATTCCAGGGACGTTTAACCCGACGTTCTCCGGCAACGTGATGCATATTCGCGACTATGTGCACGTGAATGTCAATGAATCGGAATCGCCATACCTGGACGGCATCAACACCACGGTCGCGGATGCCGAGTTCAATAACGTGTCAGGTACGGCCAGTATTCGCGGGACAATGCACCTGGCACCAACTGCCTACCCGGATAGCGCCTGGGTAGGCCGCTGGGTCTTCATTGCCAGCAAGGGCACATACTTTGGCCGGGCTGTGGCCCAGGGTACGGGGGAACTGGAGGGTATGACGCTCTTCATAGATCTCTATGATTGGGCTGCTAATCCCGAAATAGCAAAGGATGTGTGCGATAGTGTCGGCGGCGTGCCGGAAGAGTCGCACACCATCACCGAGGGATACATCGTGGTTTCCAGTCGCAAGTAGCGCCTGGAAGCACCGGCTTGAGAGAAGATTGGTCCAATCGCCGCGATTGGACCAACCTATGTTTATTCTTCGGTCATTGTTAGGACCGATCATATTTCCCTCGTTAGCTGTTTGAAGTCAAAAACCGACCCGCGCATCAGTGGCGAAAACGGTTACGCGATCAATTGGAACTCCTACTTTATGCCCGAACCCGTCTTCGTCAGCTAATTCAGCAACTTAGCGGCCGCAACGTCCATTCTGATTTCGGCGGCCGTGAGGGCTATGTCAAACGCCTCAATGCCGGCGATTTGGAAGGAACCCTACTCTCTATCTCGTCTCAAGAATACAACGGGCACTCCCACATCAAAACCCACATCAAAACCGGTTGACCCAGGGTCCTCTACTTTGCTATGCTAAGGGAGATGACGATGGACGTTTAGTATAAAGGGGATGGATTGGATATGGACGTATACGAGCAGCTGGCGTTGTTCCTGGATACTTTGCCGGCCGGTTATCCAAAGACAGAAGATGGGCGCGAGATCGACTTGCTGCGGCGGATCTTCTCGCCCGAGGAAGCGGAACTGGCCCAGCACCTGACCCTCATCGCCGAACCGGCCCGGGTGATCGCCCGGCGGGTTAAACGGCCGGTTGAAGAGGTAGCTGAGCAGCTGGAGAGCATGGCCCGCAAGGGCCAGATCTACAGCATCCACTCCAGCGACGGGGAGCCTAAGTATATGGCCACCCAGTTCGTTGTGGGTCTGTTCGAATTCCAGGTGGGCAGGCTTGACCGGGAAATGGCAGGGGAAACCCATGCCTACCTGGACAGTGTGCCGCCAACTTTTTATGAACGGATGCCCCAGCTTCGCACCATACCGGTGGGCGAGAGCATCCCGGTCGATTCGACGGTGATGCTCTACGAACAGGCTGAGAACCTGGTCCGCTCCCAGGATAAGTTGCGGGTCAATCCCTGCATCTGCCGCAAACAGAAGGGGCTTCTGGGTGAAGGCTGCGATAAGCCTTCAGAGACCTGCCTGGTTTTTGGCGGGGCGGCAGACTACTTCGAACGGCTGGGCGTGGGCCGGGCTATCGACCAGGATGAGGCTCTGTCCATTCTGGTCCAGGCCGAGGAAGCCGGGCTCGTCTTGCAGCCAAGCAATACCCAGACGGCCGCTTTCATCTGTTGCTGCTGCGGTGACTGCTGCGAGGCGCTGGCCATTGCCAAGCGCCATCCTCGACCGGCCGAAATCCTGGTCTCACCCTTTAGAGCGGTGGTCGATGAGGCGTTGTGCTCGGCCTGTGGCGACTGCGAATTTCGCTGCCAGATGGAGGCTATTGGCGTAGACAATGGTTACGCCGTGGTCGACCACTATCGCTGTATTGGCTGCGGCTTGTGCGTGACCACCTGCCCCGAAGAGGCGGTTACTCTGGCCCGCAAACCCGAATCAGAGCAGGCGCCTGTGCCCCGCAATAGGACCACCCAATACGTCGACGCGCTGCAGTCTCGAGGCCTGACCACAAAAGGGGATCTGCTTCGCTTGATGGTGCGCTCGAAGGTCGATCGCCTGCTGACTCGTATTTAGAAACTTAGTTTAAATAAGCAGTGGCATCGTTGGGCAGTTATCGGCCGCCGGCAGTCTCAGAACTGGCGCGTACCCAACGTCAAGCACGCGTGTGCTCATTCCACCGGCCTTAAACCCTCGCTTTCATCTCCCCCCATCTCCCATAATGCTGCCAACTCACTTGTATGGGAGAAAAAATGCGAGTCAAAATGATCCTGCCCGCCCTTACCGAAGCCAAGAGCCCCTTCTTCCGGCCGATCAAATATTCCCTCTTTCCGCCGCTGGGCCTGGCTACCTTGGCCGCCTATTGTGACCCTGGCGACGAAATCGACATCCAGGATGAACATGTCGAAAAGCTGAAGCTGGACGACGACCCCGAACTGGTGGTCATCCAGACCTATATAACCTCCGCTTACCGGGCTTATGAACTGGCAGACCATTACCGCCGCCGGGGAGCCCACGTCGCCCTGGGCGGCCTGCATGTCACCTCGCTGCCCGAGGAAGCGGCCGAACACGCCGACACCATTTTCCTAGGGCCGGGTGAAGATACCTGGCCCCGTTTCCTGGAAGATTATCACCGCGGCCGGCCTGGGAAACGCTACCAATCTACCCAACGAACCTTGCTCGGCATACCGCCCGTCCGCCGAGACCTGATCAAACGACACCTCTACCTGGTGCCCAACGCCATCGTCGTTTCCCGCGGCTGCCCTCACCGCTGCGACTTTTGTTACAAAGAAGCCTTCTTTACCGGCGGCAAAGGTTTCTACACCCAGGCGGTCGATGCGGCCCTGGCCGAAATCGAGCGCTTACCCGGCCGCCACCTCTATTTCCTCGACGATCACCTCTTCGGCAACGCCCGCTTTGCCGCTGCCTTGTTCGAGGGCATGCGCGGCATGGGCCGGCTCTGGCAGGCGGCCGCCACCGTGCCCACGGTGCTGCGCCCCGGCCTGCTGGAAAAAGCCGTCGACTGTGGCCTGCGCAGCCTCTTCGTCGGTTTTGAAACCTTGAGCGACGGTAATCTACGCGGGCAGCATAAATTCCAGAACCTTAACCAGGATTACGGTGCTGCTGTTCGCCGTCTCCATGACCTGGGCGTGATGGTCAACGGCAGCTTCGTCTTCGGCATGGACGGCGACGACGAAGGCGTCTTCAGGCGCACCGTCGGCTGGGCCGTGGAGCAAGGCATCGAGACGGCCACCTTTCACATCCTGACCCCTTATCCCGGCACGGCCCTCTACCAACGGATGGTCGGTCAAGGCCGCCTGTTACACCAAAACTGGGATCTGTACGATACCCGCCACACCGTCTTCCGGCCGGCCCGCATGTCGCCGGAGGAGTTGGAAGAAGGCTACTGGCGCGCCTACCGCAATTTTTACCGGTGGGGATCCATCTTCCAGGGCGCTTGGACGAAGCCTACCTGGTCCGGCCGGGCACGGCACCTGGCCTACGCGGCCGGCTGGAAAAAATTCGAACCGTTCTGGGATTGGGTCATCCGCGCCAGGCGGGTGGGGCGGATGCTGCCATTGCTGGAGAAGATTCTATCCGCCCAGGGCCGTCATCGAGATGGGGAATCCAGGACACTGTCAACTTTGGGCAGAATGTCCCCAGCGGATAAAATGACGGGTATCAATAACCGCATCAAAGAAGTCGATCAAGGTCGAGTAATTAATTTATGATCGCAAAAGCAAAAGTTTTTGGCATCGGTTTTCAAAAAACGGCGACATCTTCTCTCGCCGCCGCCTTGTACATCTTGGGCTATAATGTGACCGGTTTTTTTGGAGCCCATGACCCGGATATCGCCGAAAAGGTATACGATATGGCCTACGATCTAGCCGATAGATTTGATGCTGCTCAAGATACGCCCTGGCCTGTTCTGTACAAGGAATTAGATCAGAGATACCCGGGCAGCAAATTCATCCTGACCGTCAGGCCGGTAGACAAGTGGATCAATAGCGTCGTCAAACACTTCAAGAATCAGTACGTTCCGGCTCACGAGTGGATCTATGGTGTCAGGACGGCTCGTGGAAATGAAGATGTTTACATCCGCCGTTACGAAGAGCATAATCGTGAAGTGATTGACTACTTTGTTGATCGGCCGGGCGATTTGTTGATTATGGACATTACCCAAGGAGATGGTTGGGAAAAATTATGCCCCTTTTTGGGCCAGGAGATACCGCCGCTTGACTTTCCGGCTCAAAATCAAGCGGCCGAGAGATCAAATCAAATGATGAGACGTGGGATCAATTACTTAAAGAGACGACTGTCTTTGAGTGGCGCCGGGCAGGGCAGCCAATTAAACCAGGGGGTCAGTGCGACGTTTGTGCGCGATATCCTTCATTATCATTACGCCATGTATGGCAATATTTGGGACGAGGTTCAGGGGCTACCGCAAGACCAATTCATTGACGAGTCTGGCTGTTTAGAGGGATCGGTACGTGATCATTTGATGGCTCAAATTTCAGAAGAGAGAACCTGGTTCGAACGATTGAATAGTGGGACGGAAGGCGCGAAACAGCCTGTGTTACCGCCTGATCTCCAGACTAAAGAAGCCGTCTACAAGCTTTGGGACAGCAATCGTTTGTTGTACCGGGAGCTTGGGGCTAATCTGACTGATGAATCGTGTGATTCGAAGCTGCCCGGCGGCAACGAATATGTCTGGGAAGTTTTCGTCCACCTGATGAACCTGGGCAGCGAAAAGCGCGCTCAGATCCGGCGAATTTTGCAGGAATTCGGCGTGACGGTCGAAGAAAAAACCTTCATCGAATTCTTCCACTAATTATATTGATTAAGTAAGGCATCGAGAAGCTCCCAAAACCCCGGCAACGCCCATGCTGTGTCTTTACGTCATTTGACCTAGACGAAGCTTGGACATTCAGCCCTCCCGGCATCCCCTTTTAACCCCTAGAATTAAAGCTATGCGCTTCAGGTGAGACGGTTGCTACTATCTTTATGATGCGGATTTGGCGAATGGACCGCTTAGGAAATGGAAATGTTACCCAAAGCAAAAACAATGTATATGACCGAGAGAGGTTTTACCAGGCTGGAAGCTGAGCTTGCGCGCTTGCGTAATGAAGAACGGCCGGCCTTGGCCGAGCACTTACAAGATGCCTCGGCCGGTGGCGAGTCGATGGATAACTCGGAGCTGCTTTTGCTCAGGGAGGAACTAGCTTTCGTCGACGGTCGCATCCTTGAACTTGATGATATTTTGAAAAACGCGGAGATCATAAAGCGAGGAGAACCGGATGGCCGGGTTCATCTGGGCAATACTGTTGTCATTCAGATGACTGGCGAGGTGCCTGAGACATATTCGATTGTTGGATCGGCCGAAGCGGACCCCGGCGAAGGTCTGATTTCCAATGAATCCCCCCTGGGTAAGGCCTTACTGGATCATGCCGTAGGTGACGATGTAACCGTCGCCACGCCGAATGGAGAAATGCATTTCCGGATCGTTGCCGTGACTTGAGCGTTCTGAAAAATGAACAATAACGAGACGTACGAGACTTCGGTGTTTTAGATCAACAACAGCCATCGTAAAAAGCCATGGGCCGGCCGGTGACGACATTGAGGAAGCCTCCGGCGTCTATGCGCTTATCTTGCAGACTTTAGAATCGTTCGTTACCATAGATTAAGCATGTCCCAAGAATTCCTCGACTTTCTTATCGCCCTGGTTATCGTCATTTTCGCTGCCAAGATGGGCGGTTATATCAGCACCCGGTTTCGTCAGCCATCGGTACTGGGCGAATTGCTGGTGGGCCTTATCCTCGGCCCAACCATCTTGAATATCTTGTTTAGTTGGCCGCTCTTTCACGAACCTGAACTCCTGAAAGAGGCGCTGACGCTCATGGCCGAATTGGGCGTGATTATGCTCATGTTCCTGGCCGGCCTGGAACTCCACTTACCGGAATTACTCAGATCGGGCAAGGTCTCGGCGTTCTCGGGCATTCTGGGCGTGCTGGTACCGCTGGGAACAGGTTATGGCACGGCCGTCCTTTTTGGCGTCCAGTCGACCGAGGCCCTATTTATCGCCCTTACGCTTTCGGCGACCAGCGTCAGCATCTCCGCCCAAACCCTGATGGAGCTAGGTGTTTTACGCACCCGGGTAGGGCTGGGACTGCTTGGTTCGGCCGTCTTTGACGATATCCTGGTTATCCTTTTGTTATCCGTTAGTTTTGTCTTAGTTTCTGGCGGCGTGTCGGAAGGCCTGGGCGGCGTCGCGGTGACAGTTCTTGGCATGGTCGCTTACCTCATAGCCGCCATCCTGGTCGGATTGTTCCTTCTGCCGAGGTTGGCCATCTGGGTGGAGCGTTTGCCTATCAGCCAGGGTATTGTCGCCTTCACCTTGATCGTTATACTGTTTTTTGCCTGGGCGGCCGAAGTGATTGGCGGCATGGCAGCAATCACCGGCGCCTTTTTGGTTGGGCTTTTCCTAGCCCGGACGCCGTTCAAGGAACGGATCGAACGAGGCGTTTCCACAATGGCCTATGGTTTTTTTGTGCCGATTTTCTTCGTCAACATTGGGCTGACCGTTAATATGCGGGCTGTGGGCGACAATGCCATACTCTTTGCCGTGGCCATCACCATCGTCGCCGTCGTCAGCAAAATAATCGGCAGCGGTCTGGGCGGTCTTTTGAGCGGCTTCAAAAGACGCGAGGCGATGCAGTTAGGGATCGGCATGGTGTCCCGAGGCGAAGTGGGTCTGATCGTCGCAACGTTTGCCCTCAGCGAGGGCTTGCTGTCGGTGGGGAACTATTCGATCGTCGTGTTCATGATTATTGTGGCCACATTGATCACGCCGCCCATGTTGCGGGCCGCCTTCAGCGAACCAGCGTTAAAGGCGACGGCCGAGAGCGGCACAGCGTAGAAGGAGTAGGTGGATACGATGTACTATATGGTTCTGCTCGTTATAGACGATCTGAATATCTATCCCAACGTTTTAGACGC
>JAHEJP010000113.1 GCA_024638855.1 Chloroflexota bacterium
TTCGTTGATGATCAAGGCCGGATCACGGTCCAAATCGCCGGTCAATGGACGCATGAAGATCAAGAACAAATAGCTCACGCTCTGGATTTGCCATTGGAGAAGATCCGGGTTATTTACACAGCCATTGGCGGCGCCTTCGGCGGCCGAGAAGATATGTCGCTGCAGATTGTGCTGGCTTTAGCTGCTCAGAGGCTGAACGAGATGGGCATAAACCGGCCTGTCCAAATCATATGGTCACGAGAAGAAAGTATCGTTGGCCACCATAAGCGTCATCAGGGGAGGATTCACACGAAATGGGGTATGTCGAAAGAAGGTTTAATCACCGTCGTCGAGACGGAGCTAATTTTTGATGCTGGCGCTTACAATTACACCAGTAACAAAGTGCTCGGTAATGCGCACCTGATGGTGAGCGGACCTTATGACGTACCAAATGCCAAAATCGATAGTTATGCAGTCTACACCAACAATGTACCGGCCGGCGCTTTTCGAGGATTTGGTGGACCCCAGGGTGCATTGGCGGCCGAAAGCCAGATGAATAAGTTGGCTTTGAAACTAGGAATGGACCCGGTTGCCCTTAGGCTCAAAAACGTGTTGCGTGATGGCATACCCTCCGTTACCCAGCATCCTTTTCCCAAGGGCGTCACGATGCCCCAGGTCATTGAGCGATGCGCGCAGGCGGCCAATTGGGATTGGGTTAATGGGACTTCATCTACCTTAGGAAGCAGAGATGGCAATCACTCGGAGCACAGGAGTTTTCGTTCACTTGCCCCCGATGAAGGTAGTATAAAGCGCGGTCGGGGATTCGCTTGCGCCTTCAAGAACGTTGGCTTTTCATTTGGTTTCCCTGAACGGTGCGAAGCGACCATCAAATTGCACGGTGGCGCGGAAATAGCCCAAGCTGTTTTGTACCATGCTGCCGCAGACGTTGGTCAAGGCGCTCATACAGTATTCCGTCAAATGGCGGCCGAAGCTCTAGGCTTAGACGTTAAACTGGTTGAAGTTGTAGCTTCAGACACGGCAACTTCTGGTGATTCTGGTTCTGTTTCTGCATCCCGTATGACTTTCATGGCAGGAAATGCCATTCGTGGCGCGGCCGAACTCGCATTGGCAGCCTGGGATGATGAAGAACGCCCGGCCGAAGGACATTTCCGATATGAACCACCCCGCACCACTGCTTACGATCCTGAAACAGGCGCCTGCGATCCAAATATTAGCTATGGTTATGTTGCCGAAGTTGTGGATTTGGCGGTTGATGTCGATACTGGGCACATTTTTGTTGAACAAGTGATTTGCGCCGATGACGTCGGCAAAGCACTGAATCCAAAGGCCATTGAAGGCCAGATCGAAGGTGGCATCATTCAAGCCCACGGTTATGCCGTCATGGAAAATCTACAATTGCAAAACGGCCGGATCCTGAATCCGCGTCTCAGCACCTACCTGATTCCAGGCATATTGGATATTCCCGACCGCGTTGAAGCAGTCATATTAGAGGAGGCCGATCCTTTGGGACCCTGGGGTGCCCGGGGGATGGCGGAAATGCCATTCATTCCTTACGCGCCGGCGGTCCTGGCGGCCTTACATGATGCCACTGGTATCTGGTTCGATGCGATACCGCTCACTCCTGGCAATGTTCTCGAGAAAATTCGTAATCATGGTCAGTCAATAGTTCAATAAGAAAAAATTCAAGCCCACAAGTTCGTACCAACGACCACTCGGGCAAGGATAATCCTATTTTATCTATCCATACTCGGTATTGTTTAGGCGATAAACCAATCACCAAATATCGCCGACCGTAAAACCCTGTGGAAATGGGTCATCGGGATCGACCACGTAATTAGCAAAGCCGGTTATCCAGGCTTGGCCGCTCAAAGTCGGGATGACGGCCGGATATTGGCCGACGCGCGTTTCCTCAACTAATCGGCCGGTAAATATAGTGCCAAGAATTCCCTCATGTACAAAGTCCTGGCCCAGTCTCAATTTGCCCCTGGCATGCAGTGTCGCCATCTTAGCACAGGTGCCTGTCCCACATGGCGAACGATCGATGGCGCCGCTCCAGGTAGAAGGCTTCTTCCAATCTACTGAACCCGTCGCCACGGTAACCGCATTCTTGCGATCGGCACCCGGATGCGCCGGCGGGCCTGACAACTGCGATATGGTGATTCCCTTGAATTCCGGAACCTCTGGATGGGCTACGGTCAATTGTTCATCGGCCGCTGCCCGGATAATTTCGCATATCCTGACGATGTCTCGGCCTTCATCAGGAGTCAGGCTGAGCCCGAGCGGTCCGGCTTCTGCGATAACGTAGAACATGCCGCCATAAGCGACGTCGACAACCACTCGCCCAATCGTCGGCGCCTCTATTTCAACGTCTAAATAGACGGCGAAAGCGGGCACATTTCGAAACGTGACTTGTTTAACTTTGCCCTTCTCACACTCTGCGCGCACCTTGATCAGGCCTGCCGGCGCTTCCAGCATTAATTCAGTCACCGGCTCAACCATGGGCAGCAATCCGGTTTCGAGAAGGACGGTTGCCACGCAGATGGTATTCGTTCCTGACATGCCAGGATACTCGGTATGTTCCATGATGATATACCCGGCATCCGCTTCCGGATGCGTCGGCGGGACAAGAATATTGCAGCATTGGGCCGGATAGCCACGCGGTTCTTGAAGCATCAGCTTACGAATGTCGTCCCGATATGTCTCCAGGTAATTCTTCTTTTCCAGCATCGTCTTTCCCGGAATATCGACGATGCCCGAGGTGATAACTCGCCCAGGTTCACCGGCCGCATGGGCATCGACAGCGGAAATCATCCTTGAAATCTGCATGGCTTTCTCCTGTAACAAATCGCCATTTTTGAAAAAATTAATAAGTACCCTTATGGAAAAATGCTTCTATAATTCCTCTTCACAAGGCAATTTCGCTCAGCAATTTTGCTCAGCGATTTCGCTCAGTAACTTATAGTACCTCAGAAACAAGAACCGAGTGCAATTCGTATAATTCTTAGGTGATCAACCCGATGCATCTTAATTTCCTCAAACCCAAGAATAGGTATTTGACTCTAGAATAATAACCGAGAGGGACAGCATGGCCATTGAGGTTAATGAACTTTCCAAAAACTTTGGCGATCTTCAGGCAGTAAAAGAGGTTTCGTTCACCGTCGAACAGGGGGAGGTATTTAGCTTGTTAGGTCCAAACGGGGCCGGTAAAAGCACGACCATATCAATGCTTTCATGCTTACAGACGCCGAGCGGCGGAGACGCCACGATCATGGGCCATTCCATACTGAACGATCAACAAGGAGTCAAGGCCTCCATTGGTGTCGTTCCCCAAGATATTGCCCTATATGAAGATTTATCGGCCCGAGAAAACCTTGTCTTTTGGGGTAGGATGTATGGCTTGAGCGGGGACTTACTGAGGCAAAGAGTAGATGAAGTATTACTGTTAATCGGTTTAACCGATAGGCAAAAAGAGCGCGTCGGAAAGTACTCCGGCGGCATGAAACGCCGTGTCAACATCGGGGTTGCCTTGTTGCACAAACCCGATGTCATCATCATGGACGAGCCAACGGTCGGCATCGATCCCCAAAGCCGGCGTCATATCTTGGATGGCGTCAAAACCCTCAACTCCGAAGGGATTACAGTGCTTTATACCACACACTACATGGAGGAAGCGCAAGAATTGTCCAAGCACATCGCTATTATGGACATGGGTGAGTTAATCACAGTGGGAACGCACGAGGAGCTCGTTCAAATTGTGGGCGAACAGGACAAAATCGATCTGGTACTAACCGAACCGGCCGAACCCTTATTAGATCAATGGCGAACGATTGAAGGTGTGAGTAGTGTTTTGTCTGAAAACGAAAATGTGTTTATATTGGCCGGCGATAGCAACGCCATTCTGCCGCAAGTGTTTGAGGCTGCCAATGCCCAAGGGGTGCGGATCACTTCGGTTGAGATACAGGAGCCAAATCTGGAAACGGTCTTCTTACATCTCACGGGTCGTGGCTTGAGGGACTGAAGATGAGGTTGTTGAGTGTCACCCTTAAAGATCTGATCCAGTCGAGCCGGACCTGGTCGGCCTATATATTCATGTTTGTACTGCCAATACTGGTCACATTCTTATTTATGCTGATGTTCGGCGGCGCCGCCGGCGATGATGAGGGTTTTGTTTTACCAAGAACAGAGGTCGTAATCGTCAACCTGGACGCCGGTCGCTTTCCTGGCGGTGTTTCCTTTGCTGAAAACCTTGATCAGGATCAAGAGTTAGATCTAGCAGATGCGGCCAACATGGGCGAAATAATGACTCGAATTTTAGTATCCGATCTATTCGCTGGCATTATGACCGTGTCAGAACATACAGATCCAATTTCGGCTCGCCGGGCAGTTGATAACCAGGAATATGGTCTGGCCATCATCATCCCCACCGACTTCACAGATTCTATCGGCGGGCAGGCTGACGCTGGCCAGGCCGGCGCTGCCACCGTAGAGTTATATAGCGATCCGGCCCTCACCTTCGGCCCCTTAATCGTCGAGGGTATCGTAAGACAATTACTGGACGGATTTTCGGCCAACCAGATAAGCATGTCTATCGCCCTCGATCAATTGGTAACAAGCGGCCTCGAAGGCGATCCCGAATTGGTCCAGCTCTTGCTAACTGAATTTACGGCTTCCGGAACTCAAAACTCGTCGCCATTAAGCGACTCATCCGAACTAATACAAATTTTGCCGATAGCAACAGGGGATGAATCCACCGATCTCCTGACCCAGATTATCAGCGTCATCCTGGCGGGCATGATGGTTTTCTTCGCCTTCTTTACCGGTTCGGCCACGATGGAGTCGATATTGGTTGAAGAAGAGCGAGGCACTTTGGCCCGCCTATTCACAACACCCAACTCCCATCGCACCATCCTGGCTGGCAAGTCACTGGCGGCAATTATTACCTTGATCGTTCAAGTTTCTGTACTGCTGCTCTTCGGCCGTCTAGTTTTCAACATCGATTGGGGAGCCATCATTTCCGTCATCATAGCCGGCTTGGGTTTAATCATTGTTTCGGCCGCCACCGGCCTCTTTCTCGTCTCTTTCCTCAAGAACACCCGCCAATCCGGCATCGTCTTCGGCGGCATATTAACCCTGACCGGCATGCTGGGTTTGATACCGGTATTCACCGCCGGTGTTCCCGACCAGCCCGATGCCATAGGCAAGGTTTCTCTTCTGGTACCTCAAGGCTGGGCTATTCTCGGTTTTACCACTGCCATGGAGGGAGGAACCATAAACGACATGTTACGCATATTTGGCGTCATATTAATTTGGAGTCTGGTTTTCGCTGTAATTGGCCAATTCAAGCTCCAGCGACGGTTTGCCTAATGAGAATACTCTATCTTTTGATAAAAGATCTCCTTCAAATAGTTCGAGATTGGAAAGCCGCTTTCTTCCTGGTGATTATGCCCATTGCCTTCACCCTGTTATTCGGCTTTGCTTTTGGAGGCTTCTCTGGCGTTGAGGATCCAGATCCCCGTCTGCCGGTTGCTTTACTAGATCAGGATAGCAGCCTCCAAAGCCAGGCGCTGATTTCGTCGCTGAATTCATCTGATGTCATTCGTATAGACGCCGGTCAATATACCCAATCTGACCTGGAAGAATTGGTAACGGAAGCAGAAATAGCGGCCGCGATCATCGTTCCGCCGGGATATGGCGAGCAGTTGCTAGACGGTAACCCAATACCGTTGATCGTCATATCTGACCAGAGCAATAACAGCGGTTTTGCGATTCAGGGCGAAATTCAGGCCGCGGCTTCTCGAATGGTAACTGCCCAAAGAACCGCCGAGGTAAGCAGCCGGTTCCTAGAGGAAAGGCAGGGCTTTGACGATGGTGCCTCCCGCGCTGAATTTTTTGCCACTACTTTCGATCAAGCCTTAGTGGCCTGGAAACAACCACCCATTAATGTTAAATTGACTCACAGTGGTCTTCAAGGGCAAGACGGCTCTGATGAGGAAAATGCCTTCGCCCAGACTTCACCGGGTATGATGGCCCAATTCGCCATTGCCGGGCTGATGGGCGCTTCGGCCGTTCTTGTCCTGGAGCGAAAAAACAGATCCTTGTTAAGACTCCTGACAACGCCCATAACAAAGGCAGAGATACTGCTAGGTCACTATCTGGCGATGTTCGTGATGATCTTCGTTCAGTTACTCATCCTGATTGTATTCGCCCAATTGTTCCTTCGTCTTGATTATTTCCGCGAACCTGTGGCTACTTTATTGATGGCTGTTGCGACCGCCCTTTTCGCCGCCAGCCTGGGCTTACTCATTGGCGCCCTGGCAAAGAGTGAAGAACAAGTCATCGTATTCGCCTTAATACCCATGTTCGTGCTGGCTGGCCTTGGCGGAGCCTGGGTCCCGTTAGAAATCATGCCTGAAGGCTTCCAAGGTATCGCTCGGCTGACCCCAGTGGCCTGGGTCATGGACGGTTTCCGGGATATCGTGCTTCGTGGATTAGGTCTGGAAGCTGTCTGGCTGGCGGCCGCCGTATTATTGGGCTATGCCTTGATTGTCTTTTTATTAGCAGTTTGGCGTTTCCGCTACGAATGAACGCCTGTTAAGAATTAGCAGCCACGTTTTTCTTTAATAATGCCTGGTAATGCTTTAGAGCTGAGGGGAATGAGTGTCGGCCGAATCCAAAACGAACATGCCGATCATCATAACCCATGAAAGAAGCCGGCAAGAGCAAGACGCCGGCCGACTGGGCCAGATCGTGACAATAGGTGTTTGCCGATTCGACCGCCAGCCCAACCAGAGCCACAGAGCCGGCTTGAGGTGGTCGCCAGGTAAAGAAACCGCGCCACTCGGCGAAAAATGATTCTGCCATACGGAGATTACCTCTGATGATGCCCTTATTTCGCTCCGCCAGCTCAGCGCCCGCCTCCAAAGCCACCAGGGCCAGGTATTCGCTAGGGGCCGCCGGGCATATGGTCGTATAATGCTTCCAGTTGATGATAGAAGCTCTAGCTTCATCATCCGTCACGATGAGCCAGCCGGCGCGAAGACCGGGCAAGCCATGCGTCTTAGACAATCCTGCCAGTACAATCGCCCGATCATATAGGTCAGCGGCCGACGGCAATTGGGGCTTTTGACCATGTTCCAATCCCCTGTACATCTCGTCGCACAACAACCAGCTACCTGATCGTTGAGCAATTTGAATGATCGCTCGAAACTGGTCCAGATCGGGCAATAAACCCGTTGGATTGTGGGGAAAATTAACGACGATCATTTTCGTATTTGATGTAACAAGCCTGTCCAGAGCCTCCAGATCAAGCTCCCATCCATCTTCCGTAGGAACGACTTGCCAACGGCGAACATTTCGGCTGATGTGTTCGGCCACATTGATCAAGGCATCATAGGCCGGCGTCAGGACAATCACCTCGTCTTCTGGTTCAAGCATCGCTTGCATAGCCAGGTAAATACCTTCAACCGGTGAAGTCAAAACCACCACGTCTTCGCCCGTGACCTTCTTATAACTTTTTGCCACCGCCGCACGTAAATCGGGATTCCCTTGAGATTCAGTATAGCCCAATCCTAAAGCCAGCAGCTCTTTCTCCGACCGGCCGGCCATATCGAGCAACTCTCCTATCGATATCATTTGACAATCCGATACCGAGAGCAGGTGAGGCGTGTTAAATTCATAAAGCGAAAAATACTGTTCAGTAGCAAAAGGCGCGATTTTCATCCTGTATTCCCTTTAATGTTCACTAGGCAACTCTTCTCAATTTTAAGACTGTTATTAAGAAAACGAAAACTTCGTTGGCGCCAAACAAAAGTCTCATATATAGGTCAAAACCTTTTTATCTGGACACTCTTTCCAATCTTTGATACGATAAACTCAATCGAACATAAGTTCGATCCGCGAACTAAACAAGGAAGTAAACTGCCATAAGTTCTTTGGAAGTGATCTTTGTTGGCCGTAGTTTACTTCTAGGCAATTGCGCCAGCGGGATTGCTTGTCATACCATAAGGATTTGCGTAATTGCCCACACTCTTTTGTATAACAAGGTTTGACCGGTCATGACCATCAGGATTCTAGGCGCTCGCGAACATAATCTACAAGCAATTGACGTTGAAATTGAAAGCGGCTTAACGGCCGTCACCGGTGTGTCCGGATCGGGGAAAACATCATTAGTATTTGACACCCTATACTACGAAGCCAGGCGCCGGTTTTTGGAAGTTTACTCGCAGGGTTCAATTGCCGAGAGAATGTCGCCTGCGGCCGTCGAGAATATCACTGGTTTGGGTCCGGCCGTCGCAGTTGGTCAGAACCTGCTTAACAGAAATCCAAATTCGACAGTCGCCACTGCATCGGGCCTGCATCCATTCTTCCGCTTGCTCTTCGCTCGCTTCGGTGAGCGGACCTGTATCGAGTGTGACCAGCTTCTGGTCGTCGTAAATGAAGATCAGATCGTCGAACGAATAACCAACGCCTCTCACCTGGCGCCCATGACGATAATCGTCCCCCTGGTGAGCGCCGCCCTCGGAAGCCATCGGACATTATTAGCGCTACTCGTCGAGACATTTGGTTCAGAAGCGCTTATAGTGGATGAACTGCCCCTATCCGAGACAAGCGAACATGGCAGCCGGAATCGAAACTTGAATCCGGCCAAGAGACATGACATTGACGTCGTCATCGGAGATTTCAGTAGCGAAATAAGCGCGGCCGATGCCCGAGCAATCGTCAGGACGGCAATTTCCTTGGGAGCGGTAGCCATTAAGGTTAAGCAAGATGGGCAATCAATCACGATGGCTCGGGCCCAGATTTGCCCAGGCTGTGGAACATATTTCCAGGATTTAGAACCACTGCACTTTAGAACCCACTGTCCAGACTGTGAGGGGAACGGCTGTGTATCCTGCGCCGGCAGCGGCCTTCATCCGAGTGCAGCTTCTGTCCGCATCTTTGGTTTTACATTCCCGCAACTTCTGTCGCTATCCATAGCCGAAGCAAATTCGTTATTTGAATCTCACGAACCGGCTCATTCGACAATACGACTCCATGAAGAGATCAAAAGTCGTCTGGAAGCTTTGGTCCAGGTAGGGCTGGATTACATATCGCTGGATCGGGCCAGCCCATCGCTTTCCCGTGGCGAGTCCCAGCGCCTGAGATTGGCAATCATAATGACTAGCAAACTTGAAGATATGCTTCATGTGCTGGATGAACCGACCATCGGCCAACATCCGGCCGATGTCGACAAACTACTGCCGGTAATCAGTCGATTGCCTGGCCCCATCATCTTTGTCGAACACGATCGCTTCGCCATCGCCGCCGCCAGTCAAGCCATCGATTTGGGACCCGCCGCGGGAAAAGAAGGCGGGCAGTTGCTCTATTCAGGTGATCCTGCCGGGCTTTGGCGAGCTGATACGCTATCGGGTCGATTCTTTAGCCTTCGACGAAGCGTTGACAGGCCAAAAAAGCGACCTCAAACCGACCAACACTTAACGATAAAAAAGGCCAATTTACGAAATCTAAATAATATCGATGTGAAGATTCCCTTAGGTCGTTTAACTGTTGTGACCGGCGTTTCCGGCTCAGGAAAAAGCACCTTGGTTGAAGATGTCCTGGTTGCCTCGCTGCGAGAAAGATCGGCGATCGGTTGCGCTTCTGTAGACAATTCAAATAATCTAAAATCGGTTTTGGTTGATCAGAAACCCATCGGCCGGAATCCAAGATCGAATCCGGCAACCTACACCAAATTGTCGGACTTGATTCGCGATTATTATGCGAATGCCACCTCATTATCAGCCTCCCATTTCTCATTTAACCGGCCCGAGGGTGCTTGCCCATCGTGCAAAGGCATGGGCGCATTGGAAATAAAAATGCGTTATCTGCCCTCCACCTGGATTCCCTGCTCTGCCTGTGGGGGTCAACGATTTTCAGACGAAGTCCTCAGCGCGCCTGCAAGATTTGGAGACCGCCAACTATCCATCGCCCAATTCTTGGCGCTATCTGTATCCGAAGCGCTTTCCTTACTCGAAGCGGAAAGCTTTTTGCCCGAACGCGAACGGCAAAAAGGTCTGCGCATCCTAAAAGCCCTCAGTGACGTAGGTTTAGGTTATTTGCCGCTAGGCCAACCATCCCCCACTCTATCAGGCGGTGAGGCTCAACGGGTAAAATTGGCAAAGTTTCTAGCTCGGCCTTCACTCGTCCGGCGATTATTGGTGCTGGACGAGCCTACCACCGGTTTACATCCTCATGACGTGTCCGGGCTATTAGTCATCTTGGACCGGGCGGCGCATAATGGAGCTACGGTGGTGGTTGTCGAGCATAATTTAGACATCATTCGTGCGGCCGATTGGATCCTTGAACTGGGACCGGGCGCCGGTCCCAAGGGCGGTCGTTTGATATATTCAGGACCTGCCAAAGGGCTGACTGACATCCCCAGCTCACCGACCGGTCAGGCCTTAGCCGAGGAACCAAGCCTGCGGCCCCTACCTATTCAACCGGCAGAACCGCTTCCATCACCATCCCAAATCGCAATACGAAACGCTCGAATTCACAATTTAAAAAATGTGGATGCTTTTTTCCCCAAGGGGGCATTAAGTGTTGTGACAGGTGTATCTGGCTCAGGGAAATCAAGCCTGGTCATGGACGTACTAGAGGTCGAGGCCAGAAGGCGTTTTCTAGAATCGCTGACTCTTTATGAACGGCAAGCTACTCGTGAAGGCCCGGCGGCCCTGGTTGACGAGGTAAGCGGTTTAGGCGTCTCCATTTCTATAAAGGATGAGCGTAGATATCAAAACCAAAGGGCAACGGCCGGTACAGAGACCGAGATCAGCCACAATTTGGCTTTGTTATTGGCCTGCATCGGCGATTGCTCCTGCTTAAGCTGTGGTCATGATATGACCTCTGATTCATCGGGCTCTGGTGGTTCCTTTTGGTTATGCCCCAATTGCCATTCAGAATTCACTGCTCAACCGAGGCATTTTTCTGCGACATTCTATGCTGCAGCCTGCAAGCGCTGTCACGGCGTCGGCACGCTGCAGGAACCCAATCCGATTAAGCTGATCATAAACCCAGAAAAACCGCTTTGCGGTGGCGCCATGTATTCACCTGGCTTTTTTCCAAAAGGTTATCTGTGTAAACCAAATAATCATGGCTACGATATGGTTCAAGCCTTGGCCGAACGGCATAACTTTGATCCCGCCCAAACCCCCTGGTTGGAGATGTCGCCTGAGGCTCAAAAAGCCTTTCTTTTCGGTGACCCAGAACCCTTGGAAGTGACTTTGCGAAGCCGCACCCAGACCTCAGTTCGGTCAATCGTCTATCCCGGGTTCTATGGTTTTATTCGTGACTGGGATGTTGGCGGCACCTACACTGATCGCATACTTTGTCCTGAATGTCAAGGAGCGCGTTTGCGACCCGAGTATTTAGCTGTAACGCTTGCCGGATTAAATCTGCATGAGCTTAGTCAAATGTCGCTGAGCGACCTCGCGCCGATTATGGCCAAGTTGAGAACGACATTGAGCGGCCGTCTATCGCCGGCGGTTCGGCGCCTGGCAGCGAATTCGATTCGGACCGTTCAGAGCAGACTGCAATTTTTGATAAAGGTCGGCTTGGGTTACCTCACATTAAATCGGACGACCGCAACCCTTTCGGCCGGCGAAGCGCAGCGGATAAAATTGGCTGCTTTATTAGGCGGCGGGTTGAAATCGCTGACAATCTTGCTAGACGAACCATCTCGTGGCCTTCACCCTTCGGAAGTTGACGCGCTAATTGACGTATTGCATGAACTTCGCGAGCAGGGAAATACTGTTATCGTGGTCGAGCACGATTTATCAATTATCAAATCAGCTGATTATCTTCTCGATATGGGACCTGGATCCGGCCTGAATGGCGGACAGGTTGTGGCCCAAGGTACGCCTGAGCAGATAGCCGAAGCCGATACTCCGACAGCTCTTTGGCTTCGTGGCGAGTCGCAAATCAATTTGGCACAGAAAAGACGTCAGCCTGAATCCTGGTTGACCATTTGTCGCCCAACGGCAAACAACCTAAAGGGAGAAGATGTTCAAATTCCCCTGGGTCTGCTTGTTGGTATCTGCGGCGTCTCTGGTTCGGGTAAAAGCACCCTGATGATCGACACCCTCGGCCGGGCGCTGGCACCCAAAAAGCACACAACCTCGGTGGCCCAAGAACCCATCGAGCCTGGTCCGCATGATGCGATAGAGGGCGCTCCCCGGCGCGTCTTGTTACTCGACCAGGCCAAAAAAGGTGTGGTTAGTCCGGCCTCATTTCTGGGGCTTGATCGGCCGATTCGCGCGCTTTTCGCCGAAAGCGAGGAAGCTCGCTCAAATAGCCTTTCGATAAAGGACTTTTCTCGTAGCTGCTCCGCCTGCAAAGGTCGGGGCTATTCAATTATTGACATGGGCTTCCTGCCTTCTCTCCACAGCCCCTGTGAAGCTTGTAATGGCAGTGGCTACCGCTCAGAAGTCCGTGAAATACGCTTGCGCGGGTTCACGCTGCCTGAAGTTAGCGCCCTCACCCTAGACGAACTCTATGCAATTTTCGGCGATCAAGATTCAATTCGCCGACCACTTTCAGTGGCGCGACATGTTGGACTGGGTCATCTCGTTTTGCGCCAACCAGGATACGCTCTATCAGGCGGCGAAATACAACGATTGAAGATGACGAAGGAACTGAGTCGAAAGACAGTCCCAGAAACACTGTACATACTTGATGAACCGACCATAGGTCAACATTTGGAAGACGTTCGACACTTGATCGCCGTCTTTCAGCAGCTGGTCACCGCCGGCCATTCGGTAGCTGTGGTCGAGCATCATCCATCTTTATTAGCCGCTTGCGATTGGCTCATTGAACTGGGGCCGGGTGGTGGGCCTAAAGGTGGTCAAGTGATCGCCAACGGCACGCCCGAAGTGCTGGCAAATGGCAAATCTGCTACGGCCGGGTATCTCAAGGAAATTATGAAGTTAGCATGAAGATAGATTCGGTAAATCTCGCCTGGGCGCCCTTATTGTTATCATCCTCGTCCATAGTCTTGCGATTGCTAGTCCTTCGGGATCTACTCGGTCGCCAGGCCGGTGACCCGGAAGTCCAGGAATTGAAGAATCTAAGGGATGAGGAACCCCTCATCCGAAATTTGTTGGAAAAACAGGAAGAAGACGGTTCCTGGCGAGACTTCGAGTCTATGCCTTCGGCCGATCCATTGCGAGCGACAGCCCAGGCGCTCATCCGGCTTGGTTACTTTGGCTTCGGACCTGGACATCCGGCCATAATGAAAGCCGCCGAATTCCTCTATTCGATTCAAGAGACAGATGGCTCTTGGCCCCTGCCGGCGAAAACTGACGAAGGAGAGCGATACAGCAATTATTCCTATATCCCACTGCAAGCAGCGATACCGCTGCGAGGCCTCGCCGCTTGCGGCTATGCCACAGACGATAGATCAGAGAAAGCATACCAATGGCTGATGGAGCGGCGATTACCTGATGGCGCCTGGCCAAGCGGCGCGGCCG
>JAHEJP010000114.1:0-10647 GCA_024638855.1 Chloroflexota bacterium
GGTGCCGAACAACGCCCGAGCCACATCTGTACGACCTGCACCAACGAGGCCAGCCATGCCAACGATTTCGCCGGCCCTGACGTCGAACGAAATATCGTCAAATTTCAATGTACGCACTAGATTCTCGACTTCGAGCACAGGTTCGCCGAATTCTTCAGATTCACTCTTTTCAAAAAGTGTGCTCAATGGACGACCGACCATCATTCGAATGATTTCATCGACCGAAACTTCGTCGGCCAAATGTTGACCGATCAATTCGCCATCGCGCAGAACGGTGATGCGATCACAGATATCGAAGATCTCTTCAAGCCGGTGGCTGATGAATACGATAGCTGTACCTTGGTCCCTCAGCAGCCGAATATTAGAAAACAAATCGTCGACTTCATTGGGAGTCAAGGCCGCAGTTGGTTCATCCATCAAGAGGATTTTTGCATCCTGAGACAGGGCACCGGCCATCTCAACCATTTGTTGGTCAGCGATGGACAAGCCGCGCACTTTTTCTCGTGGATCAAGCTTCACAGAAAGTGAATCCAGGATCTCGGCCGACCGGTTGTACATGGTAGTCCAATCCAGGCGGCGCAGGCCGCTTTTCATCGGCTGTCGGCCGATGAAGATGTTCTCAGCCACATCCAGATCTGGAAAAGTCAAAGGTTCTTGGTGAATTAACGCTATTTGTAATTCAGTCGCTGCCTGCGGATTCGGAATGTGAACGACCTCGCCGTTCAACCGAATTTCACCAGCCTTTGGCACATGAATGCCGGCGATATTCTTGAGTAAGGTTGACTTACCGGCGCCATTTTCACCTACGAGTCCATGTACCTCACCCGGATATATCTCAAAGTCAATGTCCCTCAAAACATTGACGCCGGCAAAAGCCATATAAATGCCTTGGGTTGTTAGTATCGGAGAGTTATCTTTCATAGGCTTGTATTACTCCACATACTCTTTGATTCAAGGCAATCAACGACTGCTTTTCTGCTTGCGTCGCCGATTACATCGGTAAATACGAGTCAGCAAATCATTGCTGAGTACACATCCTTATCTGCTTAGTAAACATTGTCATATATAACGTTTTCAAATAAAGCGATCAAAGGGCCAATATCTCCATCAATCGCCATTGCGCGGCAAGGAGAACCGTCGCGCCCACGAATTCGTAACGGCAAAGCGATCAAGATTACTTGCGCGTTCTGAAGCCGATCCAGGCTTCGCAATCCTTCAATGATCAAAACTTGGGCTTTCTCATTAAGCAGCGAATGATGTGAAGCTGTATACTCGGCCGGGTAGGTTGTAGGCGTGTCCAAGGCCACACAAGCTACACCCTGATTTGCCAACCAGGTGCTGCACTCGACTGTCAAGTAGGGTTGGCCGCCAAAATAACTTGGATCTGGCAATATTTTGTCCCAACCAGTATTGAAAATCAGGCGGCTACCCTCGGTCACTTTGTCAGCATGAACCTTCATATCTTCTAATGTGATCGGATCACCGGCTTTCTTATGGGTGAAGTCCAGTACGTGGGCCAGACCAAAACCTTTCCGTACATCCAAGTTCTCGACAGTTACCCCATCATCGAAGAAATGAAATGGCGCATCAAGATGCGTGCCATAGTGCGCACTCATGATGATTTCAGTCATATTGTAATTCAGATCCGAGATCTTCAAATGGGCATTGATATGAGTCTTTGGGTCCGGCTCGAAAGTCGGTGCCCCGTCAAAGATATCCTGAGATAGATCAACCAGGCGCAACATATCCATTACTCCTTACTAAGTGCATACTTCCTCATACTATTCGGTCAATCAGTCAAGATGGAAATATTCTTCCAGTTCAATCATGCTTTCGTCGACTTCCATGTCTCCTAGGTTTTCAAAATAGGGATTCATGAATGCGTTCCAGCTTGGATTGATCTCCTCCTTTGCGATATTATCCAGGGCCGTTTGAAAGTCCACGGGCGCTTCAAAATAGCCAAAGATTAACCCATCTTCCCTTATGAACAGGGTGTAATTATGCCAGCCTGAGCGCCGGAGAGCATCCTGCATTTCAGGCCAGACAGCTTCATGATGCTTTTTGTATTCGTCGATCTTTTCTTTTTTGACTTTGAGCAAGAAGCCAATTCTTTTCATTCAGTTATCTCCATCAATCGGAACCAGCAAGGCGGGTCATTTCGCCTAATCCTTCAGGTCCCATGGCCTGGTAACCACCGCATATTGCTAGGTCGGTACCGGTAATGAACGATGCATCATCACTCAACAAGAATAAAGTTGGACCCGCGCATTCAACGGGTTCGCCGCAGCGTCGAAGCATATGAAATTTGCCCCAGATAGGATCCCATTTCTCTCGACCACCGCCGTCCAAATCAGCCGCTTTGTAAACTTCTCGGGTCCAAATCCAGGCTGGGCTAACGCTGTTCACCCTGATGTTGTACTCAGACAGGTCCATAGCCATACATTTGGTTAAGGTGTGTACAGCGCCTTTGGCCGCATTATATGTCCAACGATCCGGCTGGGCGATGAAAGCGGAAATGCTCGACATATTAACAATGGACCCACCACCTTGTTCCTTCATGGACGGGGTCACCAGCTGAGCCATCACAGCGTAGCCAACCGGACCAACCATGAAAATTCGTTCCCAATCTTCACGTGTCGCTGTCAATCCTTTGGCCGTAAACGAGAAGGCGTTGTTGACCAGGTAATCGACCTTACCCCATTTCTCCAGAGTCGCATGAACCGCACTTTTACAAAACTCTTCATCGGCCATGTTACCCTGACAGAAAAGTACGTCAAAGCTGGAATCCGTTAGCTCCTGGGCAGTTGTTACTCCGGCATCGCTGATACCTGTAAATCCTACCGAAGCGCCTTCTTTACATAACTCTTCGACGATCGCCCGGCCGATACCATTTGAGCCACCTGTAACGATGGCAACTTTGCCCTTGAAGCGATCAGCGACAGGTTTTCTTTCGATCATGCTCTTTCTCCTTCTGAAATTGTTATAGAAGCTTTGGTTGGAACTACCGCCGAGCCCACTGGCATAATCGTAATGACTGGATTCGGCCCGACAATGTTGAGGGCTGCTCCCAACGCTGAATCAAGATTTGTTTGTGGGTTCAGCCCGCAGTCTATCACCAGATCAGGCGGCAGCGTGCTTACCAATATGACAAAGGCCCGCTTGAGTATGCGGGCGATAGCCGCCGCTTTATGCCCACCCAGAACAAAACGATTTTGAATGCGGGCCATAATATCGTCGGCGCTTGATCCAACTAACCATTCTTCGAATACCGCGTTACCAAGTCCATCGGGGCACTCAGCAACCCAGATTATGGCTCCACCTGGTCTAACGGCTGCAGCAGCATTATCCAACGCTTTTTGCGCCTGATACATGTTTATATCTTTCGGAAATCCACCGGCGCTAACGATAACGATATCGGCTAATCGGTCGACGATAACCTTACGCTGGTAATCTAAGACATGGCAGAGCCAGCGGTGAGCATCTACTGGGTGTCCCGCGGCCGCAGCGGTGATTTTATGATTAACATCGACGATCACATTGAGCACAAAATGAAGCCCAATTAGATTAGCACCTTCTTCAATATCTTCTCGAACGGGATTCCCATCTAAAACGCCAATAGTGGCATTTGAATTGACCATCATAGCATGGTTGCTTTGAATACTCTCCAATGAACAAACGCCCGGGACCAATGCCTTTAATCCACCAGAATAACCCGCGAAATAGTGTGGCTCGACGTTGCCCAGAGCGATGCGGATATCTGCTTCTACTACCGGAATGAAGGCTTCGATTCGTGTGCCACGCGATGTGGTCCCAATATAAACCGTTTGATCCGGATCCGAATCCAGGCATTTCAGCCGATCAGCTATCGCTGGGCCGACAAGTTTGATTTTTTCTTCATCAGTATGCGGCCGGTGAGAACCCAGTGCAAAGACTACCTTAAGATCCTTATCCCTAACGCCGCCTTTGGCCAGTTCTTCTAACAGAGGCGGAAGCATCAGGTCCGTGGGGCAAGGGCGAGTGATATCGCTGGTCACGATGGCTACAGATTGCCCAGGACGCACAATTTCATGTAAGTGCGGACTGCCAATTGGCGCGGCTAGCGCTAACCTAACCAAGTCATGTGTTGGTCTTTTCGGCTCCAATAACACGACCTGCTGGGTCTCATCATCAAGATTGATCTTCAGTTGACGCTGTCCAAATGGCAATGAAATTTCCACAGTCAACCTATACCATTAAAAGGCCACCATTTACACTCAATGTTTGGCCGGTGATGAAATTAGCCTCGTCGGAGGCAAGAAAAGATACGGCCGCCGCAACATCGGCCGGGCGACCCAATCGACCAGCTGGGATCTTGCTGACAATGCTATCAATAGCTTCCTGGGTCCATCCTGTCGTCATTTCCGATTCGGTTGTTCCCGGCGATACGGCGTTGACTTGGATGTCTGGCGCCAAAATCCGAGCTAGACCCTTGGTTAATCCGAATAGTCCCGCCTTGGAAGCCGAATAATGCAGCCCTACTGCCAAACCGCCCATCTGCCCGGCACTGGAGGCGATGTTGATGATCTTGCCTCGCCCTTGCTCGCGCAGAGCTGGGATTACGGCTTGGCTACAGAGAAAAGCCCCCTTGAGATTTACCCCCAAAACAAGATCCCATTCCTGGGAAGTGATCGCTTCTACCGACGTTATAGGACAAATACCAGCATTGTTGATCAGAATATCGATGCGACCCAACCGTATCAGAACTTGCCGGGCCATCGCTTTCACTTGGCTTTCATCACTAACATCGACAGCCATACATATCGCTTCATAACCCGCATCGTTGAGCTGTTGGGTAGCTCGCATCACCTTTTCTTCATCAAGATCTATGAGCGCGACCTTTACACCAGTCTTGACTAGAGACCATGCAATCTCGAGACCAATACCGCGGGCAGCGCCAGTTATGATTGCAGATTTGTCTTCCATCACCTTCAGGCTCATATCAGCCATAAATAAGGTCGCTCAACCAATTGTTTGATGCGTTGCAGAAATCGAGCTGCAGGTGCACCGTCCACCAGCCGATGATCAAAAGTGAGACTCAAGGTCATCATGGTTCGGATGGCAGGCTTTCGATCAATAACTACCCATCGATCCACCAACCGTCCAATTCCTAAAACCGCACACTCAGGCGGGTTAATGATAGGCGTGAAAGAATCAATATCATAGACCCCTAGATTTGTAATTGTGAAGGTTCCACCCGAAAGTTCGTCTGGTAATGCTTTTCCTTCTTTAGCCCTCGACAATAGCTCATTCATCTCGACGGCCAATTGATTGATGGATTTGGCCTGGACTTCCCTCACCACGGGAACTACCAAGCCTCGTTCTGTATCAACAGCGACGCCGATGTTGACACCTTCCCAGTAGGTAATTGTTTCATCATCCCAGGATGCATTGAAAATAGGATGTTCAAGCAATGCCTTTGCTACTAGCTTGACGATCAGTGTGTTGTAACTGGGAACGATGTCACTTTGCAGGTCGTCTTTTTTCTCTTCGCGGATTCGCGACAGCTCGGTAGCGTCTACTTCTGTGTTTAGTGTCACCGCAGCCGAGGTTTGCGAGCTGTTTGCCATTCGCCTGGCGATAACTCTGCGCAAACCGCCCACCACTTCGCGCCGTGCTTCAACCTTTATCAGACCAACATCAGCCGCTGTTGAAGTAGCGCCGGCACCGGACCTACTCCATTGGAGGCGAAGCTTAATAGCTTTCTCTACATCCGCGCGCTCGAGACGCTTGCCTGGGTGTTGGCGGGCCAATTCATAGATGTCGAGTCCGGTCGCTTCAGCCAGGCGGCGGGCCACGGGAGAAATCTGAACAGCTTCCGCTCCAACACTCCCGTTAACCACAGATGGTGATCGTTGCGCCAGCAAAATGACGTCTCGTTCCTTTATTCGCCCACCTGGGCCTGTGCCTGTCGCCAACCACCAGTCCACACCTAATTCTCTTGCCTGGCGGCGGGCGGCCGGACTGGACGGCGGCCTAGTTGCAGGGTCCAATTTATCTGTGGTATTGACTTGTAATTGAGGCGCTGATACCGATAGGTCGTTATTGGCTGGCGATTTTTCTATCGCTGTTGCCGGTTTTGAAAAAATGACCGGTCGGTTTCCATCAGTGGTACTTTCACCCTCGGCTAACAAATAGGCGATGACTTCACCTACATCGATATCGCCATCCTCCGGCCCTCTGACAATTTGTAAACTGCCGCGTTCAATCGCCTCAACCTCAACTACAGCCTTGTCGCCTTCAATTTCCAGTAGTAAATCTCCAGGCTGGATGTAGTCACCGGCCTGTTTGCGCCAGGCCATAATCCGGCCGCTGTCCATTGATAGACCTAATTGAGGCATGACAACTTCAAAAGCCATGAGTCTTCCGCTACGCTCTCATTTCCCTGACGATTTCGACAATCCGGTCAGCTGAAGGAATGGTCAAGTCTTCCAGGCTTGGCGCGAAGGGAACCGGAACGTCAGCCGCGCCCAGACGGCGAATAGGTTCATCTAAATAATCAAAAGCTTTTTCTTGCAAACGAGCAGCGATTTCGGCCGTTACACCAAAGCTCTGGTATCCCTCATCTACCACCAGAGCATGATTAGTTTTCAATACAGAATTGACAAGAGTTTCTTCATCCAACGGGGAAAGCGAACGCGGGTCGATCACTTCGACACTAATACCATCAATTGCCAAAATCTCGGCTGCTTCCAGCGCTGGATACAACATACTTGACGTACAAATGATCGTCACATCACGACCTTCCCGGTGTATCCTTGCTTTGCCCAGTGGGACCGTGTAATCACCATTAGGGATGGGACCTTTCTGGGTATACATCATCTTGTCTTCCATGAAGATGACAGGGTTATCGTCGCGAACAGCGCTTTTGAGCAGCCCCTTGGCATCCGCGGGTGTAGAGGGCATGACTACCTTTAGTCCGGGAATGTGACAGTACCAGGCTTGTAAGCTTTGACTATGCTGGGCAGCGGCACGCCGACCGGCACCCATAGCCGTGCGTATTACCAAGGGGATAGTCGTTTGACCGGCAGTCATGTAACGTAATTTTGCCGCTTGATTAACCAATTGATCGGAAGCCAGGGTTGTAAAATCACTGAACATGATTTCGACAATGGGTCGCATGCCAGTCATGGCTGCACCAACGGCCAAGCCAACGATACCTGCTTCGGCAATAGGCGTATCTCGAACACGTTCTTCACCAAAAGCATCAAGCAATCCCGCCGTTACCTTGAAGACACCGCCGGCAACGCCGATATCCTCTCCCATGACGAAGATTCGTTCATCCCGCGCCATCTCTTCATGAAGCGCTTCGTTGATGGCATCTCTAATTGTTCCAATACGTTCAGGCATAGACATCTTCGAACACCTCAGAGTGATCAGGGTAAGGGGCTTGCTTGGCAAATTCCACCGATGCGTCGATCAAGTTTTGGACCTGGGCATCTATGCCGTCCAAGTCGCTGCTTTCAACCGTGGCGCTTTCGATGAGGTGTGTACGAAAACGGTTGATGGGACATTTCTCCATCCACTCCTCGATTTCGTCTTGCCCTCGATAGCCGTAGGTATCACCCTGGTCGCCCATGTGATGACCACGCCAGCGGTAGGTTTTACATTCTACAAAGGAGGGTCCGAAACCAGCCCTCGCCCGTTCGGTTGCCCAAATAGCAGCCTCGTACACGGCTAGAATATCGTTGCCGTCCACCGACTTGCTTGGAATACACATCGCTTCAGCCCGTGCAGGACCACTACCCGCAGTCGCTTTACTGGAAGGTGTGTACTCACCATAGTTATTGTTCTCCATGATGTAAACGACTGGCAGAGTCCAAAGCGAAGCCATATTGGCCGCTTCGTAAAATAGACCTTCATTCAAAGCGCCGTCGCCGAAGAAGGACACAGATATCCGGTCTTCTTTCATTAGTTTGGCTGATAAACCTGCGCCGGTTGCGATCCCCAATCCTCCAGCAACGATGCCGTTGGCGCCCAAAATGCCCAGGCTCATGTCGACTATGTGCATGCTGCCACCCTTGCCCCGGTTATAACCGGCTTCTTTCCCTAAAAGCTCGGCAAACATGCGCTTGGGATCGCCGCCCTTTGCCAGAAGGTGACCGTGCCCACGGTGTGTACTGGTTATGTTGTCATGTTCATTTAGAGTTATACAGACGCCTACAGCTACTGCTTCCATCCCCGTGTAGAGATGGGCTAGCCCAGGCATGATCCCTCGGCTATAGACATCGTAGGTGGTGTTTTCGAACTTACGAATGGTCACCATTCGCCGATACATATCAAGGAGAAGTTCAAGAGGTAGATCAGACTGCTCAATGTATTCAACCGAAGGTGATGGTATTTCTTCAGCTCGTGCCATAATGATTCCTTTGGGATTCGCAAGACTCTCGTCAATCAAGCGATACCATGACCTTATTGATCTTCAACCTTTTTAGTACGTGCCAGGCCAGTACTCACCTGTTCCATATGGGCAGCCATTGCCTCGAGAGCTGCCTGTGAATCCCGTTCTTCTATGGCAGTAAATATCGCCAGATGCCACATACGAGCCTTTTTTAATTCACCTGGAACAATGAAGATACGGCGACGGGCTTCGCGCAGCAGATCTGCTGTAGACGAAAGCACCATTAACAGTACCGGGTTATGGGTCGCCTTTGCTATATGCAAGTGAAAGCTCATGTCACGAACGACGTGTTCTTCTATTGAGTCATCCTCTGGAAGATCGGAGATAGCGCGTAATAACTCAAGTTCATCTGATGTGATGCGCTTAGCCGCCAAAGCCGCCATTTCTGGCTCAATTATTCGGCGCGTTTCCATTAGTTGGTCGAAAACCTCATCATCATGAAGGAGCAGCAGTACCTGAGGGTCAAGGGTGTTCCATTGATCTATAGGATTAACGGTAGTCCCGCGCCCTTGCCGTACATTGATGATCCCCTTGGCTTCCAATGAACTAATTGATTCTCGAACTACTACGCGACTAACGTTAAAAATGGTCGCCAAATCTCGTTCGGCAGGCAAGCGATCACCTGGTTGATAATGGCCTTCAACGATCTTCTGAAGCAACTGCCGGCTGATTTGCTCGCTGAATTTTTCGCTTTGCAGACTCTGAAACAGGCCCTGATTCGTTGTACCGATCATCGAAATTAATCCGATCAACTACCATAGAGTCAGCTCTATGATATAATGGGCTAGTGATATGGTGGTCTAACCAATATAACAGTATTAGGATATTCTTGTTTAGATTGTTTGTCAAGCAATAATGTAGAGTTTATCAGTACCTTGACAGAGCCAGCGGTTTGTGGCGTCCAGAACAAAAAATCACCGATAATTCGACAAATAGGGGTATTATTGAAGTAGCCTTGTCCTAACCGTTTATTGAGTGATACGCTTAAGCCTATCAACAGTGAAAGGAGTCCCACCAGTGAAAGTATTACGCGCCAATGTAGGTACCGGAGTAATTACTTACGAAGAAATTCCTGAGAATTGGAGGCGATATGGAGGACGTGCACTTGTTGCCCGATTTTTGCTGGATGAAGTTCCGCCGACTTGCGATCCACTTGGTCCTAACAACAAATTGATTTGGGCTCCTGGTCTTTTGGTCGGTCATATGTTGTCGAGCGTCGATCGCATCTCAGTGGGCGGTAAAAGTCCGATGACGGGTGGCGCAAAGGAAGCAAATGCGGGAGGAACGACCGGGATGAAAATGGCCTGGCTACGCCTTTTCGCTTTGATCATCGAGGGCGATCCAGCGGCAGGCGACAGCTGGAAGGTTCTTTATATAGGTAAAGACGGTGCGCGCTTTGAACCAGCCGGTGATTTGATAGGACTGGGACTAAAGAAAAGTAGCAAACAGTTACGCCAGCGATTCGGCGATCATATTGGTGTTTCTGCCATAGGTCCAGCAGGAGAACGCCTTTACCGGGCGGCGGGCATCACCCACATGGATAAAGATAAAAATCTAACCCGAATTTCAGCCCGTGGCGGGCTCGGGGCGGTGATGGGTTCCAAAAAACTCAAAGCAATCCTTTTTGACCACCAGAAGAGCAACCGACCTGAGATAGTCAACAAGGCAGCTTTCAAGGATGCCTCTAGACGTTACCTCGAGTCGCTACAGAAACATCCCCAGACTAGCGAGGTCTATACTTATTATGGCACGGCCGCCATGGTTCACTTATGTGACACAGTAGGTGGTATACCGACTCGCAACTTCTCCCGCGGCCGCTTTGAAGGCGCTGAAGCCATTAGCGGCGAAACTATCAGGGATCTTAATGAATCGCGCGGGGGTGACATTTCGCATGCATGCATGGCTGGATGCACGATTAAATGTTCAAATGTCTATGCCGGTTCCAACGGGGAGACTCTGGTTACGCCATTAGAATATGAAACTATCGGCTTGATGGGTTCCAATCTTGAAATTGACGATCCAGATGTGATCGCTCGCTTGAATGATGAAGCCAACGATATGGGTCTGGACACGATTGACGTTGGTGCCGCACTCGGAGTCGCTGCCGAGGCCGGGTATATGCCATTCGGCGATGGCCAGCGAGCCCTCGAATTGATGGAAGAAGTCAGGCAGGATACACCGTTAGGGCGAATTATTGGTAGCGGGGCGTC
>JAHEJP010000114.1:10747-13463 GCA_024638855.1 Chloroflexota bacterium
ATGCTGACGTTAGTGGTCATGCCCCATCGTAAGGGCAAATCCGGCCGTTCTGTCAGGTCGATGGTCACAGCATAAATGATATCTCCTCGAGAGCGCTCGAAAACTCTGGCGATGTCGCTGACTGTACCATCAAGCAATTCGTTGGGAATAGCCTCAACGCTCACTTCTGCCGGCGCGCCTATTTCGATACGGGCAATATCTAGTTCGCTAAGATCGGTGGTCTCAACTAACCAATCATCGAGATCGGCAAGGGTGACGATCGGCGTTCCAGGGGAGATCAATTGACCCAGTTCGACCTCCAAGCTGCCGACAACACCGGGGAAAACGGCGTTCAATGTCATGCGATCGAGGGCTGCTTGAGCGGCATCTACATTGCCTTGGGCAGCGACAGAACCGGCCTCAGCCTGAACAACACCCACCCGAGCCTGTTCTACAGCTGCTTGGGCTTGTTCAACACCGGCCTGAGCTCGTTCAACCTGTATCTCTGCCTGGCGAACGGCCTCGGCCGAAGTCCCCGCCAAGAGCAAATCTAGCTGGGCTTGGGCCAGTTCGCTATTTGCTAGCGCAATGGCGACTGAACCGGACGCCGCCTGGCGTTGACCAGATGTGGCTCCGGAATTTAAAGCATCAAGAGCCGCCTGGGCCGAGTTAAGATTTAGTTGGGCGATTTCTAGTTGAGCGCGGGTATTTTCCTCGATGGTACCATAAAGAGGGCAGATAGTCTCGCCGTTTGGTAGGTCGAAGCAAGCGTCAATAATTGCATCATAATTTTCCTGCAAGGCTTCGACTTCGGCTCGGGCTGCGGCTACATTTGCCTCGGCGGCGCGAACCTGGGATTGAGGGATTTCCAGAGTTGCGTCACGGCCGGCACTAGCCTGCGCAACGCCTGATTGAGCTGCCTCGATCTCCCGCTCCACAGAAGCGATCTCTTCTGGCAAGGCGCCGGCTTTAACCAGGGCCAAGTTGGCTTCGGCCGCTAAGGTACCCAGCTCGGCCGTGGTTACAGCCGCTAGCGTTCCTGCTAGCTGGGCTTCAGCAGACACAAGTTGAGCTTCTGCTACGCTCAAGCCTGCCTGAGCCTGGCGTAAAGCGCTTTCCTGGCTATCAGCATCAAGCTTGATTAAGGGATCACCTTCGGCTATGTGATCACCTTCGGCAACTAGGATTTCTTCGACGATGCCACTCACCGGGAATGAAAGACTAGCATCACGGGCAGGTACTATTCGACCTTCAGCGATAACGTCACCGCTGGCGGCCGTTACAGGTGGGATATCAGAAGGGGTACTATCTTCAACCGTTGCCGAATCAGATCTGCGTTGGTTACTAAAGATAAAGAAGGCTGCCACCGCCAAAACGGCGATGACTACCACTATGATTATTATGCGTCGCGGGGTCACAACTTCCTCCAATAAAACAAGCCATCCACTGACGGCTCGAATTTCTTATTTGTCAACGTCAATGTCAACAGCCGCCGTCATGCCCCAGCGCAGGGGCAAGTCAGTAACATCGTCTAGACGAATGGTAACGACATAAGTGACATCACCATCCACGATGCTTGAAACAGGGGAGATGTCAGTCACGGTCCCGGCGAAAGAATCAGATGGTAGGGCATCTAAAATAACTTCAACCGGGAAACCAACCGCCAGGGCAACGACATCCTGCTCCTTCAAGTCAGTAGTTTCGACAAGCCAACCATCAAAATCAGCCAATACAACGGCCGGTAAGCCTGGAGAAGCGACTTCACCCAACTCAAAAGCAATGTCGGCGACCGTGCCTGCGAAAGGAGCGGTCAAGATCGTCAAATCCAAAGCTTGCTGGGCAGCATCAACCGTGGCCTGAGCCTGCTCCAGACCGGCTTCAGCCTGAAGGACAGTGGTTTCTGCCTGCTTGACCGCAAGCTCAGTTTCGGCCAGGGCGGCTTCTGCTTGCTGGACGCCAACCCGAGCAACTTCTAGTTGTTCCTCACGAGCGCCTACCTGTAATAGGTCGAGTTGAGCCTGGGCCGCTTCCCGTTGGGATATGGCCTGGGCAACGGCGGCGCTGGCCGCCGAACGCTCAGCCTGCGTCGCCCCTTGTCGCACTTCGTCAAGGGCCGCCCGGGCAGCGTTTACATTGGCCACGGCAGCCAGCAACTGGTCTTCAAGTCTTTGTTGTTCGTTACCGCTGGCGTCATTGAGCGCGTCTCGCACTTGCTTTTCGGCTGCTTGGGCAGCCTGAAGCTGGGATTCGGCTGCCAGAATCTGGGATGATTGGGCGCCTTCCAGGACCAATGCCTGGTTTCCTGAGGCTGCGCTTATTCCCGCCTCAGCGGACTGGACGCCTAAGCGGCTCAATGTAACTTGTTCCTCGGTTGGTCCGGCTTCGACCAAATCTAATTGCGCTCCAGCGGCTGCCACACCCAGTTCCGCCAGTTTTCTGGCTTTTTCAGCTTGTTGCAGGCCGGCTTGAGCACTCCCTAAGTTAGCCTCAGCTTGAGCAAGGCCGGCTTGAGCCTGTTGTAAGGCAATCTCTTGATCGGAGGAATCAAGTCGTAAGAGGGGATCACCTAGGTCTACCTCGTCACCCTCCGATACAAGAATCTCGGCTACTTGTCCCGAAAATGGGACGGACAAAGGGGAATCGCGCAAGGGTACCACTATTCCCTCAGCGCCAACGGTATCTACTCCGGTATCAATAGCAGTCGAGTCAACATCGGTCGTTGGTAATGCAGCTGTTT
>JAHEJP010000475.1 GCA_024638855.1 Chloroflexota bacterium
ATATACGACATGTGTTCTGATTTTATTTTACGCATAGACACAATACACTCCGCGAATTCAACATGGTGCTCCGGATATTTTTGTGCGTTTGGATCTCCATCACCTTTAGTTTAGAGCATCCAGCCGAAGGACACATCGCGCGTGCGGCGTAATTTTCAATAATGCAAAAGACCGATCTTTAAGATCGGTCTTTAGTTGGATTGACTGCATCGGAGGTCCTACGACCTAAGCGGTACTCTTATAGGTCGTACTCTTATTCGTCTGGCGCCAAACGGTGTTTATGGGCGTAGATGGCAGCCTGGGTGCGGTCAGATAGGTGGAGTTTGCCGAGGATGTTGCCGACATGGGTCTTGACTGTCTTTTCGCTGATGGACAAGGCTATGGCAATCTGGCGGTTACTTTTACCTTGAGCGATGAGGGACAGGACCTCTAATTCACGGGGGGTGAGATCGCCAAGGGCAGAATCCGTTTCTATTTGGGGTGTCTTCATACGATGAATCAGCTTCTTCATGATGTCAGGATGCAATTGGACTTCCCCTTGGTGAACGGCCTGTATGGCATGGTGCAACTCGGCCGGATCGACGTCTTTCAGTAAATAACCGGTCGCGCCGGCTTCGATGGCCGGGAAGACAAGATCGTCTTCGGCGAAACTGGTCAGGACGATGACTTTTGTGTCCGAGCTAATGGCCAGTGTCTGGCGGGTGGCAGCGACGCCGTTCATTTCCGGCATCACCAGATCCATCAGCACGATATCCGGCTGGTGCTGGCGTACCTGCTCCACAGCCTCGAGGCCATTTTCAGCTTCCCCGACGATATCGATATCGTCTAATAATTCCAGGTAAGTTCGTAACCCTTGCCGCACCACACCATGATCATCGACAATCAATACGCTGATCTTAGCCATCGTTTTCTTCCTTACTGGTCGCGGTCACTTCAACCATCATGCGCGTACCCTGTCCTGGATGTGAATCGATGGTCAATTGTCCACCCATCGCGTCTACCCGCTCTTGTAAACTGGTGAGTCCAATATGATCCCCCACTGTGCTTAAGGACTCTGGATCAAATCCTATCCCCTGATCTTCTACCTGTAAAAAGACCCGGTCGCCATTAAAGCGTAGCGTCAAGCAGGCCTTATCTGTCTGGGCGTGTTTGACGACGTTGTTGAGGGCTTCCTGGCTGATGCGGAACAAGCGTTGGGCCTCCCGTTCGGGCAGGTGTGGTTCTCCGCTCACCTGCAGATCGACCGTCAGACCGTATTGTCTTTCCAAAGTCATGACATGATGGCGAAGGGCCGGTATGAGTCCTAATTCGGTCACGGCCGTGGGCCGCAGTTCAAAAATTAAGGAGCGCATTTCGGCTAAGGCTGATTTGGCCAGCGTCTGCAGCTTGTCTAATTCGGCCCCAATCCTGTCTGGATTTTGGTCTAGAAGCATGTTCGCAGCCTCGGCCGTCAGCCGCATGCTGAAGATGGTCTGGGTAACCGAGTCATGCAGATTTCGAGCCAGCCGGTTTCGATCTTCCAGTACGGCCAACTCTTCAGCTTGCGCCGTATAGGATTGCAGTTGGCGGTGAGCGACTTGCAGTTCGGTCTGTTGCTTTTGGCTCTCATCACGAGCCGCTTCAGCCTCTTTGCGAGCGACCTCTGCTTCCTGCCGAGCGTCCTCGGCCTCACGGATGATGGCGATAAAGGCGGCTAATAGAAAATAAATAACCGCATAAATGAATATAAGGGGCAAACCCACCTCAGGACCAAGACCCAAGAGTAATAGAATTGCCGTGATCACGGTGAAGATCCCAGTGATCAAAAAGCCGGTTAGTTGTGGGAAATTGTGCATGACCTGCACAACAAGGGGGCAAAAGAGTATGGCGAAAAAATCCGCACTTGGCGTGATAAGAGCTACCGTGCCGATGATGGCGATTTGAACGAACAAGTAGATATAGGTAAATAGACGATTCCGGCGAATTAAAAAGGGTTCAGCGACCAGCAAAACCAGATAGCCACCGAGCAAGAGGGCAAGTGACCATAAGCTGTTGTCGCGAAAGCGAACTAAGAGGCGAATGATTGTTGCAATTGCCAGCAGGTAAGTGGCTATGTAAGTTATCAGAAGTGTTCGACGAGCCATCTTTTTACCTTTTGCCTCTTTGGTAAGAGACTTAATCAGGATCGACCTGGCAACGAAACAGGCCAAAACGAATCGAATGGCAGCGCAGCCGGCAGCAGCGTCATGGGCACACAGACATTATATCGGAAAACGGCCGGATATCAGGCGAATCGGCCGTCAATAAAAACTTCTTGCCGGATCTAATCTCGCCGTTTAGGCATCAGGATCCACAATATCAGGTAGGGGAGCAGGCCCGGCAAGCCGCCCGGCAAAAGCAAGATAAAGAAGATCAGGCGGACGATGAAGGGGCTAATACTGAAACGGACGGCGATGCCGCCACATACGCCGGCGATGATGCCATTCTGGCGTTCTAATCGACGTTGTTCAGCCATATCAAAATACTCCTGTGTACTAGTAGCCAATAGCCGCTTCAGTTGGCCACTCTAACCAAAGAAGGCCCACCAGCACGGCGATATCCACGGCGATGTTGCCTATCTTGTTGGGGAATAATGTAGGGAAGGCGCCTGCCAATCTATGCGACGCCACTTTCAACCCACTTCCATGCATACCAAACCGTTAGTCCATTAAACACAAGTCCTACAACGATCAGAAATTTGTCATAAGCGCCAGGGTATGTAGGTAGGCCAACGAGATTAAAACCAAAAAGGACTATGGCTGCGATGATGGTTACCCAGCGAATCGCGGGATACTTCAACGTCAAGGATAGGACAACCATTACAATCGGAATCAGCATCAATAGTGCGGCGGCGAAAAACATTGCCTGAGTTCCTTGCGCTCCCATCATTTCTCCTGCCTTGAAGTCGCCGGCAAATATTCGCAGCACATCCCCCAAAAGATAAGTTAACATGAGCGCGACCCATAAACCCGAAAGGATTATCCTCGTCTCCACCATGATTCAATATCCTGCTTAATGAAAAAGAATTAGCAATGTTACAAGTCTGTTACTGATGGCCCGAGCGCAACCCTTCGACTCTTACACAACGAAGAGGCGATATTTCTGCGGTACGGGTTGTCATTTGTTATTATGTTGCACAGTTATGACGACATTTCCCTTTTTGTGCCCTTTATCGACATACCTGTGGGCTTCAATAATCTGTTCTAACGGATAGGTTCTATCGATGACCGGTTTTATCTTCCCCGCCTCAGCAAGCTCTTTGAGGAAAATCAGATCTTCTTTACTACCAAATACTGGCCCAAATTTGATTTCCTTGCTGCTTCTCCTTGAAGTCCATTGCATTTGAGCCATCGCCGACATCGCAGGGTTCCCCGCAAGATAGATTCCTTCTTCCTTCAGCGCGCTCATATGGTGTGAAAACGAACTTTTGCCTACCGTTTCATAAATGATGTCATAGGTCTGGTCGCTTTTGGTAAAATCCTCTTTGGTGTAATCAATGACCTTATCGGCTCCCAGAGATTTCACCATTTCTACATTTGCGGTACCGCATACCCCGGTCACTACCGCCC
>JAHEJP010000115.1 GCA_024638855.1 Chloroflexota bacterium
AATTGAGAAAACATCATGGCTAAAATTGCCACTCTGCGCCGATTTGGTCTTGCCTGGTTAGCCATACCTTATTTTATTCAATAGTCGTCATCGGCCAAGCATGCCGCAACGCGGGCAGATTCAGATATGATGAAAGTCATAAACCAGTGATGACATTAAACACTTGCTCAGTAATTTACTAATCGATTAAGCTGATAATGGCGTAATAGACCGATTTCGGTTGAATAGATTAGGGTGGTCATTCATAAGGCCAGTGATAAAGGGTCGTAATGGGCAGCCAAATCGTTGGCAATACTCCCGTTGGTAAAATAGACATCGTTTTTTTCGACCTTCGATCTCGTTTACTGGATTGGAGGTGCTTATGACTGCGACTCGCTGCCAGATCAAGGATGCTGGTAGCAGCTAAACAGAATCGTTTTTCGGAAATAATAATTTTTCTGCACCAGAGGAGGGCGCAAAGATGAACAAAAAGATTAGCTTATTATGGGCAGTGATCTGCGTCTCGATTTTACTATTGGTCCTCTCTTTAGCCACCGTGTCCGCCAATGACGCTGACCCGCTCAGCCCAACTGAACAACTAGGTAAGTCCATCTTCTTCGATGAGAATCTATCTATCAACAACAACCAGTCTTGTGCATCTTGCCACATGCCAGAGGTAGGCTTCACCGGTCCGGATTCGAGCATTAACGCGGGCGGGGCCGTTTATGAAGGGTCCATAGCCGACCGGTTTGGCGATCGCAAACCACCCAGCGCGGCCTATGCCACCGTGAGCCCAATTTTCCACCAGGACAAGAGCGGCCTATTCCTGGGCGGCAATTTCTGGGACGGCCGGGCCACGGGCGAGGTGCTGGGTAACCCGGCCGCCGACCAGGCCCTTGGGCCGTTCCTGAACACTGTCGAACAAGCTTTGTCAGATTCAGCCTGCGTAGTCTATAGGGTGTGTGAACCCGTCCCTAACTACCCTGTCTCTTTTGAGGAAGTCTGGGGCGCCGGCTCATGTGATATTGCTTGGCCGGAACTTATAGAAACCACATGCGCCACCGAAGGAACCACGGTTGCCTTATCTTCAGAGGATAGAACCAAATCAGATATGGCCTATGGTAACATCGGTCTATCCATCGCCGCTTACGAAGATTCGCCGGAAGTGAACGCCTTTTCCTCCAAGTACGACCAGACCTTTGGAGGTAAAGTCAAGTTAAACAAGGAGGAACAGCGCGGTTACGCCCTTTTCCGGGGCAAGGGAATGTGCCACCGTTGCCACATCAGCAATGGCCAGCAGGCACTCTTCACGGACTTCTCCTTCGACAACCTCGGTCTTCCCCAGAACCCGGAGAATCCGGCCGGCGTTGCCCCAGATTTCGTCGACCCGGGTCTGGGCGGTTTTCTGATGAACGCTGGCTATGACGAAGACGTCTACTTGGCCGAGTGGGGCAAGCACAAAGTGCCAACCTTACGTAATGTGGATAAACGGGAGGACGCAGATTTCGTAAAAGCATTTGGCCACAATGGCTACTTTAAGAGCCTGGAAAGCATCGTCCACTTCTACAATACGCGGGATGTCAAGGATGTCTGCCCAGGTGATTACACCGAGGCTGAGGCGCTGGCCGCCGACTGCTGGCCGGTTCCTGAAGTCCTGGAGAATGTCAACACCGATGAACTAGGCGATTTGGGCCTGACATCTGAGGAAGAAGCCAATATCGTCGCCTTCCTAAAGGCGCTGTCCGACGGTTACTTGTCGGATTGATAAGTCAATTGTTCGATAATAGGTAGCGCGAACCCGCGGAGCGCCCGCTGTTTTGAGCCGGAGTGTCAAATGCTCCGGGTCTGAGCGGGCGCTCTAATATTGTCTATTCCGGGTTATTTTATCTGCCTTTCGATGCCGGTAAACAGATGTGACTTTTCCATGTTCACTGTACGCCGCCTCACCAATCGCCCAGCCCCCATAGTTTATGATCAAGATGAGCGGCCGAGGATCGGATCGATAATTATGGACAAATGTCACTTGAATTCGGCTCTTGTTTCAGGCAAAATGAATCCGCCGGTGCCTTCATTAACATAGAGGCGACAATAAATAGAGACCACCTGGTCCCCAGCAATCTATGGTCAACCCGGTTAGGGCGTTTCCCGGCAGGCCGTTTCCATCCTTAATCAACAAGATATTTGCCACAAGGAGTTTTGAATGAGCGATACAGCCAGAGACCGAGAAGCCGTCATCTTGAGCGCGGCGCGTACGCCCACTGGAAAGTTCATGAGCGCCTTTGGCGACATAAGCGCACCCGATTTAGGCGCTATCGCCGTTCGCGCGGCCCTGGAACGGTCCGGCATTGATCCCGACACCGTCTATGAAGTTCTCATGGGTATCGTCGTATCAGCAGGGACCGGCCAGGCGCCCGCTCGGCAAGCGGCTCTGCGGGCTGGCTTGCCCGATACCGTGGGCGCGGCCGCCATAAACAAAGTCTGTGGATCGGGCTTGAAAGCGGTCATGCTGGCTGCCAATGGAATTGCCGCTCAGGAAGCAGAGGTCTTCGTTGCCGGGGGTATGGAGAGCATGTCCCAGGCCCCTTACCTTCTGCCCAAGGCCCGCCAAGGACTGCGCTACGGAGATGCACAGGTGATTGATTCGATCCTCCACGATGGCTTGTGGTGCGCCTTCCAGGATTGGGTCATGGGCAACGCGGCCGAGTTCATCGCCAAACAATTTGAGATCAATCGTAAGGAGATGGATTTCTACGCCTTGCAAAGTCATAAGAAAGCGGCCGTGGCCACGGCAGCGCGTCTATTTGAAGAGGAGATCGAGCCCGTAGCTGTCAAGGGCCGCAAAGGTAAGGTAACGGTCGTCAGCCAAGATGAGCCTATCTGGGCCAGCTACGAAAACGGCGACTACACGCTAACTACCAGCATTGAACGACTGGCCAGCCTGCCCCCAGCCTTTGAGAAAGATGGCCAGGTGACGGCTGGCAACGCCCCCGGCCTCAACGACGGCGCGGCTGCCCTGGTGGTCACCAGCCGGGCCGAAGCCGAGCGCCAGGGCATCGAGCCTTATGCCCGGATCGTTGGTTACACTCACGTGGCCGTCGATCCCCAATGGATCTTCGCCGCCCCAGCCCGGGCCATTCCGCGCTTATTAAATCGGGTCGGTTGGAGCCTGGAGGATGTGGACCTGATAGAATTGAATGAAGCTTTCGCCGCTCAGGTTTTGGCCAATGGCCTGGAAATCAAGCGTGGCGGCTATCCCTGGGACTGGGACAAGGTAAATGTCAACGGCGGGGCTATCGCCCTGGGCCATCCTATCGGCGCCAGCGGCGCTCGAATCCTGGTCACCTTGATCCACGCGCTGCGTCAGCGAAACTTGCGACGGGGTATCGCCTCCCTCTGTTTAGGCGGTGGCGAGGCGGTAGCCATGGCTGTCGAGATCGAATAACGGATTGCTTTTCCTGGCAGGAGATAAGATATGTCTGATGATCAATGTATCTTGGTGTTAGGTGGAGCCGGACTCGTCGGTGCCCAAGTGGTACGGGAGATTGCCCGGGAATTGGAGCCCCAACGAATCGTAGTCGCCAGCCTATTCCGTGGCGAAGTGCGCGAATTTCTCCATGATGTACGCCGGGAATTCCCGCAGGTGGAGTTCGTGGGGGCTTGGGGCGATATCTTCGTCCGTGATGAATTTACTATGGAGCGCCGCCGTCGCTTACTGATGAGCCCAGTCTACATCGATAAATTGTACGACGATCTCTTCGGCGATATCAACGAGGCCTATGAGCGTTCGGCCATGGCCCAAATCATTCGCCGCTTCAAGCCGGACGTGGTCGTCGATTGCATTAACACAGCCACCGCCATCAGCTATCAGGACGTGGAGAGCCTGAGCAAATATACTTACGATATCCTGCAACAAGTCCGTCAGGCAGTCGATCACCAGGACCTGGAGTCCATGGATAGATTGGGCAAGGTCATCGAACGTAATGTCAGCGTTCTGCTCATCTCCCAATCCACAGCCCAGCTCATCCGCCATGTGCAACTCATCCACCGGGCCATGTGCGAGGTGAAGACCCGACTCTATCTCAAAATCGGCACGACCGGCACCGGCGGCATGGGGCTCAATATTCCTTACACTCACAGTGAAGATAAACCCAGCGCCAGTCTGATGCGTAAGAACGCCATGGCTTTTGCCCATACCGGCCTGATGTTCCTAATGGCTCGAACGCCGGGTGGTCCGCTGGTTAAGGAACTGAAACCGGCGGCAATGATCGGCTACCGCAAGGTCAGTTATCAGACTGTCAAGTTGCGAGGCCGGCCGCAGATGCGCTTCGAGAGCCGCGCCGAAGCGCTGGACGGCCGGCTCACCTTGCGCGGTGACGAAAATCTCTACGAGCGTATGGGCAAATTACAGATGGCCGGTGTCGATACAGGCGAAAATGGCTTCTTCGCCCGCGGCGAATTCGAGACCATCACTAGTATCAGCCAGATGGAATTCGTCACCCCCGAGGAGATCGCTCACCAAGGGGTGCTGGAGATCAAAGGCAGCAATACTGGCTATGATGTCATCGCCGCCGTGGACAGTAGCGTGATGACGCCCAGCTACCGTGCCGGCGTCCTACGCCAAACAGCCTTGGACAAACTGGCCCGCCTTGAAGAAGAGACGAACTCCCACAGCGTCGCCCTGGGTCAACTTGGTCCACCGGAGCTTTCGAAGTTGCTCTACGAGGCCCACTTGCTTAAGCTCAACTACAGCACCCTGGCGGCTGTGCTGGAGACGTCGGCCACCGAGATCGCCGAGACCCTATACAATTTTCTGTGGGAAGACGAACTATTGCGGACAATCATCACTTCTATCGGCGTACCTATCCTCGCCCCAGACGGCAAGAATATTATCCGGGGACCACGGATCAATATCCCTGAAAGCATCTACCACGAAGTCAACATTAGCCCTGGAGAATCGGATATCTGGGCTCGCAAGGGCTGGGTCGATCTACGGCCGTCCAGCTTGGCCAATTGGCAAAAACGCTTCAAATTGATGCAGCGTTCGCAACATATGTTGCATACACGCGGTAGTTCTTCCATCACGATGAAGACTTACCTGCCCGACACCATCGAGATCGGCGCTGCTGTAGCCTGGATATTCATCAACGAAGAGCATGGCTATCGCATCAAGTGATATGTGCAAAAACTCAGTTAAAATATACAATTCTGAGAGTCGATATATCTTGAGGTTTCGCGCGTCAAACAATTAAGGATTTCTTCGCATTGCACAGTATGACTATACCGATCCTATTGTCCGATACTTATAATGCTTACTTGACAACAGATAAATGGCTGTGATAATTGGTGCATTCTCAGCGAGCTGGCCCTCTCTATAAGCACGCATCCCCAATTTCGCCTTTTCGGGCAAATCATTTTTGCCAGAGAATGAGCACGCACATAAGGAATTTTAAGCATGGCAAGCAATCAATTTAACGGTCTGACGATGCCGGTTTTTTCGGCTTTTGGCTGGGCAGGCGAGGAACAGGCGCTGAAATTCGCAATTTCCCAGCTTGAACAGTTCATCGAGGCTCTCTACTTCCGGCTTCCCAGGGATACACAAAGCCTCTTCATCGCCCATGGACTGGACCGAACCAACCAGAGCGTCTACCTGGCAACCACCGACGAGCCCGAGTTAGGCCTGACTATCGCTTTTTTTACCAGGCCTTTAAGTCTGGAAATCAGTTTGATCATCACCAATAAGGATGTATTGGCCAAGACATACCGGGCTGCTAATAAGGAATCCGAGACGGCTGACAACTTATTACAAAGGCTAAGCGGCTGGAACATGCACGTCCAACAAATGGAATATGACCCCGAAAGCGGTGAAAGAACCCACTATCAGGATGTGTATAAAGATAGTACGGCTGCACTGGATGCCGAGATTACGGCTAGCGTGTTCAGCCGGGCTAATTACTTGAATGGGGAGGAAAAATGGGTTGTGCCTCTCTATATCAGCCACCGGACCGATTCTGAAAAAGTAGCGACAATGGGGTTGAATGTCCTATCTTTTTCAGCCGATCGGGTTAAAGAACTCATGCCTGTGGTCGACTTTTTCACCGGAAAAGTACGTAAAAAGAAAGCCCGGCCGAAAAAGAAGACCAAGCCCCAAGCTGAGCCTACCGAAACACCAGTCAAGAAATTGTCTGGCAGCGAAGAACAGTTCACGTATGAAAGTGAGCTGAAACCGCTGCACATTCAGCGCGGTTTTGTCAACCTGACGCCCGGACATTGGCCATTTTTTGCCTTGAACGCCCGCACTGAAACCCGACCCGTGATCCTGCAATATGGCGACCAAACGGACTATAAATGCTCGGTTTGGCGTTTGGTGCAAAATGACCAGGCCCGCATTGTCCTCTCCCCAGCCGTCCACCAATGGCTGGAAGATAATTTTGAGCAGGAAGAATTGATCAAGATCACGGCCAGCAAAGCAGATGAAGGGAAGATCAACATCATCCTTGAGGTTGCTGAATAAGCCGGCCAAATCCGGGAAGGACCGGCGCTAGTGCTATAGAACCATTGAACCTGAAGCTCTCTGATCGTATCGTGATACTGTTTGAGCTTATGCATGGTTGGGCACCAGAGCAGCATAAACATTTTTTCCTGTAACGCCCCAGCCATAACGATTGTTGAGGAATAGTGTGACACAATGTCCATGAAACGGGAGACAGGACCATGGCTTTAGCAGAAATCCAAACCACATCGAACCAACGACTTGACAGTTGGCAACCACCCCAATTAGAAAATCCGGGAAGTACCGGCTTGAGCCATGGCTTTCTGGCCGATCTGTGCTTGAAGATTATGTATTATCGGGGCGAGCTCACCGGTAGTGAAATCGCCGAGGAAGTGAAACTGCCCTATCAATCCGTCTTGCTACCCGTCATGTCTTTCTTGCGCCGGGAACAAATGTGTGAAGTAACGGGTTCGACCGGCGTTGTGGCGGCGAGTTTTGAATACGTCATTAGCGAAAAGGGTAGTGCTCGGGCCCGCGAACAGCTAAATCGCAGCAGCTACGTCGGTCCTGCCCCTGTATCCTGGAATCAATATATCGCTTCTGTCAAGGCCCAAGGCACCCGGAAGTTGCGAGTAAATCCCCGGATGATGAATCAGGGAATGTCCCACCTGGTGCTTAACGAACGGGTGCTCACAAAGATCGGCCCGGCTGTGAACTCAGGCAAATCGATGTTCCTGTACGGTCCACCGGGTAACGGCAAGACCACCATCGCTGAGGGCATCGGTCAGCTTGTCTTGGGTAATGATATGTACGTGCCTTACGCTGTCGAAGTCGGTGGACAAGTGATTAAGGTATATGATGAGATTAACCACGTGGCCGTCCAGGACGATGAATCGTCAAATAGAGGTCCGCTGGGCTCAGCCGCGAACCGGGATGATCGCTGGATAAAGATTCGAAGACCTGTGATCATGGTCGGTGGTGAATTAACCATGGACGGTCTGGACCTGGTATACGATTCAAATTTACGATATTATGAAGCACCTTTCCAGATGAAAGCCAATGGTGGCATGTTCCTCATCGATGACTTTGGCCGGCAGCAAATCCGGCCGCGGGATCTGCTCAATCGTTGGATCGTGCCTATGGAAAAGAACGTCGACTTTTTGTCACTGGCTACTGGACGAAAGATCGAGGTCCCCTTCGCCGTCCTGCTGGTTTTCTGCACCAACTTGCCTCCGGGAGATCTGGTCGACGAAGCGTTCTTGCGCCGTATCCGGCACAAGATTGAAGTCATATCACCAACGTTCGACGAGTACCGCGAGATCTTCAGCCGCCTTTGTCAGATCCGTAAAGTCCCTTACGACGACCAGGCAGTCCGTTATCTACTCCAAGAACATTACATCAAAAAGAACCGCAAGCTTCGCGGCAGTCATCCACGAGATATCATTGATCAGATTCTGGACATCAGCAGTTACCTGAGCACCGAACCCCGCCTCACCAAAAATTTGCTTGACCAGGCAGCGGATGCCTTTTTCGTCGATCTTTGATACTTCTTCAGGTATGATTTTTTCGCCAATCGTTTTAAATTGGCAATTGCCGCCTACTCGAACTTAGCTACAATACATCCTAGACGCCACAATGATCGGTAAATTGAAACCAGTCACAGGCGCTTTTGATATTGCGGTGTCTGGCCCGGCATTGTAGAAGCACTCCACAACCCAACTCTTCAGAAAGACGATAGCCTACAATTCTGGCTTGAAAGCAGGACAGTGAAAGCCAAGATAATCCTTAATCCATACGCCAATCGTTGGCGCGCCCAGAATCAGCAAGAGCTGGTTGGGCAAGTCTGCCGCAACGCTGGCCTGGATTTCGATCTGTCAATTACAACTGGGCCGCGAAATGGCAGCAAAGAGGCGCAGGCGGCCGTCTCCAATGGCTATGATTTGGTCATCGCCGCCGGTGGGGATGGCACGGTCAGTGAAGTCGTCAATGGCCTTATCGCTGTCTCAGGTGATGGCCCAACCCACCCCCTGGGTATCTTGCCTATTGGTACCGGTAACGATTTTAACGATATGTCTGGTCTACCCCGGGACCTGAAGGAGGCCGCCGACATCATCGCCGCCGGCCAATCACGAAGCGTTGATGCAGGCCGGGTGACAATAGATGGAACCGACCATTATTTTGACAATAATTGCGCCCTTGCTATGGAGCCCATGGTAACTATTGAGAATATTCAAATCAAACGATTGTCGGGTAATATCCGATATGTGGTCGCCACCTTGAAAGCCCTGTTAAAACTATCGGCTTGGAATATGAACTTCACCTGGGATGACGGTCACTATGCAGGGCCGATTTACCTGCTTTCGATCTGTAATAGCCAGCGAACGGGCGGCATATTCAACATGGCCCCCCACGCCCGCATGGATGACGGGCTCTTTGATTTTGTGTTTGTGCCAGAAGTGCCTAAGTCTAAAGTGATCTCTTTGGTCCCCAGGCTCTTGAACGGCAGCCATATCGGCGATCCCGATGTCACCCACGGCCGTACAACAAAATTATCCGTGGAAAGCCAACCCGGCACCCCTCTTCACGCCGATGGCGAAGTCATGGCTGAAGCGGCTCACCGGCTACAATACCAGATCTTGCCCGGTAAAATCACACTGCTTTCGCCTGCTTAAAGACATCGACTCTGCCCCTAATCGTCGCTGTAATTCCCTGAACGAACTTTTCAATTGCCGTTTTTCATATCCAAGTACAGCTTTCGCAGATTGGCCTGGTGGAGATCGGTCACAAACCCATTCAGAGGAATACGAGATTTTCCACAGCTTTCAATGGTGATGTTTTCTAGTGTGGCCATCGGCTCGCCGAGGGAAAGTACCCCTCTGACAGCCGTTTTTATTGTGTCGAGATAGGCCAGGTCATTGTTGATAAGCTCGTGTATCTCTCCTCGTAAAATCACTTCGCCATGACCACGGACGATCAACTCCAGACCCATATCTAGTAATGAATGAATCGTACTAACCAGATCGTCATAACTTCCATCAAAAATGGTTGGTACGGGCATGATGGTATCGGAAGCGAATAAGATGCGATCATTCACGACTAAGACACAAACTAAGTCAGGGCTATGACCTGGGCATGGCAACAAACGAACGGTTTTTCCACCGAGATGGATATTAAGGTGCCCTTGCTCGAATATGAGATCTGGCAACCTTACTTGGGCTGCTTCAAATTCCGGCGACTGAGATTTCATCTGTTCCAAACCCTCACGACCCACCGAATCTAGTAAATCCCGGCACATGGCATGACTGACAGTCTGCGCCTTAGGAAATAGATACGTGCCTACTGTATGGTCAGCATGGTAGTGGGTATTGATGACGTAACGCACCTTTAAAGACAAGCGTTCCTCGAGGAATTCTTTGATAGCTGAGGTTTCCTCAGGGTAAAAAAGCGTGTCGATCAGGATGACGCCTTCTTTAGTCAGAATGGCGCCGGCTGTTACCTGGGCATACCGGCGGCTGGTAAAAACATAGATATCATCGGCGATTCGCTCGCGAACCATGCTAGCTAATCCTCAACAAACAAAAACCCCTGATACAAGATCAGAGGCTGCACACCTATCAAAAATATATAGTTCGTTACCTTGGCTCCAAATAATCGGCACCGACAATACGCTCCAAAAATACAGCCCCGCTATGCCGTGTGAGCATCTTTTGTTGGGACCTGCATTAGCAGGTGGGAATCTTGCCGGGAGGTTACTGCCTCGCGGGCGCTACTACATCCCCTCTCCGTATTTCAATTCCCTATCAAAGAAGCGTTGGCTCAACTTGAGAAGCCCATCACGCACATAGCAGGGTTTGATCACGATACTAGCACAATCATAATACCCGCGCAAGATAGATAATGGTCCTGTTTTGGGTACTTTACCAATAATATTTTCCTCATAAATATGACCATATGTTGTGTAACATAACACCAACACAGGCCGCCAACAATACAGCCGTCAAATAGATATTTGATGAGAGGAACAAAGCCCGGGCATTTCGTGGATTCGGGTTTCGAATTAGGCGCACATTTCGAACCAACATATCAACGGTCACGACAACCACTGGGATTAGATAGGCTAAGCCCAGTTGGGGTGAAAACACGAGTAATAAGGCCACCAACCCGGCCGCGCTGGTATGCAAAAGTACCCACCAGGATGCTTGTTTTAGGGTTGTTTGGACTGGGAGCATAGGAACGTTGGCTTTTGCATAATCGTCTCGATAAAGAATCGCCAGGCTCCAGAAATGGGAAGGTGTCCAAAGGAAGACAAGCAAGGCCAAAGCGATGACTGCCGGCTCTTGCCAATTACCGGCAGCGGCGCCGCCACTCATAACCGCCGCACTTCCAGCTGCGCCGCCAATGACGATATTGAGTAGCGTCCTGGGCTTGAGAAGAAGCGTGTAAAGTCCAACATAGATGAAAGCACCCAGGCAAAGAAAGAATGACAGCGCGGGATTGAACGCCAAGACTATCAGAGGCGGTAGGATAACCATAACCACGCTCGCCCAAAGCGCCCAAAGGGGCCGGACTTCGCCTGTCACCAATGGCCGGCGACGTGTTCGCCCCATCAGTGCATCCGAACTTTGTTCGAGGTATTGGTTCAGGCCAGATGCTCCGGAAGCAGTTAAACCACCGGTCACAACGACCAGGGCCAATGTTCCAAAACCGGGCCAGCCGCCACTGCCCAGGAATGCACCGCCAATAGCCGCCATAACCAAGAGGGTGACGACTCTTGTCTTGAATAAGACGGTAATCGTCCTGACACTTTCGCGCCAGCCGCCTGTAGGTGTACCGATCAATAACCCAGCCGGATTGTCATTTTCGCTAATCTTCGACAATTATAAGAAACCTCCAACGGTGGGGATTATACGGGCTTGGGTAAGGCTTGTCACACTGAAAACCAGTTAATCACCATCCAATCTGGCCGATAACCAGGCGCCGATATCGTCGAGAGCGTCATCGGATATGGTGTGGGCCATATCATATTCCCGGTAAGTCAATGCTGCCGGCAGCCAGGTAAAATGGTCTTGGATGGCCCGCCCGTACTCAATAGTTAGGACCTGGTCAAAGCAACCGTGAACGACCATCAATGGAAAGTCAGATAACTCTTCGTCGCAGGCCAGATGACCACTCAAGGGAGAGTCGTCTTTAAACAACTCGGGCAGTAAACGGCCGCTCGCCGCCACGACCCCGGCCAGGAGATCGGGCCTGGTCAAAGTCACGGCCAGACTTATGATCGCGCCCTGGCTAAATCCAAATAGATAGACCTCTGACGGATCGGCACCATAGGCGGCCGGAGCCCGTTCTATGAAGTCGATAAGGCTTAAACGGCTGGCCTCGGCTTGCTCAGGATGAATGATCGGACCCTCCCCGGCAAAGTTTACCTCGAACCAGGCATAACTATCTGGTCTGAGCAATACTGGCGCTCGCAAACTCAGCACCAGGAGGCGGGGATCCAGGTAAGGAGCCAGTCCAAATAGATCATATTCGCTGCCGCCGATGCCATGTAGAAGCAACAACAAAGGAGGTTTTTTACCAGGCGAAACCTGCCGGGTCGGATGGCTTAGAAAGTGGAAAAGAGGCAGCGATCCAAGACCTTGCGGCTCACCATCGAGATAGTGATCCATGTTGGTGATTATCCTATACAATGGTTCATCATAGCTATTCACGTTCCAGGTCAGCTAACGTATACGGGCTTGCCACTAACATATTTCCGCAATTGGGGGAAGCGCCAGGCCACGAAGACGGTCAAGGCTACTGTCGCCAGTCCACCGCTAAAGATGGCAAATGAAACGCCAAAGAGTGAGGCCACCAGCCCTGCTTCTAGCTCACCTAATTGGGGACCACCCATGAAAAACATCATGTTGATACCTGTCATCCGGCCGCGCAGCCTGTCGGGTGTATTGAGCTGGCGAATGGTATTGCGGATGACCATTGAAACAGTATCGCCAGCGCCAGTTAAAGCAAATAAGAAATAGGAGACGATGAAGGATGTCGATAAGCCAAACAGGGCCGTTGCTAGGCCGTAAAGAGCAACGCTACTCAACAAAACTGCCCCCTGACGATAAATATCTTCCCGAAGCGCCAGGGCTAGGCCGGCAACCAGCGCACCCAAGGCTTGAGCTGTGGCCAACAATCCGTAACCTTGGACGCCTAAACCCAACAAATCGCCGGCTACAATTGGCAACATGGTGCGAGCCGAAGCGAATAGAGTAGCGAAGAAGTCCAGAAGCATCGTGCTCCAAATCATTTTTTCACTATAGACGAATCGAAAACCATCCTTCAGAGCTTGCCAGCCCAATCCAGAGCCTATCCGGCCAACATGTCCTCGGTAGCGCATCAACAAAAGGGCGAATATCACGGCCAAGAACGATACGGCGTTAAGGCCATAGACAAGACCAATATCGAAGACACCGACTAAAACACCGGCCACGGCCGGCCCAAGGATCGTGCCAATCTGCCAGTTTAAGGAATTTAGGCTGACGGCATTCGTCAAGTGATCGGCCGGCACTAAATTGGGCACCAGCGACTGGCGAGCGGGGTTATCAAATGCCTGGGCGGCCGCGCCGGCAGCAGTCAGTAAATAGATGACCGGCACCGTCGCCTGACCCGCCAGGGTCAAGGCCGCCAATATCCCGGCGAATAAGGCGGAGGCGCTTTGACTCCAGATGATCAACCGGCGGCGATCGATGGTGTCTGCTAGCATCCCACCCAGCAGGGCGAAGATGATGATGGGAACGATGCGGACCAGACCCAAAGTACCCAAACCTAAGGCTTCCGCGCCTAATTCAATTTGCCAACTAAATATTGATATTGTAAATGATTGTCCGCGAAGCAGTTGAAAGATTTGCCAATTGACGGCGATAATTTGCATCTGGGAACCAAAAACAGATATGAGG
>JAHEJP010000116.1 GCA_024638855.1 Chloroflexota bacterium
CTTTCAAGCCCAGCACTTTCGTGATCGCCGCCGTCAAGGTCGTCTTGCCATGATCAATATGACCAATCGTCCCAATATTGCAGTGTGGCTTCTCGCGTACAAATTTTTCTTTGCCCATGTTTATTTTTCCTCTTCAATCTCCACTGTGTGAACTTTGTCTATCTTCTAATTATTATTAGAGCAAACATTTTCACCAGAGTAAATCAAGCACACTATTAGCGGCCGCCCTTGACAATCGCATCGGCGATATCCTTGCTTACCGGTGAATAATGGTCGAACTCCATCGTAAACGTTCCTCTGCCCTGGCTCATCGAACGCAGGGCGGTTGCGTATCCAAACATCTCTGCCAGTGGAACCCTTGAACGAATGGATTGAACACCATCAGTTCGCAATTCCATGCTTTCAATCTCAGCCCGTCTGGCCGATAAATTCCCTATCACGTCACCGGTGTATTCTTCCGGCGTTACAACTTCAACACCCATGATGGGTTCCAGCAAAACAGGATTTCCTTTCTGTGCACCTTCACGAAAGGCCATAGACCCAGCAATTTTGAAGGCCATCTCTGAGGAATCCACTTCATGGTAAGAGCCGTCGATGAGTTTGACCTTGATATCAACCATTGGGTACCCGGCTATCACGCCGCTTTCAAGAGCTTCGCGAACGCCGTCTTGGGTCGGCTTGATGAATTCTTTAGGTATAACCCCGCGAGTGATGCAATCCTCGAATTCAAATCCACTGCCAGGAGCAAGAGGTTCAAGACTCAAGACGACATGGCCAAACTGACCCCTACCGCCTGATTGGCGGACGAATCGCCCAACAGCCTTTTCCACTTCTCGCGTAATAGTTTCCCGATAGGCAACACGAGGTTTGCCAACATTTGCCGCAACCTTAAACTCTCGCAGCATGCGATCAACCAAGACCTCCAGATGTAGCTCTCCCATTCCATAAAGGACGGTTTGCCCAGTCTGTTCATCCAGCCTGACCTGAAAAGTCGGATCTTCTTCGGATAAAGCCTTCAGGGCGAGACCCATCTTGTCTTGATCGAGATTGGTCTTTGGCTCGATAGCCAACATAATAACCGGTTCTGGAAACTCAATTGATTCTAGGACGATTGGTGCTTCACGTGTGCAAAGCGTTTCACCGGTAAATGTGTTCTTAAGACCAAGAGTTGCTGCGATGTCACCGGCTTGCACTTCATCCAAATCTTCTCGCCGGTCGGCATGCATTCTGAGAACACGGCCAATTCGCTCTTTGCGATCCTTGGTACTATTTATAATTGTAGAACCAGCCCTCAACGTGCCGGAATAAACTCGAAAATAAGCTAGTCGACCAACATACGGATCAGTGACGATTTTGAATACTAATGCTGCCAATGGACCATTGGATTTCGGGGGCCTTTGTTCAATTTCACCGGTCCTCGGGTTCTTGCCAGTCATCGGCGGTATATCAAGGGGTGAAGGCAAATAATAAACGACTGCATCCAAAACACGCTGAATGCCTTTATTTTTTAAGGCTGAACCGCAAAGCACTGGTGTCACCGTTCGCTGTATCGTCGCTTTTCGCAATGCCGCTCGCAGATCATCCACTTCAATATCTTCACCATCTAGATATCGCGTCATAAGAACATCATCGGTCTCGATGATATTTTCTAAGATTCGTTCACGAGCCTCTTCCACTTCAGCACGAACCTCTTCCGGAATCTCGATCACAACCGATTTCACGCCAAGATCTTCCTCTTGCCATATCGACGCTTCCATGCTTAAAAGATCGACAATTCCGCGGAAATCTGACTCGCTGCCAATTGGCCACTGAATCGGTAAAGGGTTTGCCTTTAAGCGGTTGCGAATCATGTCAATCGTATTTTGGAAATCTGCGCCAACGCGATCCATCTTGTTTACAAAACATATGCGAGGCACATTATATTGATCCGCCTGCCGCCATACAGTTTCTGATTGTGGTTCAACACCAGCCACGGCATCGAAAACGACCAGCCCACCGTCAAGTACCCGAAGACTTCTTTGTACTTCGGCCGTAAAATCGATATGACCGGGTGTATCAATGATGTTAATTTGATGATCTGACCAAAAAGTAGTGGTCGCAGCGGAGGTTATTGTGATTCCTCGTTCCTGCTCTTGAACCATGTGATCCATAGTTGCAGTCCCGTCATGAACCTCGCCCATGCGATGAATACGCCCTGTATAATACAGGACCCTTTCGGTTGTAGTCGTTTTTCCGGCGTCAATATGGGCAATAATGCCGATATTCCGCACCTTCTCTAACGAAAAACTACTCATGATCTTACAAATCGAAGGTTGCTGAAACCAGAAACCCGATTACTCCTAAAAACGATAATGAGCGAACGCTCGATTAGCATCAGCCATACGATGTGTGTCATCTTTCCGCTTCACCGCGGCGCCTTGTCCATTGGCTGCATCCATTAATTCAGCGGCAAGCTTTTCTGCCATGGATCGACCGCCTCGGGATCGCGTCGACATCAACATCCAGCGAATTGCCAACGACGTTCGTCGGTGAGAGGCAACTTCCATGGGCACCTGATAAGTGGCGCCGCCAACTCGTCGAGGTTTCACCTCGATCTGGGGGGTGACGTTCTGAAGCGCCTTATTAAAGACCTCAATTGGCGAGCTTTTTGTTCGTTCCTCAACAATATCTAAAGCATCGTAAACGATACGCCTCGCTGTGCTCTTTTTTCCGCCTATCATGAGCCGGTTAATGAACATCTGTAGGGTTACGCTGTTGTATTTAAGATCCGGTGCAATCCGTCGTTTCTCTGGACGATAACGTCTTGGCATGATTGTTACTCCCTGGCTTAATCTCTATTACTGAATCCGTTATTTGGGCGCTTTAGTCCCATACTTAGATCGACCTTGCATCCTGTCACTGACAGCACTTGTGTCTAGGGTGCCACGAACGATGTGATACCGGACACCAGGTAAATCCTTAACACGGCCGCCGCGAACAAGTACAACTGAATGGTCTTGAAGTGTATGACCTTCGCCAGGAATATAAGCTGTAACCTCAATGCCATTTGATAATCGTACCCGGGCCACCTTGCGTAATGCCGAATTTGGTTTCTTTGGTGGCATGGTCTTAACCTGAGTGCAAACGCCACGTTTCTGCGGAGCACCTTTTGGTTGTCGCGTCCTTCGTTGCTTATAAGAATTGAATGTGTACTGGAGGGCCGGAGCTTTCGTCTTTTTCGACTTCAGTTTACGCCCTTTACGTACTAGCTGATTAATTGTCGGCACTATTTTCTCTCCTTTGTAGCTTCAAAATTGGAGACTTCACCAACCAAACATTGAGGTGCAATGGCTTGTAATTACGCCCAACACTTCTATCAATACTCGACAATGGAGGCCATCGAACAAGTCCGATGGCCTCCAAATTGATTCACTTATCCAATTCGTGACCAGATTTAACCAGCCACGCCTTTTCAAAAGTCCAACGCGTTATTTTACCAAATACGTCTCGCTTGTCAAACGTCCTTGTGTTTGTTTTGTTAAATTCTCTGTCGTGCCAACCCTACTAATGTACGGGCTAGCGTTAACCATTAAAAGATAATCGTTTATTCCATTGATTATCGGCGTCGGCTGCGGGCCAAATCCATCAACCCAGTCCCAACCCAGTGGCGATGACGCTTATCGTCCTCTTTACCAAAACGAATAGTTTCACCAGACTCGGTAACTGCTTCAACGGCAAGGCCCAGGCTCTGCAACTCTTTTACCAATACTCGGAAAGATGCTGGTATCCCTGGTTCATCGAGAGGCTCATTCTTTACAATTGCCTCATAAGTTTTCACGCGGCCTTGAACATCGTCTGACTTAACCGTCAGCATCTCTTGCAACGTATGCGCAGCGCCATAGGCTTCAAGCGCCCATACTTCCATTTCACCAAACCTCTGACCGCCAAATTGCGCTTTGCCCCCCAATGGCTGTTGAGTAACCAAGGAGTATGGTCCAGTCGATCGGGCATGAACTTTGTCTTCGACAAGGTGGGCAAGCTTTAGCATATGGATAATACCAACCGTAACTGGTTGATCAAACGGCTCGCCCTTTTTCCCATCAAACAACAGTTCTTTACCCAAGATTGGCGCTGGCACAGCGGTTAACAACATGAGCTCCTCAGTCAATCCAATAAGAGTCTCGATTGGAACTTCCACGGGATCAACACGAAGGTCATCGGGAATCTCCTCAGTTGTAGTCTCCAGCATATAGCTGAACCACTCTCTCATGCATACGTCAATAACTTTGAGATTGTAGGGTAACCATTCAGCTTTCAGGATCTCAATCCAATTATCCGGGATTATTTCGTCGGGGTTCCAATCACGCTGCCTTAACCATTCGCGGGCCACGGCAGTTCGTGCATAATTACTGTCAACCACCAATCGATCAGTGTCGTAACCTTCTTCACCAAGCCAGGCCACTATGAACAACGAGCGCGCTTGCTCATCATCGGACAAAGTCTCCAGATCGTACTCAATTTCCTCTAACCAATCCCAAGCCCAATCGGCCGCCTCGTCCCATGCTCGATCGACTAACCATGCCCTGGCTAGTTCAGCGGCGATCTCTTCCTCATTAGCACCATCAAATACCGGCGTTGTTGCCCTAAATCCCAGGCGGCTTGCGGCCCAACCCAAATGAGTTTCCAGGATCTGACCCAGATTCATACGACCAGGTACGCCGATTGGATTCAGAATAATGTCCACCGGCCGGCCGTCTGCTAGGTAAGGCATATCCTCTACAGGCACAACTTTGGAAATTACGCCCTTGTTGCCATGTCGGCCTGCCATTTTATCGCCCTCAGATATCTTACGTCGCTGAGCAACGCTAACTCGGACCATCGTCTCTACCCCGGCCGGCAAATCTCTATCTTGCTGTCGGTTGAAAACTTGTACATCGACGACTTTTCCGCGAGCACCATGCGGCAATCTTAAACTCGAATCCTTCACTTCTCGGGCTTTGTCTCCAAAGATCGCTCGTAATAACTTTTCTTCCGGGCTTAATTCTTTTTCACCTTTCGGGGTGATTTTTCCAACCAGAATATCGTTCTCATTTACGTAGGCCCCGATGCGGATGATGCCGCGCTCATCCAAGTCCTTCAGAGCATCCTCGCTCACATTGGGAATATCATATGTGATTTCCTCAGGTCCGAGCTTGGTATCGCGTGCCTCTATCTCATGTTTTTCAATGTGGATCGAAGTAAAACGATCCTCCCTGACTAATCTTTCGCTAACAAGAATCGCGTCCTCAAAATTACCCCCTTCCCAAGAAAGAAAGGCAACAACAACATCCTGACCTAAAGCCAGCTCGCCGTGCTGGGTAGATGAACTATCTGCCAGAATCATGCCTGGTTTGACGCGCTGTCCTTTGACGACAATCGGTCTCTGATCGATACACGTGCTCTGGTTAGAGCGGTGATACTTTCTTAAATTGTAGGCTCTCGGTCCAGTCTCCGACATCACGACGATAGTCGATCCGGTGACACTAATGACCTCGCCCTCCTCCTCGGCAATGACGACCTGGCCCGAGTTTCGAGCGGCCTGCTCTTCCATGCCGGTGCTCACGATTGCCACATCTGGATTTAAAAGTGGTACAGCTTGTCGCTGCATGTTGGAACCCATCAAAGCCCGGTTCGCATCGTCATGCTCAAGGAATGGAATTAACGCGGCAGAAATGCCGACGATTTGACGCGGTGCTACATCCATATAATCGATTCGCTGCACTCTTGAAAATCGGAATTGTTGATTTCGCCGAGCCGAAATTCGACGGCCGATAAATTGCCCATTTTCGTCCAATTCAGCGTTAGCTTGGGCAATCGTATACTTATCCTCCTCGTCAGCCGACATATAGACTAATTCGTCGGTCAAGTGAGGTACAATCTGGACACTTTCAATACCGGCTTTCTTAATGGCTTTGGCGTGCTTGCTTGTTATCGTTTGTCCTGCCCCGACGAACACCTCACCCGTATTGGGATCAACTACATCCTCCCAGGCATCATGACCGACGAGATCGTTGGAATCGCCAGGCAAGGTATTATTCACACGAAAATAGGGTGTTTCGATAAAACCATAGGTGTTGACTCGCCCATAGGTAGCCAATCGGCCGATCAAACCGATATTTGGACCCTCCGGCGTCTCAATTGGGCAAATCCTGCCGTAGTGGCTGTGATGAACATCACGAACCTCAAAGCCCGCCCGCTCACGACGCAAACCGCCAGGACCAAGAGCCGACAACGTCCTCTTATGCGTGAGCTCGGCAAGTGGGTTGGCCTGTTCCATGAATTGGCTCAACTGAGAACTGCCAAAAAACTCGCGAATGGCAGCCACCACTGGCCGGATGTTTATCAGCGAAACAGGAGTGAGCGAATCGCTGTCTCGAATTGACATCCTCTCGCGCACGACTCGTTCCATCCTGCGCAATCCAACACGTAATTTAGCCTGAAGCAACTCGCCAACAGTCTTGACACGACGATTTCCAAGATGATCGATATCATCTGCGCCTTCCAGGCCATTGTTAATTTTTATCATATGCTCGACCAGGCGCACGATATCAAATTGTGTGAGTGTGCGGTGGGTTTCCGGAACAATTTCAGCTAAATCCAGCCGCTTATTTAATTTGTAACGCCCAACCTTGGCCAAATCATAGCGCCGCTGATCATATAGTTGTTCGATCAGATATTGCTCAGCATTATCAACCGTTGGTGGATCACCCGGGCGCATTCGTTTGTAAAACTCCACGAGAGCCTGCTCACGAATCGGTTTATCCTCTTCCCAAACTGGTTCCTGCTCAAAGCTTCCCTGAATATATAAATGTTCCGGGTTGGTATCCACGTGCTCAAAGAGCTTCAGAATTTCTTCTTCAGAGCCCTCCGAGATTAATTGATTGCCTAATCCGTCATCTACAGCCGCCAGTGCTCGCAAAAAGAGCGTGACAGGAACGGTACGTTTACGGTTGAATTTTACAGTAAGATAATCAGTCTTTCTTGTTTCAAATTCCATCCAAGCGCCGCGATCAGGGATCATCTTGGCCATAGCCAAAGGCCTCCCCGTCGCTCGCTCTTCCTCAACCTCAAAATAAACGCCTGGAGAACGAATGAGCTGGCTCACGACAACGCGCTCGGTACCATTGATGATAAAAGTACCGGCTGGTGTCATAAGCGGGAAATCGCCCATAAAAATATCTTGAACGATGGGTTGATCCAGATCTGTGCTATAGAGCATAACCTTGACATATAGAGGAGCAGCATAACTCATGTCACGCTCAACACATTCCTCGACGCTATATTTTGGTTCTTCAAACCAGTACTTTAAGTCAAAGCCCTCAACCTCTGGCTGATTGCTCGGAAAATAAAGCTTCAAGTCGCCCTTAAAACTCTCGATCGGAGATATCTCTTCAAAAAGCTCCGCAAGACCCTCATCCTCAAAAGTCTTGAAAGAGTTCAATTGCACGTCGATTAACGTCGGCAATTCCATTGGGTTCGTAGTACGTGCGTACGATTTAACGGGTCTGTGATCCATTTGCAAGTTCACCTGCTCTCTTGTGCTAAACTAGCCCCAGATTCCACAAATGAGGGGTGCAACGTAATTGTTGCACCCCTCTTGATTTACTTATTACTTACTCGGTCTGATAACTCAAGTTACTGTAATTATTCTTTGACTCCCGTCGAGTGAGTCTTCAATTAGCCGAACTGTTAGTGTATCGAAAAATGAGGCCAGTGTCAAATTAGCGCTTATGCCGCGCCCTGCTCATCAATTTTATGTAAATTTGGGAAATCTCCCGCCCCGCCATACCCCAACTGTATGAGTCGATCGCTCGTTGGCGTAGCTTCTGACCCTGGTTATCTGCTTTTCCAAGTAAAGCAGCTTGGTTCTTGATTGCATTAACAAGCTCGCTCACATCTCCAGGGGGTACATAGTTACCGAGTTTTCCCAAATACTCACGATGAACTTCTGTATTCGTGGCAATAATAGGCAAACCCATGGCCATATAATTAAGAACTTTTCCACTCCCTTCAGTCGCTGATATCTTTGGAGAGACAGCTAGTTGGCCCAATGAAAGAAAGCGAGGAGCATCACCATAATCTACTCTTCCTGTAAATGTGACCATATCCAAAATGCCCATTTGTTCTGCGATATTGGAATAATGATCCATATTTGGGTATCCCATAATTAGGAAATGAATATCAAAACGCTGCCGCTTTAGCTCTGCGGCCGAACTGAGAAGCGATGGAATCCCTTGGTAGTCAGTCAATAAGCCCAGATAGACGACGATAGTTTTGTTTAAAGGCAGCCCTATGGAGCGTTTTAATTCAGCTTTTTCATCTTCAGAAAAGAGACTCGGATCGAATGCGGCCGTGTCTACGCAGTCAGGTAGCGGAAAGATTTTTTCCACTGCAATATTGAAATCGTTCTCGAGTAATTTTCGCGCCTGAATCGAACTGGTCAATATTGCATTGGGAAGTCGATCGATAATTTTCTCCAGACGATAAACCCATGAGTAAAAACGGCCGCTCGGGTTCAAGAAACCATGATCGACCATTTCACTGGTGAGGCTTCCTTGAAAATCGAAGACCAAGGGCAGATTTAGCATCCGTGAAACAAGACCGCCGATTAGTGCTCCTTCATGCATATGACCATGAATCACGTCCGGACGAAGGCGGTAAGCAACCCTTAACGTCTCAGCCATCAGATAGACATCAAAAGCTAATTTATGGCGCGAAGAGCCGACTTCATAATCCGAATGCCAGGGCAGAGCTTTCGTTCGCTGGATTTGTATACCGGCAACATCTTTGCCTTTATAATAGGTAACGATCGTGACTTTGTGGCCACGGGCCTGTAAAGCCCGAGTCTCTTCCAAAATTCTGATATGCCCCCCGTAATCGTTGAAAAAGGAAGTTGGCGCGACCATCAAAACTTTGAGCCTACGCTCTTTTGTCGCCGCTAAACGATTGACTAGCTCAGCTGCCACTATTTCTTTTTGTCCTTCTTGCTGGGTATAAAACCAAATAGTTGCGAGCGGATACTGAGCCCTGAAAAATCAGTGCTTTCTATTTCATTCCAATCATTTCGTTGCCGTTCGAGTAACCACTTTTCGCGCTCATACGCTAATTCATCAAGCAATAAGGTGGCCCGCTCCTTATCACCATCGGCGATCCACCTCCGAACTTCTCGCAGTTCATTAATGACCTCGTCCATCCAATGAAGCGTTGCGCTTTTGTCATGGAAGGCTAAGTCAACTAGGTCAGGCGTTTCAAGACTGCCCGTTGACAGAGAAAATTGCAGTCCAGCAAATTTAAGCATATCTCGCCAACCACTCGAGTTTTTAACTGCCCGGAACATCGCAGCGGCCAATAAACCAGGTGCAGTTTCTAGTCCCTGAACCAGGCCATCATATTCCATCGAATCAATGAAGAATGGCGAAGCTCCTAAGATTCGGCCAAGATTAATGGAGGTCTCTACAGCTTGTGGATCGGCTTTCGGCGAAGGCATTATACAAAATACACTTTGCTTAAAGAGATCAGCTTGCGCTGCCTCGATACCGAAACGACCGTCGGTCAACTTTTTGGCTGCCAGAACTGGAATCACACCGACATAATGGCCTTGTACCAAGTATTCTGAAGCAAATTCTTGGCCGGGACCTTTTAATCGTGACAGATCGATTATCAAGGTATGGTCACGGATGACAGGTGCAATTGCCTCAAACATTCGTTCATGCTCGGCCGAAGGCACATTCAGGATCAAAATGTCCGCCTCAGCCGCCGCGCTTACCGGGTTGTTAGTCATCTTGGTGACAGCACCCATCTCCTTCGCCTGGGCTGAAACATCCCTATCTTGGTCAGATCCTATGATAGTTAATTCAAGTTCTGAGTTCTGAATACCCAATCCGATAGAACCGCTAATCCTATCCAACCCGATGATCGTGACATTTTCAGTTTTCATACCTTTTAGTCGACTCCAGCTGTTCCATATGTTTTATTAAGCATTCACCTAATTGATATCATCGGCCCATTGTAAAAGCATTAAGAGTTTATCTTCTTCGCTAAGTGGCTCCAGGATACGTTCTTGATGACGTCTGACCAACTTTGTCGTGCTTTCAGTGCTGCCGCTCTCTTTTGCCGCCGTCGCTCCCCATTCTGCATGATGTGAATTGACGACGAAAGGCCTATTCCAACGATTCAATGACCCATTAGACCATTTTGAAACTTGGCTTGGCATCAATGCCTGGGCCAAGACCACGGCCGGCCTGTCCCACCAGCCAGGTTGAACATAATATTTGCCGATATCGTGTAATAATGCCGCGGACAATAAGTCCCGGTCCTCATGTCCCGCATCACGCAACTTTTTCATCACGCGATAACTATGATTTTGCCCGGTCAAATCTTGGGAACAAAAAAGTTTGTTTTCGGCTGGCAGCAAAATCTCGTTGATCTCTGCCCGCTCGGTTGGCGATAGTGGGCGGGCCATGATCGCTCGCCAAAATTGCCAGCTTCGGTAGAAGATTCGCTTAATCTGTCGCACCTCACCCAAGACCCGTCAGGATAGGAAGCAATATGTTGAAGACCTGGCCAATCACGATTGAAAAAATATCGAGTCCAATTATTGGCAGTAAGAACAATGCACCGATGAGTAACATGCTGCCATACCTGCGCAACGGTTCCAATTGATAAGCCAGTTCGGCCGGCAATATTCCCAGGAGGATAGTGAATCCGTCCAGCGGAGGAATTGGCAGCAAATTGAAGCCAAATAACAAGAGATTGATTTCCACACCCGTGATTAACAATTGGAATGCACTCGGAATCACCTCGCTAGACACAGCAATATCCACCAATCCTAATCTAATTGGTAAGGCATAGAGGATAGCCATTACCAGATTTGCCAATGGTCCGGCAACCGCCACTATGGCCATAGACGTTCGAGGGTTGCCCCTGAGTCTATTTGGGTTTACCGGAGTCGTTGCCCAGCCAAACCCAACTAGGAACAACATGATCAATCCAAATACATCAAGGTGTACCAGGGGATTGGGGTTGATCCGGCCGTAAGAGCGTGGCGTTGGGTCACCCAGCCTGTCCGCTATGATAGCGTGGGCAAATTCATGGTAAGCAAATGCGAGAATCGCTGTTATGGCAAAGGCGATGATCTGGGAAATTGGTTCGCCGATAAGATGCATTGGCAGTTTTGTCCTAACTTTGATTGTTCATGATTATAACTTGTTGGTTGGCATGTGGACAGTGCCCAACAGCGGACGCTATAATTCGCCATCATGCTAATTCCTATCGCCTTAGGCGACATCGTACGCCTGCGAAAAAAACATCCCTGCGGTAGCTATGAATGGGAAGTCGTGCGCCTTGGCCTCGACATCGGTCTGGTATGCCAGGGTTGTGGCCGGCGCATCCTCCTACCCAGAAGTGATCTTAACAAACGCCTCAAGCAAATTATCAGCCATGCCGCAGGTGATGAAGCATGATCCTTCCTTGGTTAAGTACGCTATACATTTTGGCCGCGGCCGGCATCGCTGTATTTGGTATCCTCGGCATGGTGACGCTATTCCATTATCTACGTCACCGGCATGAAACCTATCCCTGTCCAAAAGTAGCTGATATTGATCTACCCAGCGTTACCGTTCAGCTTCCTATTTATAATGAACGATTCGTTGTCGAGCGATTAATCAGTGCTGCCGTAAGCCTGGATTATCCTAGGAATAGGTTGCAGATTCAGGTAATTGATGATTCAACCGACGATACGACAGAAATCGCGGCCGCTCAAGTCAAACGATACCAAAAGCGCGGATTCGATATTCAACTATTACACCGATCAAACCGCCTGGGATTTAAGGCTGGAGCCCTTGGTTCAGCCTTGAAAACGGTGCACGGCGAATTCATTGCCGTATTCGACGCTGATTTTCAGCCCCTGCCAGACTTTTTGCGTAATACGATTCCCCATTTTCTGTCGGATAGGAAGTTGGGAATGGTACAGACTCGTTGGGGTCATCTTAATCCATTTGATTCTCAATTGACGGCCGCCCAGACTATTGCCCTTGACAAACACTTCGCTATGGAACAGACAGTGCGTCACCGGGCTCAAATGTTTCCAAAATTTAACGGTTCGGCTGGGGTTTGGAGACGCGACTGTTTAGTCGATGCTGGCGGTTGGGAATTCGACACAGTGTGTGAGGATCTTTGTCTGAGCACACGGGCTATACTGAAGGATTGGGAATTTCTTTACCTGAATGAGGTGGTTTCACCGGCCGAATTACCCAGCACCATATCTGCCTATAAAAATCAGCAATCCAGATGGGCCAAGGGTTCTACCCAATGTCTGGTTAAATTTGGCCCAGCAATCCTTCAGAATCCACGGCACCCGCTCATTGCCAAGGGCTATGCTTTACTCTCAATGGCAGGTTATACGACTCACCTCTTGCTAATTCTTTTGCTATTGGTACAGGTACCCCTAATTTATCTTAATTTCAGACCACCCATGTTGATGTTGGTTTTCGGGCTGGCTGGCTTAGCCCAACCCGCTCTTTTTGTTATGGGCCAAAGGGACCTATATTCTAAGTGGTGGCTTCGTCTTCGATACTTCCCGTCATTGCTGCTCATTGCTATTGGACTCGCGCCATCCAATACCAGAGCCATTGTTCAGGCGCTAATCAGCAGACAGCATACTTTTGTTCGCACGCCCAAGGGAAACCCTGTTTCCCAACATAAAACTCGATTGCTTTCTCACCCTAAGCAAGGGTACCGCCTACCGGTGGATTGGATCGTCGTCGTCGAGCTTGTTCTTGCTGTCTATGCATCCTTGGGTCTATGGCTCTGTATTGCATCCGGCAATTTTGGTCCAATATTGTTTATGGCCACTTGTGCGATCGGCTTCGGCTACGTTGCTCTCTCCTCAATTCGCGAACAGCTATAGGCTGCATCTGTCGGCCTTACTACAAGTCTGCTGTGATAAATACCTTTCTTCCCGAAAAAAGTAATTCCCTGATTCGCCAAAAAAGATAGTTGCCAATGGTTTGGTGGCGAGGTCAACTCGCTGAGTACTGACCATTCGTCATTCGCAAATGCCCGGAAATCTCCGATTGTTATTAAGAATCTGCTTGACTTAGGCCAACAAGGATGATATTATTTCGTTATATATAAATATTTTCAATATCAATATCAATATTTATGATATAGATCGAAGATATTCAAGAATTCGACCTATTATGGTTGAGTAAGCGTTTATCAATCTTTTTTTAAGGAGTCCTGATAATCATGAACCCTGTGATTGGACAGTGCCCGGTATGCGGAGAGGCCCTGGCTGTTACCAAATTACATTGCCGGCAATGCGATACAACAATAGAAGGTCATTTTGCTCTCGGCCGTCTGTATCACCTCGGCTCTGAGC
>JAHEJP010000117.1 GCA_024638855.1 Chloroflexota bacterium
ACTGCAATGGGTAATTGTGCGCCAACGATGGCGTTCGCTCCTAACAAACCGATGGAAGCATCCGTCATGTGCATACTTCCCCCTTTGCCTTTACAACAGCCACTTTCTTTGCCCATCATTTCAGACATCATATCTTTGATGGGCATACCTAAAGCGAGTGCGTGTCCATGCCCACGATAAGTACAAGTTACGGTATCACCTTTCTTCAAAGCCCAAGCGACGCCAATGGAGCAAGCTTCCTGGCCTATGCACAGGTGGGTAGTGCCGCGAATGAGATTTTGCAAAAAAAGCTCCTGGATTTGCTCTTCGGTGATGCGAATTTCTAGCATCCGTTTAAGCATATCCTGACGCGTCTTGGCTTCCAGTTCGTTGATCATATCTCTTGTCCTTGACTAAAGAGGTCGAGTTTTTCCTGAAAAGTGGCCATAAATTGGCCCAGGTGCATACCGTCTACTGCTCGATGGTCACCACTCAATGTCAAGTTGACTGTGTGGTGGATAAAGAGACCATCATTCAAAACGATGGGCCGTCGTTTGACTGTGCCTACAGCCAAAATCGCGACTTGGGGCGGATTGATAACGGCCGTGAACCGATCGACTTGCTTAATAACACCTAAATTACTGATGGTGAATGTGCCGCCTATCAAGTCACCGGCTGCTAGGCGATTGATTCGTGTGCGCTCAATGAGCTCCCTACTTTCAGCGGCTAAGCCGGTCAATGAGTAGCGGTCGGCTTTATTGATGACGGGTGTGATCAAGCCATCGTTGCGAGCGATGGCAATTGCCAGGTTGATAGAATCGTAATGAAATAGACGGCCGTTTACAAAAGTGGCATTTAACTCGGGCACCTGTCCCAATGTTTGAACGGTCAGGTACTGAATCAAATCGTTGACGCGAGGCTGAGGCAGGGGCATGCTTTTCAGACGAACTAAAGCTGTTTCAAGATCGAATTCACCAGTGACATAGAAGTGTGGCGCTTCTCGTTTGCTGGCCCCTAATCGTTCGCCTATTACCTGTCGTACGCGGCTCACGGTTACTTCGTGTGCACCATCGGGTACGGGGCCGGTCCCGGCCGATTCTGAGGCAAGCGCACCAATGGTTGCCCGGAATTTCTCCAGATCCGCCGCAGTGACCTCGCCTCGGGAACCAGTATTCGGAACCGAAGCCAGATCGATCCCGGCTTCTCGGGCTGCCTTGCGTACTTTCGGAAGCGCTAAAATTGTTGGCTTTCCATCGGCGCCAACTTCTGTTTTCTGTCTTGATATATTTGCTTCCACATCGCTGCGCTTGATACGCCCATGGGGGCCGCTGCCCTTGATCGAGGTCAGATCCAGGTTGTGTTCAACAGCGAGCCGGCGGGCGATAGGTGATGCTTCAACTTTCCTGGCTGCTGGCGGTGCTGTTTGGGAAGGAGCTGGGGATGCGGAAACTTTGGCTACCTGTTCATTTTCCTGTCCCACACGGGCGATTACCGCACCAATGGTCACGTTCTCGCCTGCCTCATAAAGTAACTCAAGAATCAGTCCATCAGCAAAGCTTTCCAATTCTACGTTGGCTTTATCGGACTCAATGACAGCGATCGGTTCACCTTTTGACACCCGATCACCTGGTTGTTTGAGCCACTCAAACAGCTTGCTTTCTTGCGTATCAAATCCCAGATTGGGCATGACAATATCCGTCGTCATAATGAATTACCCGATTTCCTCTGGTCGAACCGAACGGTTTTCTTGGGCCGAGAGATAGGCTGCCTCGACGATGCGCAAAGTGTTTAGGTTATCCCTGGTGTTAGCGCAGGGGGTTTCATCTTTCTCAATCGCTTCCATTAAGCAGGCCATGGGACCAATGAAAGCATCGGGAATCCACATCTCGTCCATTTCAATATGAATGGGATGGTCATATTTTTTACGGTAAACCAAGGTATCTGGACGGCCGTTGGGGTAGTTGTACATCAAGCCTATCGTGCCTTCTATCGCACCTTGTGTGCCATTGAAGGCGAAGGTAGCATACTGTTTTCCATGGATATCATAGTGATTGACCGCTACCATGGCCTGTAGGCCATCGGCATAGTCCAAGATGGTGATGGTCTTGGTTTCTCCCTGCACTTCACCTTGTTTGGCATAACGGGTATGGCGGCTGGTGACCCACTCAGGTTCGCCAAAGAGCGAACGCATGGCGTCTATATAGTGAATGCTGTGATAGTTCACCTCTAGTCTGGGCGCAGCCGCCAACCAGGGCCACATATGCCAAGGGGTTTCTATACTAACCTCGATCTGGGCAGCGGTCGGGATGCCAATACAATCACGAGTGATCAAATCTCGGCTGGCGGCGATGCCCGCATCCCAACGCATCTGTTGATTGACGGCCTGTTTGAGGCCGCCATTCTCGGCTAACTCGACAATTTTTAGCGCTTCGGAGAATTCTAAGGCTAATGGTTTTTGACAAAGCATATGTTTGCCCGCTGCCACAACCTTTTCTACGATCTCTAGCTGTACCCAAGGCGGTACGGCGATATCTACTACGTCGACGGCCGGGTCGGCCAATAATTCTTCTACCGTATCGTAAACGTTGGGGATAGAGTATTCATTAGCTACGTTTTGTGCCACTTCTCTCTTAAGATCATAGGCTGCGACGGTGTTGAAACCAGCCTTTTTATAGGCCGGCATGTGTGCGTATTGGACGATGCCACCACAACCAATACTACCAATGCCGTAGTCGGTCTTAGATCCTAACTTGATTCGCCAATCAACATTCAGATCGGTCACTTATTACTCCTGTGTAAGTAAGGACAAGGCCGGCGGGAAGCCAGCTGATACCGCGAGGCCAACTCCTCTATCAGCTGCCTTGCCCCTATGAGTTATCCTTTTATAGCCCCAAAAGTGAGACCCTCGGTGAGGCGGCGTTGGGTTAAAATTACGAATACGACGGCCGGTATGATCATCAACACCGACATGGCCGTCATCCCTCGCCAATCGACCGTAAATTGGCTGGTGAAGTCAAACAGGCCGACGGGGAAGGTCTTGGCCGCCGGCGTGTTGGTGACCAGGCTGGCAATCTGATACTCGTTCCAGGCCGCCAAAAAGGCGAAGATGCTGGCGGCGGCCATGCCGGGCAGGGCCAAGGGTAGATCAATACGCCAGAAAGCGCTCCAATGGCCGCAGCCATCTATGTAAGCGGCTTCGTCCAGTTCCTGAGGGATCTGGCGGAAGAAGCCGTCCATCAACCAGGCGGTGAAAGGTATATTGACCGCCACGTACACCAGGGCCAAGCCTTGAACGGTATCCTGTAAGCCATAGCGGCGCATCAATATAAACAGGGGCAAGCCCAGAGCCACCCCGGGCACGGCGCGGGATAACATGATGAGCAAAAAGATCAGCGAGCCGCCACGAAAGCGAAAACGAGAAAAAGCATAACCGGCCATGGTCCCCAGTGATACCGATACGACCGTACTTATGAGGGCTACACGGATGGAATTCCACATGTAATCGAACACGGGCACGCCGGCGGCGATATCGGGATTGAATCCAAATAAGGAGGCGAAGGCATCCAGGGTGATTTTCTTGGGGATCCAGATTGGCGGTGTAACGTTTACTTCGTTGCCCGGCCGGAAGGCGGTGAAGACGATCCAGATGGCCGGTAACGCGAAAAATAGCAGAACGCCGATAGCTGACAGATTAAGTAACAGTTGTTTGAATCTGCGTCGTCTTCCAAACATTAGTAAGCCACCCTTGATTTGATCAATTGTCGAAAGAGATAAAGTGTGAAAGCCACGCCAAGGACTACGGCAACCATGGACATGGCACTGGCCAGTCCGAATTGAGAATTTCGAATGGCCATGCGACCGGTATAAGTCCAAATCATTTCCGTGCGATGGGCTGGACCGCCGCCGGTCATGATGCGTACGATGTCGTAAGCCCGAGCAATGTCCAGTGATAAAACGGTGAGGGCGATTAGAGTGAAGGGCGCGATCAAAGGCATGGTTATGTTTCTAAATTGTTGCCAGGCAGAGGCGCCGTCTACTCTCGCCGCCTCAAAGGTTTCTCGAGGCAACGACAAGGTGCCAGCCAAGAGAATGATGGTCAACATGGGTATATTCATCCAGATGGTGGCAATCATGATGGCAATCATGCCGGTTGGCTGGTCTACTAGCCAGGCTTTTGGTGCATGTAGGAGGCCTAAAGAGGTCAAAGCATTATTAACCAACCCCACCGTGGCATTAAAAAACCAGGCAAACTGAAAGCCGACCAGAACGGGGGCAAACATCATCGGCACCATCAAGAGGGTGCGCATGACGCTTTGGCCTCGCGTCACTTGGGCCAACAATTGGGACAGCGCCAGGGCGATAAAGTAGGATAAATTGACCGTAACGGCCAGGAAAAGAACGGTGTTTCGCATCGAACGCCAAAAGACATCATCTTGCGCCAGCTTGATATAGTTATCCCACATCTTGTCGGTGGTAAACACGAAGGTTTGTTCAGGGCGCAAAAGATGAAACGGCGTGAAACTAACATAGGTTGAATAAAGCACCGGGTAAATGATAATAATGCCGATCACAAAAAGTGATGGGGCAATAAGCATCCAAGGGAACCAGCTTGTCCCGGCCGATCGCTTGCGGGTGCGAGTTGCGGTGTCAAATTCAACTTGTTTTACTTGACCGGCGTCTGTTGTAGCCATACAACCACCTACGGATTAAGGGTGAAAGAGGGCATCACCCCCGGAGACCAGGGGCGATACCCATTTCATTAAACTTCTTTATTGTTCGTAATAACCAAAGCCCTCCAACAAGTCGCGAGCATCGCTAACGCCTTGAGCGAGACCCTCTTCGACACTGGAATCACCCAAGATAATGCCTTGCAAGGTGGGGTACCAGGTGTCGGTGAACGAGATCCAGTCTGCGAACAGCGGCGGGGTGAAGAAATCCTCGGCGATCTGGGTCTGAGCAACCTCTAAACGGACCTTATCCAATTCCACATCGGACTCGGCCGCATCGGCGATCACTCGGCTCCAGACGTCATCACGGACCGGCAACAAGCCGAGCTTGGCCTCATCGTAGGAGATTGCCTCTGACGTCAGGAACTTAACCAACTCGGCAGCCGCTTCCTTGTTCTCAGAAGCCTGGGTTATAGAGAAGGCGTGGGCGCCAGCCCAACCCGTGTGGTCATCGCCCGCGCCAACGGGGCCGCGAACGATGCCAAACTTACCGGCGACTTCGCAGCTTTCCGGGTCCTGGAAGTAGCTGTACCAGCCGTACCATTCTAGGTAGAAGGCTACATTATCGTCGCAGAAGTTTTGAGCCACTTCGGGCCAGAGCAAGTTGGGCGTGTCGGCCGGAATGAGGCCATTGTTATAGAGGTCCTGCATCCACTGGGCCGATATGGTGCCCGCCTCATCGTCGAAGATAGGATTGAAGTCGGCATCGAAGTAATTGCCGCCATTAGCAACTAACACTTCGTAGAAACGGCCGGCCAAAGCCTCTTCCTTGCCGGCGAACTGGGTGCCATACTGGATCACCCCTTCGCCCACGAAGAATTCGGCCATGTCATACATCTGTTCCTGCGTTTCTGGCGGGGCTAGTGGATAACCGTAGGCGCTCTCGAAGGCCGCCTGCAGGTCCGCGTCCTCGAAAAGGTCGGTGCGATAGTGCATACCGCTGATATCGGCATGACGCGGGATCAATTGCAGATTACCGTCAATGGTCGCTGCTTCAATGATAGCCGGGCTGAAAGCAGCCAGATCTTCTTCAGTGAACCAGTTCTGCAGCGGTTCGACGAAGTTGGTGAATTGGGACATGAAGCTGGTATGGTTCCAGGCCACATCGAAATCCACCGTATCGGCGGCGTAGTTTGTCTTCAGGTAACGGTCGATTTCGAATCCGTCGCCCAGGAAGATAATCTCCACCGTCGCACCAGTTGCTTCTTCGAACTGGCTGATAGAATCATACATGGCCTCGTAAGGCTGACCGCCAATGAGCGCTGCGCGCAGGGTGATGTCTGACAGGTCTTTGCTCAGGCCAGCTGTCATTGCCTCACCAGAAACCTCTGTCTCGTCACCACCAGCGCCAATGTCCGGGCTGGTTAACACGGCCAGTTGTTCGTTTTCGTAGCCGAGATCGGTCAGCAGTTGGGCTGCATCAGAGACACCCTGACCAAGACCCTCTTCGACGCTCATATCACCCAAGATAATGCCTTGCAGGGTGGGGTACCAGGTGTCCGTGAAGGAGATCCAGTCGGCGAAGAGCGGCGGGGTGAAGAAATCCTCGGCAATTTGGGTCTGCGCAACCTCTAGACGGACCTTGTCCAAGGCCACATCAGACGCAGAAGCGTCGGCGATGACCTCTTCCCATACATCATCGCGAACCGGCAACAAGCCAAGCTTGCCTTCCTCGTAAGAAATGTCTTTTGAGGTCAAGAATTTGATGAGTTGAGCTGCGGCTTGTTTGTTCTCAGAAGCCTTAGCTATGGAGAAGGCGTGGGCGCCGGCCCAGCCTGTGTAGTCATTTCCAGCGCCAGTGGGACCGCGAACGATATCAAACTTACCGGCGACTTCGCAGCTCTCCGGGTCCTGGAAGTAGCTGTACCAACCGTACCATTCTAGGTAGAAGGCCACGTTGCCGTCACAGAAGTTTTGAGCTACTTCGGGCCAGAGCAAGTTGGGCGTGTCGGCCGGAATGAGGCCATTGGCGTACAGATCCTGCATCCATTGAGCCGACATCTGTCCCGCTTCGCTGTCGAATATGGGGGTTAGATTTTGATCGAAGTAATTGCCGCCATTAGCAACTAACACTTCGTAGAAGCGGCCAGCCAAAGCCTCTTCCTTGCCGGCGAACTGGGTGCCATACTGGATCACCCCTTCGCCCACGAAGAACTCGGCCATGTTATACATCTGCTCCAGCGTTTCTGGCGGGGCCAGCGGATAACCGTAGGCGCTCTCAAAAGCCGCTTGCAGATCTGGATCCTCGAAGAGGTCTGTGCGATAGTGCATACCGCTGATATCGGCATGACGCGGGATCAATTGTAGATCACCGTCTATTGTTGCCGCATCGATGACGGCCGGGCTGAAAGCTGCCAGTTCTTCTTCGTTGAACCAGTTCTGCAGCGGTTCGACGAAGTTGGTGAACTGGGACATGAAGCTGGTATGGTTCCAGGCCACATCGAAATCCACCGTGTCGGCGGCGTAGTTTGTCTTCAGGTAACGGTCGATTTCGAATCCGTCGCCCAGGAAAATAATCTCCACCGTCGCGCCAGTGGCTTCCTCGAACTGGCTGATAGAATCATACATGGCCTCGTAAGGCTGACCGCCAATGAGCGCTGCGCGCAGGGTGATGCCGGACAGATCCATGTCCAGGCCATTAGATACACCCATTGGCTCATCCATGGGCTCTTCGCCTTCATCTACAGGCGCGGCTTCCTCCTCCTGGGCTTCTTCGCCCCCAGTTTCTTCCGCCACTGTTGGTTCTACCTCTGTGGTTTCAGGTTCGTCACCGCCACAAGCCGCAAGCACCAGGGCCAGCAGCAACAGCATGATAGTTATCCATTTAAAGTGTTTCATCTTCATCTCCTCAATTTACGGAATATGGATCGTGACCTCTTGAGTTGTTTTAACGAATGCATCACTAGCCATGTCTTCCTCTGGATAGAATACCTTTCACTAAGCTCCAAAGTTCTCCGCTTACCATTCTGTTCAATTACACCATAGACGTCTCCTTACAAATAATTGTCAATAACATGTCAAAAGTCGCCGCTTGTAGAATTTTGGATGCTCATGGTTGGCAACCGGTCGTTGGTCGTTGGTTGAATATCATGTTTATTATTGCCATGGGTATTAGCTATGACCTGGTCGACGAAGAAGGGCGCCAGACCAACATAATTGGTCGGTTCCAGGAGTTGTTGCAGTTCTTCATCTGCTATGATGGCAGCGATTTCGGTGTTGGTCGCCAGGAGGGAATAGAGGGCTGTATTTTCTTCAATGGATCGTTCGCACGCCTCATAAACCAGATCATGGGCTCGTTGGCGGCCGATCTCTTCGCCCAGGCGCATCATGACTGCTTCGGCGACAATCTGGCCCTTGGTTATCCCTAAATTACGTTTCATCGCCTCAGGGTAGACGATCAACCCGTCAAATATCTCCAGGCTATGGCTCAATGCCGCGCCGGTCAATTGGCAAACATGGGGAACCACGTCCCATTCGATGTGCCACTCGCCCATGGCCCGTTCATGTTGTGGTTTCATGGCGGTCAACATGGTTGGCACGTGCTGGCAGACCAATTGGGATATGCCGGTGACGGCCTCGCACAGGATGGGGTTGCGCTTCTGGGGCATAGTGCTGGAGCTGCCCTTGCCCGATTCAAAGGGTTCTTCCACTTCGCCAAACTCATTCTTTTGTAAGCTGGCGACTTCATGAGCCATTTTTCCAAGGGTCGCAGTTAGTAATCCACAGAGGTTGACGAACTCGGCAAAGGAGTCGCGAGCGGTAAACCAGGCGATGGGCGCCGGCGATAGATCTAATTCGGTAGCCAAAGCCTGGTGCACTTGCCAGCCGTCGCCATTGAGGGAGGCTAAAGTCCCGGCCGCACCGCCAAATTGGCAACGAAGAAGGCGAGGGCGGCACTGCGCGAAGCGTTCCTGGTGGCGTCGTAATTCATCAATCCAAACGGCGATTTTAAAGCCGAAGGTAATGGGAAGGGCATGTTGCCCATGCGTTCGCCCGGCCATGGGAGTATCGCGGTGTACTTGCGCCAGGTGGGAAAGGGTGATTATGAGGGCCGCCAAGTCCTTCGAAATGATGGTCAAAGCCTCACGCAATTGCAACACGTTGGACGTATCCATGATGTCTTGGGTGGTTGCGCCCCAGTGTACATACCGTCCGGCTTCGCCACCGCACAGTCCGGCGAGCTGGCGGACCAGCGGCAGGATAGGATAGCCGACGAGGTTGGTTCCTTGACCTAGGGCTTTAATATCAATGGCCGCAGCTTGAGCCTGGCGATTTATTTCCTGGGCGGCCGATTCGGGGATGATATTTAGTTTCGCTTGTGCTCGTGCCAGGGCCGCTTCGACATCCAGCCAGCATTGTACCAGGTGTCCATCGTCGAAAATGGCTCGCATTTGGCCGGTGCTGTAAAAATCGCGAAAAATGACAGAGTCCGTCACATGAACAGGCATAAATATTCCTTAGTTCATCTCAAAGCCGCCGTCGACGTTGAGGGCTTGACCAGTGATGTAATCGGCGTCGTCTGAACAGAAGAAAGCCACTGCACCGGCGATATCCTCCGCTGTTGCCGCGCGTTTGAGTGGCACAATATTGACGAAGGCATTGGCTGCTTCGCCTGGTTTTGCCCCGAATAATTCACCTCGTTCTTCGTCGATTTGCTGCCACATCGGGGTAGGGACGATACCAGGGCAAATAGCGTTGACATTAATTCTGTAAGGAGCTAGGGCCAAGGCGGCCGATTGGGTTATGCTGATGATGGCCGACTTGCTTGCGGCATAATGAGTTGCAAGTGGACGCCCGCGTCGGCCGGCGACAGAAGACAGATTAATGATTTTGCCATAGCTCGTTTGTAGATCGGACGATTCCTGATCGATAGTTTGTTCTAGCTTGAGGTTCATAATATCGGCCGGTGTTTCGGCTGCCTTTCTCAAGGCTTCTGGCACTTGTTTGACCATCTGGGAGGCGACGGCTTGCAAACAGAAGAAGGCGCCGCGCTGATTAACGCCTATGATACGATCCCAATCTTCCCGGCTGAGATCCATCATCGGTTTCGTTTGTACGATGCCGGCATTATTGACTAGAATGTCGATATGACCAAATCTAGTGACAACGTTAACAACCATCTGACGAACGGCCGCGACATCGGAGATATCAATAGGATAGGCTAGAGATCGACCGCCTTCAAACTCGATTTCTTGGGCAACGGCATTAGCCGATTCGGGATTATACTCGGCGATGATGACATATGCCCCTTCTCGAGCCAATCGCCTGGCGATTCCCTTGCCGATGCCCTGTCCGGAGCCGGTGATAATGGCTACCTGTTCTTTGAATCGTTCCATCAATCTCTCACTGTTTGGCTAATGGAGGTGTAAAAAAAGCCAACAATTCCACGGGTTCTTCGCCTACGTTGTGCAGCTCGTGTTCCAATCCTTTGGGGATAGCGACAACAGAACCAGCATTAAAGGAGACGCGCTCATCACCTAATACTAGTTCGCTTTTACCAGACAGTAAATAAACGGATTCCACTTCATTGGCATGCAGGTGTCGTGAAACAGCACAACCAACCGGCACTTTGACCAGGCTGATGTTGGCCAGAGGGTTGTCGGCCGAGGTAAGCAGCGCTTTCATGAATATATTTTGTATACGCGGATGTTCCTCCCAGGGAATAACATTGCCATCCGCCAAGGGTATCTTCTGTTCATCTTCCTTCATCATTCACTTCTTTTCCTAACCAAGCGGCAAACCCAACTCCACAATCTTTTGGGTCAGGTTGCGCTTGGCCTGTGGGATCTGGCTAAGCGGCAAATGTTCGATAATAGCATACATATCTGGTGAGAGCGCCTGCGTACGATGCAGAATTGTATCCAAATCCATCATGCCTTCACCAGGTATGGTCTCACTGATGTGTACAATAAATCGATCCTCCAGGTAAAAGTCTTTCACATGAACCGTATCCGCGAAGGGACCCAGTACGTCAAATAGTTCGTCAATGACGGGAGTGGGATTAAAAGCGGTTGTCAAGTCGCCGATAAAATTGGCGGGATCTAAGTTCAGTTTGACCCGAGTTGACCCGGTTCGTTCAATGATGCGTTTGATGCGTAACGGAGAATTCAAAACGGTAGTGATATGGATCTCTAAAATGATATTTACATTGTAATCACCGGCCGTTTGCAAGATTTCCTGCAGACTTTGCACAAATCGATCTTCGGTTTCCAGGCTGTCATTATCGGGGTGAGGCCACCAATCGCCTCGCGGATTCAAGCTTGTAGGTCGGACCCCGGCAGCCGGCACGCCCATTCTGGCAGCCAGTTTAACGATTTCCCGCACGGCCGCCACGCCCACTCTCCGGGTCCGCTCGTCGGGTGAAATGATGCTTGGGTAGGGTCCCCATAGTTGCAGGAACTCTAGACCTTGGTCGGCGATGACAGATTTGACGTTGAGGGCCGTCTCGCCAGAGACTGTATCAGCGGGTACGGTGAGATGGACGCCCAAACCGTGAAAACCTAGTTCAGCGGCCCAACGAATTTTATTGTAATTCACGTCGGTCAGATCGCTTTCGATCAGACCCAGAAGACCTAGTTTCACGTCCTCTCCTGGCTAATCGTGATGGAAGACCTCTAACATCGTGGTCCACCATTCGCCTTCAGCGCGCGTTTCCAATGGCTCTTGCATAGGCATCATCCAATCCCACCACTCTTGCGTCTTAGGATGGTCAGCCATCTTCTGCATATCTGCCTCGAAATCTTCGCCATGATATTCAAAATAGGCAAAGAGTAGACTGTTGTGGTGGTAGATTGAGTAGTTCTTTATATTGCACTGGCTGATCATATCCAACACTTCTGGCCATACGGCCGCATGCGCTTCCACGTATTCTTCGTAATTCTCTGGCTTTACGCCGATCACCTGCCCAAATCGTTTCATCCCTCAATTCTCCATTTAAAAGATCATCTGGTTATTTAGCTAAAGTCCATAAACCCGGAAAGCCGTTTCGCCTAATATTGCCTGTTGTTCTTCCTTCCTATAATCCGCGATGGCCTCTTTCGTGGCCTGCCAAACCTTCTGATAATCGCCCGCCAACACGGCTACTGGCCAATCGCTGCCGAACATCATGCGGTCGGCTCCGAACTTTTCGCGTGTGAAATCGATGTATGGTTTGATATCGGCCGCCGTCCACGTCTCCCAATCGGCGGCCGTATTCAGGCCAGAAACTTTGACATGTACGTTGGGGTACTGGGCGGCGGCCGCGAACTGTTCAGCCCATTCGCCCATCACCTTGTCCTTAATGGGTGGCTTTGCCAGGTGGTCGATAACCAGTTTTAGGTTGGGCAGTTTTTCGGCTAAAGTAGGAATCAATTTCAGGTGGTTGGGGTAAACAGCCACCACTTCGAATACCAATCCCCGTTCCTCGAACAATTTTAATCCCTCGACCACCATGTCCCAGAGCAGCCATTCCGGATCTTGCTCTTCGTGAATTAAGTGGCGCATGCCTCGAAACTTGGGGTGCTTTCTGTACTTCGTATCCAACATATGGGCGGCCTCGCGCGGATTCCATAAAGGAACCCAGCCGATGACTGCCCCAATCCAGTCGAATTTATCTGACTGGGCCAGCATGTAGTTGGTGTCGGCGTAAGAATTGGCAGACTGGACGAGAACGGTTTTATCAATGCCTGCGGTTTTCAATTGTGGTTCTAGCTCGTGAGGACCGTAGGTGCGATATAAAGGGCCATAGGCGGAAATTAACCATGAATACTCAATTAAATCCATATTCCAAAAATGTTGATGGGTATCTACCTTCATCATAATTTCTCTTTCCTCCTGCTGCTCGTTTCCAAACAAATTTAGCCTTTTTGAACGGCTTCCAGTGGAATTTCAAGGCCCGTGCGAGGGTAATGATAGGCTCGTGACTTCTTTTCATCTTTGTAGACGTACCAGACGCAGGGCGCCTGATGATCCATATTGTGGTCTAGAGGCCGAAATACATATCCCCTTTGGTTGCCTGGCAGCCACTCCATGGCAATGGCGCAGTGGCTGCAATACCAGTGAACGCCAGTTTTGTCATCCCAAATCCACTCATGGCTTTCTAGGTTCAAGCCCTCGGTCTGATAGGCAGGCCGGCCTGTTTCTGGATCGCCTCGTCGTAATACGCCGCCTGTTCCGCATGGATCAAAAGCAGTTACAAAACGATCTTCTTCTTCCCAGACCAGAACATCCCCTTTTCGGCTCTGGCCACTGAGATGGCCCCGCATGCCTTCGACCGTGAGGGCTACCTTTTCCCAAGGCGTCATTAGATCCCATTTTTCATATCGGTTGCCCCAAATGCTATGGTGGGTCTCTAAGATGGAATCCAAAATGTGTTGTTCTGTGTCTTGGGCTAGGTAGGCGAACATCTCGTTGATCCAGACCACAAGCACGTCGTGAGGGATTTTGAAATCCAGCCACATCCGTTCTAACCAGGTGCAAGCAAGATCCTTGTCATTGGTGCGAACGGCCGTTTCCAAACGATGCATTGGCGCGTGGCCTAGTTCAAAATCTCGCCAGGGCCGGCAAATAATGGATGAGACATTATCGGCAATGCTGTTTTTTGTACCCGTATCGTGTCGAATCAAGTAGCGCATGATGTCTTGAGCCCA